>JAFGBN010000082.1 GCA_016933195.1 Dehalococcoidia bacterium | reverse complement strand
TCTTTGATTACCTGGATGATAACGCTCTTATTATTCTCGATGTCCCTGAGGAAATCGAAGCCGCTGTCCAGAGAATATATGCCCAGAGCCGAGAGCGCAGAAACGTCAAGCTGGAGCATGGCGAATTACCCCGGGGCTTTCCCCTTCCTTATTTTACCTGGGAAGAATTAGAGCCAAGCATAAGGGCAAGGCAGCATCTGGCGTTAGAATCATGGGATACCATTGACCAGCAGGCCCTGCCCTTCACTCCTCCCCAGGGCTATGGAGGTAGACTGGAGGGGTTCCTCAAAGCAGCTAGGCAAATGATGAAACAAAGACAACGCTTGCTCATAGTTAGCCATCAGGCAAATCGTTTGGCTGAACTCCTTCAGGAAGAAGGTATTCATGTTTCTCCCACGTCGCAGATAGAGCAGATACCTCCACCCAATTCAATCACCGTGCTTCAGGGTTCACTGGTCGAAGGCTGGGAGATAAGGGGTGTTTTAAGTGTAATCACCGATGCCGAACTCTTTGGTTTTGTGAAGCAGGCGCGCCCGAGCAAAAAGACGCCACTAGGTCGCCAATGGCTCCTCCCCCAGCTAACACCCGGCAATTATGTAGTCCATGTTGACCATGGCATCGGCAGATTTAATGGCTTAACCAGGATGACCACCGATGGAATCGAACGAGAGTACCTCATTTTGGAATACGGCGGAAATGACAGGCTTTACGTGCCTACCGAACAAATAGAGCGCGTCAGCCGCTATATTGGTGCCAGTGACCAGCAGCCGCATTTGAGCCGCCTGGGAACTCAGGAATGGGAAAAAACGAAGAAAAGGGTGAAAGAGTCAGTGGCTGATATCGCGCAGGAGCTTCTTGGCCTTTACGCTGCCAGGGAAGTAGCCCCTGGTTCTGCCTTCTCCCCTGACACATTATGGCAACAGGAACTGGAGGCGTCATTTCCCTATATGGAAACACCAGACCAACTAGAGGCAATTATAGCCGTTAAAGAGGATATGGAAAGGCCAAAGCCAATGGACCGACTCATCTGTGGGGATGTAGGCTATGGTAAAACAGAGATAGCCCTGCGTGCTGCCTTTAAAGCAGTTATGGATAATAAACAAGTGGCTATACTGGTTCCTACCACTTTGCTAGCTCAGCAACATTTCACCACCTTCAAAGAAAGGTTACAAACTTTCCCTTTGAGGGTGGAAATGCTGAGCCGCTTCTGCTCTCTGGAAAAGGAAGAGGGAATCCTTAAAGACTTGGCCAATGGCAATGTAGACATATGCATTGGTACTCATCGACTATTGCAAAGAGATGTCACATTCAAAGACCTGGGGATAGTGATAATTGACGAAGAACAACGCTTTGGTGTGGTGCAAAAGGAAAGGCTTAAGCAAATGAAAAAAGAGGTGGATACCCTTGCTCTTAGCGCTACTCCTATTCCCCGCACTCTTCATATGTCTTTAAGTGGGCTCAGAGACATGAGTATCATGGAAACACCTCCTGAAGAACGCCTGTCCATCAAGACTTACATCGGAGCCTATAATGACGACTTGCTCAGGCAAGCAATGCTTCGTGAACTGGAGAGGAACGGGCAGGCCTTTTTCGTCCACAACAGGATTCAGAGCATTGCTCTGGCAGCAAGCAAGTTACAAGCCCTGGTGCCTGAGGCCAGATTAGCTATAGCTCACGGACGAATGCCCGAAGAGGAGCTGGAGAAAGTTATGGCTGATTTTATTGCAGGCAGCCATGATATTCTGGTAACTACTGTCATTATCCAGCTGGGGTTGGATATGCCTAACGTTAACACTCTTATTGTCGACCAGGCTGACAAATTTGGTTTAGCTCAACTCTACCAGCTAAGGGGCAGGATAGGTCGTGGTATTAATCAAGCTTATGCTTATTTCTTTTTTGACAAAGGTAAACAGCTGACTCCTCAAGCTTATAAGAGGCTGGAGACTATCTGTGAAGCTACAGAGCTAGGTGCTGGATTCAGCATCGCTATGAGGGACTTAGAGATTCGGGGAGCGGGGAACCTTCTGGGCGTCAAACAAAGCGGGCATATAGCCGCCATAGGCTTTAATCTTTATTGTCAGTTACTGGCTGAGGTGGTGGAGGAATTGAAGGCGAGACAGGCAGGTGGAGCCAGGAGAGGTGTCATTGCAAGCGAAGCGAAGCAAGCCCCTGGCATAGCCTTGCCTCTGACTGCTCATATACCGGAGGAATATCTACCAAATCTAAACACACGATTACAATTTTACCGCAGGCTGGCAACTGTAGAGACAGCCGAAGAAATAGAGAGCATAGCTCAGGAGCTCAGGGATAGATTCGGCGCCTTACCCCAGCCGTTGAGAAACCTTCTCTATGTGGTGAAGGTCAAGGTTCTGGCTACTGGAGCCCTAATAAGCTCAATCTCTGTGCAGGGAAAGTATATTGTGATAAAGCCCCAAAGAATGGACAGGTTATCCTTGGGGGAGAGTTACGATGGGGCAGTCAGGGTAGGTGCTACACAGATAAGGTTGGATACCCGGCAGCTGGGAAACAGGTGGATGAAAGTGCTTGAAGGAATACTGACCAAGAGATAAACCTCTTAGGAATTCCCTTCAAGCTAAAGCTGCTAATTGTTCCTGCAGGAAAGTATCGTAAATCGCTACTTAGCCAGCCATCCTTTGCCTATAGGTAGGGCCCACCCGAATTGGGTCAGGACAATATGGGCCATAACGTACCAGGCGGTAAGGCCGCAAATGATTAGATCCACAGCGGCTACCTTGGTGAAAACTGCTGGGCCACCTAGATGGCTTATGTCAAGAAAGATGAGACCGAGGAGAAGTGTGAAAAAGAGAAGGGAAAGCGCCCAATTAGCTCTAAATGAAGCTATCATATAGATACAGGTAATAAGGGTAAAGGTCACCAGGAACCAACCGATATCGGTTGTGGTGATATCCATGATGCCGAAATGCATCCCTAAGTAGATGCCTGCTAAAGCCATCCAGAAGGCACCATAAGTTGA
>JAFGBN010000081.1 GCA_016933195.1 Dehalococcoidia bacterium | reverse complement strand
TACAAGCTAATAGAAGACATAGATAAGACGTTGAAAGGGATGCTTGAGCCAACCTATACGGAAATTCTTAGTGGACGTGCTGAGATAAGAGCTGTCTTCTCTAGCGGGAAAGGCCAAGTGGCAGGAGCTTATGTCATGGAAGGCAAGATATGGAGAGATGCTCAAGCTAAAATATTGCGCCAACATAAGGTTATTCATGAATCTCGAATATCCAGCTTAAGGCGTTTTAAAGATAGCGTCACTGAAGTTCCCGCCGGCCTCGAATGTGGGGTGGGGATAGACGGGTTCCTTAACTTCCAGGTTGGCGATGTTATCGAGCTTTACCGAAAGGAACGAACGAACTAAAGCGAAGAATTTATAAGAAGATCTAAATGATTAGGCGAAATGAACGAACGAGCAAACTTATCCAGCGGGAAATCAGCGGATTACTCGAACGCCAGGTCAATGACCCTCGGCTGAGTGCACTTATTTCAGTAACAGGGGTTTCACTTTCACCCGATTTCAAGTATGCTAAGGTATATGTTAGCATTCTGGGAAACGAAGCGAGTAAGAAAGACATGTTAACAGGCTTCAACACCGCTTCAGGATTCCTGCGCAAGGAACTGGCATCGCGTTTAAAACTGAAATGTATTCCACAACTCAGCTTCCATTATGATGATTCTATTGCGCAGGGGGCGAGATTACTAGACTTAATTGGGCAAGTTACCAATAATTAAGTAACTCTGCTATCCTCAAAGCAAATGTATAGTGAGCCGAAAGATTACTACTCTATTCTTGCTGTGTCTGAAGGGGCCAGTCAAGAAGAGATAAAGCATGCCTTCAGAAGACTTGCCATGAAATATCACCCAGATAAAAACCCAGAAAATGAGAAGTGGGCTGAGGAAAGGTTCAAGGAAGTCAATGAGGCATACGTTATATTGGGTGACCAAGGCAAAAGGCAAGAATATGACAGGATGCGGCAAGTTGGATTTAAACATGGCCCTCAGTACGCTGGAGGATATTACAGCCAGGAACAGGTATTCCGGGGCGCATTTACCAACCCAAATTTATCTCAAGAATTAGCAAGGATGTTTCAAGAGCTTGGGTTAAGGTACGACGAGAAATTTGTGAATAATATGTTCTTTGGGGGCAGAGGATTCACCTTCGCTTTCTCCACTAAGCCAATGGGAGAATGGCAGTTTCCCTCATCCCCCCCCAAAGAATACAAGCTACCCTTATTGTCAAGGCTTGCAGACAAGCTAGTGAAATTTACCCTTACAAAAATGATGGGGGTTGAGCTCCCTTCTGGCCAACATGTCGGAGAAGATTTATATCATGAAATCGCCCTCTCTCAGAAGGAAGCTGCCGCCGGGGGCGAAAAAGGAATAAAATATAAGAGAGGCAAAGAGAGGAAAAACCTTGTGGTCAAAGTGCCAGCGGGAATTACAGAGCAAACAAGAATAAAGTTGAAAGGAATGGGATTAAAAGGAGATCCGCCTGGCGACCTCTATGTTATCGTGAAAGTCAGAAGCTAAGTCAATGGCTACTTTTGAAGACTTCGTAATCGAAATCAAGAAGACTGAAACTATGCAGGCTCTTTTCCAAAATCTAGAGGAAGGGCCGGCAAGACTTCTGGGCGGTATTTGCAAGGAATATGAAGCAACTAATAGGGCTGTGCCGGATCATCATCTCAATTTGATGGGTTACTTTGGTGAGGCAATGCTGAGAGCATTGACATCAGCAAATTTGGTTACTAAGGAGCGAGGAGAGTTTTCCCTTTACGGTTACAAACCAACGGAAAGGGGCCTTGAGTTGTACAAAGGCATGCTCGCCGAGAAGAAAATCTAGTGCACAAGCTCATCGATACTCACGCTCACCTGGATGAACTGCAAAGTGTCGATTTGATGCTCCAAGAAGCTCAACGGAATGGTGTTATCGCCATAGTAGCTGTAGGTTCAGATTACCAATCGAATGTGAAAATATTGGAAATATCACAAAAACATTATCCCTTTGTCTATCCTGCCTTAGGATTACATCCTTGGAGGCTAGCCAATCTCGAATCTCACCAGATAGACGAGAATTTGCGGTTCATCGAGCAAAATATTACCACGGCAGTTGCTATCGGTGAAATAGGCTTAGACTATCATAAAAAATTGGTTGGAGCTGCATCGAAGGAGTGGCAGAAGGAAGTTCTGAGACGTCTTCTAGATTTAGCTAAAAAATATGCTAAGCCAGCAATAATCCACAGCAGATACGCCTGGAAAGATTCGTTTCAGTCAGTTAAAGATGCTGAAGTAGGCAAAGCTGTTTTCCATTGGTTTACCGGGTTTTCCAGCGTTCTCAGAAACATAATTGACGCTGGCTATTTCATTTCCGCTACGCCAGCCACTGAATACCATGAAGAACATAGAAGAGCTATCAAGGAAACACCTCTTGATAGGCTACTCTTGGAAACAGATTGCCCCGTCACTTATGGTCTGGAATCAAAATATGAATCCAAGCCAACCGATGTTCTAAGGAGTTTGAAGGCCACCGCTTGGCTCAAAGGGACAGATGAATCTATAATTGCTGAGCTGACCACAAAGAATGCTATTGAATTCTTCTCTTTAAACGTGACAACTTAAACTATGTGGAGTTGAGCTATGATACAATCGATGACAGACGAGGACCACTTCCGCAAGACTGTCTTAGAATCTAAATTGCCAGTTTTAGTAGACTTCTGGGCAGAGTGGTGTGTTCCCTGCTTAGCTGCTGCCCCTATTTTGGAGGAACTGGCTAAGGAGTACACTGGCAAGGTGAACTTCGCTAAAGTCAACGTGGAGGATAACAGCTCCATAGCTACTAAATATGGCATAGCAGCTATTCCCACACTGCTCATATTTAAGGACAGCCAGCCCGTTCATCAAATCCTGGGATACAAACCTAAAAAGGAATTCAACAAGGTTCTAGATGAACTCCTGAAGGACTAAGCGCCATTCCCTTGTCTCCCTTAAATCTATTACCATTCTGAAGTTGAGTCGAAAATTTCAAAGGAAGAACAAAATCGTAATGCCCACCCCCTGACGGCGGAGAATTAAGATAAGGGTGAAAACATAATCTTGCTGGCTGCTTTTAATAGACCTGTCCAGAGGATGAAAAGAAGTCCCGTATAACATCGAATTCTTCCGGGAGAAGGGCCAGCAATAAAGGAAATTGCTCCATCAAAAATTTTGCCACCGCGGACTGGGATATTGCTCCTTCTACGCTTGGCAAATATTTACTAATGATGGCAAGAACAGCAGCCCACAGCATGCTACCTATACCAGCTCCAAGGATGAAGCCAATGAGCCTATCAAGCCAGCCAAGCATTGTAATATGAACCAGCCTGGATATGGCCAAGCCAACTACGCTGGCTGCAATCAAAGTGGCTATCAGAATAATGGCATACGCAGCTATTTTCGTCCAAACAGCCCCATCAGGGAAAAGCGCAGCGGCAAGCCAGCCATAATAATGCCCGGCCAACGCTATGCCTCCTATTAATCCTGCAATACCAAATGCTGTCCTGACGGCTCCTCTCCACAGGCCTACAAAGCCAACTATGACAGCAGTAGCTATAATAACTATATCCAGCCAGTTCATCTTGATTCACCCATAGGGGTTTCTAACCCAAGCCATTCGGCAGCAGTTATGAAAGTTTTCCCCTTCTCCTTTGCCATATCATAAACCTTCGCCATCCTTTCTTTAAAGTGTATATCCCTGGGAAGGTGATGGTCACAAATTATGATTTGAGTGCTGGTATTTTGAAGGATAGAGTTTAGATTAAGAATCGTGCGCCTGAAGTTTGCCTGATTTAGCATATAGCCCAAGAGATAGGTTGCTGGACCGTCCAAGATAAGGATATCTGGATTTTCCTTTACAATCCAATCGGCATAATCTTCGATGATAGGCCCCTGCAAATCGGAACTGTAGAGTATTTTCGCTCCCTGGCATTTCAAAACCATGCCGATTACCCATCCTAGCTGGTCAAGTTCAACTCCATGGAAAAGTGGTGGTGAAAACCTAACCATTGTAGAACCCAGCTTGACTTCTTTGCCATCGGCAAAGAAAACTTCTCCCGTTCCGAATGCAAATGGATTGACCCAGAACTCGCCCTTCCATAAAGCAGCAAGCTCTTCAAACCAGGCCTTGCCCTTGGTCAAGAGTTCCTCTCTTCGGGGGGCATAATCCCCAAAATCCTTTCCCATAGCTAAGGGCAAATCCTTTAACGGGTCAGTTATCTCCATCTTCTTGGGTGATTGTAAGACTTGTTCTATCATCTTCCCGGCAAATATCTCACAAATTTGGTTTAAAAACAACCTTGCCCTCTCCCATTGGGATTTGTTAATCCAGCCATTGGGGTCTTTTATCCATAGTTTCTTCCCTTCATAAATCTCAGATAGCTCCGAAGGCAAAGTATGATGGTCATAGTGATAATGAGAAATGAAAACAATATCCGCCTTTTTGGCTGCCTTTTTGATTATCCCTAAAGCTTTCTGACGAAGCTTTTTCTTCTCTTCAGGCGCAAGTGGATAACCTGGCTGAAGCTCAGCAGCACCAGGGTCAACCAGGATTTTTACATCTGGAGTCTCAATTAGAATGGAGCTTGACTTAGCCCCCATAGAGTCAAACCAGAGCAGGTAGACTTTTATCTTTCCTATGCTTATTGGCTTTATCAAACTTCGCCACATTCAAACCCATAGTCACAGTAATGGCACATCCATGAAGGACACCTGGGGAGTTGAAGTGGAGACGCTGCCCTCTCCAAAAGCTCAACCCGGTGTAATGCTTCGGTCTTAATAGCATTCAAGTTTCTAAAGGTCACATCATAGACCATCAGTTTGGCATCCTCCGCAGGAACTTTAGTATAGTAAAGTAACAGCCTGCCTTTGGGATAGTCTGTTAAGGCACACTCAAATCCCAGGCGAAGGAAATAATGGGTGAATGTCCAAGGTAAGCGTTCCCTTTCCACAAGTGAAGAAAATTTTGGGTCGCGCACGATGGTAGGCAAATTCTGCCAGATTTGAACCAGGTCAGCTAATAATGTATGTCGCACAGGAACCCTCTGCGCCTCACCAGGGACACCATAGCGCAACAAATCACGAAGTGCGCCAAGAAAGCCACGCTCATCCATAGAACGGAGATATTCTTCTTTTTCTTCCCGTACTTCTTCACCCAGAGTAATTTCCTGCGACTTAAGGCGTTCAAAATATGCTTTGCGCGGAAAGACAACATCATTGATTCGAAACACCTGGGAAGGCTGTGGCGCAGCCATTTTGGTGAGAAGCTGCTCGCAGGTCATGCTGTCAATGTGGATTTCCCCCGCTAACTCAGCTATCTCATACGATGCCGATACCGATGTGGTTTCACAATCGCATACCTGAGAATAATCACATCGCTTATTAAACCAGTGACAGACAGGGAGGCTACCGGGGTCATTTGAAATGAGTGCTTGTACCAGAAGGTCTCGCCTGCGTCGCATCTCAACCCTGATTGCCTCCAGGTCGGGGAAAGTAATATGGTAGGCAAGTAAAGGAGGGGTCGAGGGTAATTCCTCCTCCTGGCGCTGATAAATGATAATCCCTCCCTCACGGGCATTGACCATAGCGCAATACATGCCCAGTTGTTCAACGTAAGCTGGCCTGTATTGCAGTAAATCCTTTGTTTCTACAAGCGTAGAGGTTGTCTTCACCTCTACGGGAATTCTCTCATAGATGTCAATTTTGCCCACTATGCCCTCGGCTTCCACAAATTGCTCCAGATATTCCTCACTGGATACAGCTGAGCCAAAGACCTTATGAAACCCGGTGCCAGCCCACATAAGCTGCTGTTTTTCCAAAGGTGGAACTATTTCAGGATACTTCCTCTTAAAGTAAGCCTGCTTAAGGTTAAGCAGGTCAGTTACCGAGATGCGGTATGGAGGCCGGCGTGTCTTTAGCTTTTGCATCAAGGCATCCTTAACCGACCTGTTAGCCTCAATATGAGATACATAAGGTGTGATATCAAAGTCGCTCATTTTGCTGTTGTCCTATATTATAGTATTTTGCTTAAGACAAGTTCATCATGTCATGGGTAACCAGATTCCCTCTGTCTTACCAGGAGAGGATTCAGGTGAGGGTAACGGCGAAGCAATCTCACGCCTCTTGCTACAGTTTTCACTGCCACGCCTTCAGTCTTCTAAAGGCCTCAAGCTTCTCTCTGTCTCCAATTTTAGCTTTATCCAGGGCCTGAGCCAGAAACTGTACACTGCTATCGTAAGTCTTCCTGTCCACAGGGTAAGGGTAACCATCTTTGCCACCATGGGCGAAACTGTAGCTTGCCGGGTCACGAAGGCTAACCGGTGTTTCATAAACCAGTTCCGAAATAAGGCTCAGGGCGCGCAGTGTCTTCGGACCAACGCCTTGAAGTCCCAGTAGCGACTCAAAGCCCTGCGGTTTGCGCTCATAAGTGCTGAGGAATATTTTGCTCAACCTGTCGGGGTGAATATCATCGAGGCTTATATGAGAGCGGCGTGGCAAGGTTAAAGTCTTTAGCTTATTCAGCTGGCCTACAATCTTCTCAGGTTTTTCCTCGGTGGCAATTCGGGCAATAACATCCCTCGCTTTCGTGCTCTCTGAAGCTACCAGATTCAACGCCTCGCCTTTAGCCTGAGAACAAATAGCTGACTGGGGCTCGCAAACGAAGTCAACAACCTTTTCTCCCAGCCAGTGGTACCTCCGGGCATAGCGGTTAACCTCATTCATCCCTTGCTGAATAACTGTCCAGGAGCCATCGGCAGTAAAGAAAAAAACATGATGATAAAGCTGATATCCATCCTGAAGGGCTGAATTATCCACTTTGGCTGACATGCGGCTGGCATAAACCAGAAGCGATGGGTTTACTTCCAGAAGATGCCCGAAGTTCTCTATTTCAAGCGGGGTTTTCCGTGAAGTTCTGCCCTTGCCACCAGCGATGAACAAGCCAAGCTCTCTTTCCATTCCTCGCGTCCCCTCCTTCAAGGCGCCGCAGACAGTGGTGGTAACTCCACTGGAATGCCAGTCATAGCCCAGAACACAGCCCAAAGCCTGGAACCAGAAAGGGTCGGAAAGACGGCGCAGCACTTCCTCAACCCCGAACTCGTCAACCATGACAATGACGAACTCCCGGGCAAGCTGGCACATCCGCCCGAATAGCCATGGAGGCACCTTGCCATAATGCAACGGCAGATTGGCAATCCCTGTCTTCCGTGCTGGGTTAGGCATCTCCTGTCCTAAGGATATTATACAACAGCGTTATCCTGATGATACTGCCATTTTGACGTGAGGGGTTACAAAAGGTGTGATTGGCTTTGAAAGGGTCAGAATGCTCAAATACGTGTATGTGGCAATAAGCCACTGACCAAAAACCGAATTTCGTATATACTAAGTTAGGCGAAATGATGATTCGAGGCAACAAAGCTATGGCTTGGATGAACATAAATGCGAAGGAAACAATAAGCCAAAACATGCAGATTGAGGGAGATTTAGACTCTAATCAAATATCGAATTTACCAAAGATAACCTCATTATTATTACCAGATGAGTATGAGTTGCTGCCAAACACTTCAGAGCTTTTCGAGTTGGAATTTGCTTTCTGTGAATATAAGTTCCTCACAAAAAAGGAGATCATTCATAGAGGCGCGTTCTTCAAAAGCGTTGATGGAATCCCTACTAATCATTATCTGATTTGTTCAAACAGTAGTCCCTTTATATGGCAAGGATGTTCCGAGATTACAAGAGCATACTTTAAGGAGGGAAATTTCTCCACAGGCTACGCCACACATGGGCTTTCCCCTTACCGTCGTAAATTTCACCCGCAACTTATTAAGGGATTATTGAATATCTTGAATGTTCAACTGGGAGAAACTGTTCTTGACCCTATGTGTGGAAGCGGCATAACAAATGTAGGGGTGAACATCGTCGGAGTAGATTAAACTTAAACATGGCAGACACACGCCACGGTGCAACAATCGAAAAGCTTGGATTGGGATTGACTTGTTCAGTTGAGACCTTCCGTGGTTGCAGAATGGAGTTGGTCAAACGGACATCCGGATTTAACGGCCTCTCAACAAATAAGAGAGGGGAGGTTCGTAAAATTGAGGTTAAGACCATGGAACGTTCGGATAATTGGATTGCAATAAATGGATTAAGAGCAATCGATAAGTTGTTTTTTGAACGTGACTACTGGCTGTATTTCGTCTTACTGCCAGAAAATATTGTTGTGATGACAAAGGCATTGCCATTCATTCGATTACAATTGGAACTCCGAAACAAGATGGATTTCATTGAAGAGCTCGAAAACTGGATGAAATTGACTAGACGTATTACTCGAGACTCCGGGATGCAATTTCTTCCACGCATCAACATGAAGTTTTCCAAACCAATTCGAGATCTTGTTAAGCATATCGTCTCAGACCCTCAAGACAAAACTTGGCATGAATCGGTAATTGAGATTTGGCAAAATAAAGGCAACTGGGAGAGATTATTTGTAGCTTTGGAGGAAGAATGAACGCAACCTTCTTAGTTGTCGAGGAAGCGTTATGAAAAAAATCACTTGCCCCCATTGTGGAAATACTAAAGGATTTCGAGAGTGGACGATTGTACATCGCTATAATCATTTTGTTCAACAAGAGGATGGGAAGGTCTTTAAAGATATGGTGGAAGATAAATCAGATAATGAAAACGATTCGGTAATTATTTGTGAAGTCTGTGGACAAAAACTAGAGGGTGAAATTTATCACCAACTGCTCGATAATTACACAGAAACGATTTTCGAAGAAGCCTAACAAAAATCAGAGTTTCAAAACAAGGTAGCTCTCTTTATGTGCACAATGTTCCAAAGTGGTTGACATATCATGCTCTGTAGTTAAAGTAACTGGCCATCTTTCGACATTGGATAGCCTGGGATGCAATGGGACCGCCTCTCGGTAAGACGCTTTTACCTAACCACTATGGGATTTTATACTATGTGAAGTCTGAAAAATTCAAATTTTACGATATCAGAATGCCTCATAGACGATGTAGAAACTGTCATTGGGTCTTGCAGGACTATGGCGGGAAAAAAAGCCAAATGCATCAATTTGGACCACTTGTATCTGATGTTTGGATGGATATTCATAGGATAAGACATAAAAAGAGACGAGACGAGCACCCTTGCCAGCTACCAGTACATCTCCTAGAAAGATTGCTGCTTATGAGCAGTGATGAAGGAGATATTGTACTTGACCCATTTATTGGAACTGGAACAACAGCAATCGCCGCGAAAAGATTGGGGAGGGCATTCATAGGCACTGACATCGACCCCAAATATGTGGAAATAGCGAATAGAAAATTAGAAGATGAAGAACCTACGATGATAAACGGATGCTATGTCAGTATTTTCCTCGATAATATGATAACAGTGAGGGATAAAGATTGGAATAAGATTAAAGATGCGTTTCTTATCTCACAAGACCCACTGGAATTGGAAAAAAGAGAAATCCAGTTGCTCCATAAGAAGAGAAAAACGATAAAACACGAGACAGCAAAGGGCATGCAAAGTAGTTTGTTCCCATTATACGAGGGGTGTGAGGAAATTGCCACTGCTACTGTTAATGTGGAACCAGTTGCTGAAAACCCAATAGGAAGACAAGCATTAGAAAATTTCAAGAGCAATATATTGTAGATGAGAAAGGACAAAAAACAGCAGTAGTTATTCCCGTTGAGGGGTAGGAAGAACTTCTAAAGATATTCATGACCTTGTAATCATTGCAGAGCATCGAGATGAGCCTACTATAACTTTTGAAGAACTTAAAAAGAAGTTAATAAAGGGGAAGCGATGTGTAAAAAGGTCTTATTCCACTGTCAAAGAAGGTTGAAAACCACGTATTAAAACAGCTCCAGCTTCGTTAGGTTGCGCTAAGCTCAGTATGCGCCATTACATCACTTTCTTCAGCCTGGGGTTAGGAGTAATACCGGGCATTCTGCCCCTTTTGGCAATAGATTTGCCTTCTACCTCATGAAGGTCCGCGGTGAAATTAATAGGCTTGGCATCGCTGATATAGCTGCCAACAGCGAAGGTATCAATGGGGGCCCCTTCGTTGATAAAATATCTGATGCGCTCCGGGTCAAGCCCACCGCTAACAACTATCTGCACTTCCTTAAATCCCTCAAGGTCAAGCCAGGCCCTCACTTCCTTAACCAAATCGGCGGTAACCCTACCTCTTTCCGAGGGAGTATCCAGCCTTACGCCCTGCAACCTTCCTCGCATTGCTTTGGCGACGGTTACACTATCTCTAACCTCATCCTCAAAGGTATCCACCAGGGCAATGCGCGGCACTTCAGAAGGCATATGCTTATCAAAGGCAATAGTAGCCTTGGCAGTACTGCCTAGAACGATGATAAGGGCATGAGGTATAGTGCCCGTAGGCTGGATGCCAGCAAGTTTAGCACCAACAGTGCTGGCGCAGCCGGTACAGCCTCCGACTATTGCAGAGTACTCCATAACGCCGACCACCGAGGGATGGACATGGCGAGCACCAAAGCTAATAACAGGAATGCCTTGGGCAGCATCAACACACTCTCGAGCAGCAGTAGCCCAGCCGCTACAATGGGAGAGCATACCCAGATAGACAGTTTCATAAGTTCCATAACTCTGATATGGAGCTTTTATGCGCAGGACTACCTCTTTTCTGTCGAAAGACTCACCTTCGGATAGCGCCCAGACATCACGATTATCTTTGGGAAGTACCTCAGCTAATAGAGTTTTAACCTCCTCTATGCCACAGAGTATGCCGCCTCTACCTGAGAAAACCTCCATGGTAGCTACGGGGTTTATCCCTTCTTTTTTGAGTATTTCCACAGTGCGGGGGAAATAAACATCGGCAGTCTCCCCACTCAGCCATAAGTCGGGAATTTCGAAGCGAGGCTTAGCTATCTCAACTCTGGGTCTGATTAGCCTGACACCAAGCACCTTCTCCATATAGTCCAGAGCGAAGAAATGAGCCTTTCTGTCAAAGGAAGCAACGCAATCTGCAGGGATTTCAACTTCATAGCCTCTGTTTCTGGCATCGATTGCCGCCTGAAGAACGCAAATATGGGTGCATACGCCACAGATGACTATGGTCTCGGGCTTGAGTGCCTCAAGTTTCTGCTCTAGAGAGGTGTTATAGAAACTGCTGAAAGTTCTTTTTGGTATTATTTCCCCGGGATAAGAAGAAAGTTCGGGTATGACTTCGGCCTCGACGGTACCTTCGACACAATGAGGCGGAAACATTTTGAATTCTGGGTCAGCGGGGGCATGGTGGTCACATAGATAGAAGATTTTTGAGTTCTGTTCTAACTCTCGTTCCAGCAGTTTCCTAACATTGGGTATGATACTCCGAGCCTCGATGCCGCAGTAAAGCGGGTAACCCTCTTCCAAGAAACCACGCAACATGTCTGATACAATTACTACTCTAGTCATAGCTTCGTGCTAATTCAAATAATTGCGAGTTTATGCTCTTGGTTACCCTAGCCTACCTGTTTTCCAGCATCAACTCCTGGCGTGGTAACGTAGATAGAGTCCACTTTCACAATAACCGCAGCCTCAGGGTTGACTTGAGCGAAGTCTTCTTTCACCATCCTAACCCCCTCGTCGAAGATCTTTCCTGAACTTTCAACCCTAGCATCACCTTTAAACTGGTATCCTTCCGAGTCTCCTCTCTTCCATACCGATATTGCCACCCTTGGATTTGCCTTTATGTTTTCAATGGTTTTCTTCATGAAGTTATTAACCAGCAGAAACTCATCATCAGAGAGCACTTTGCCAAAATGTAGAGGAATTACATTGGGCTCACCATTTTTGGTGGCGGTAGCTACAGCAAGTATGCCTGCATCTTCCACAAGCCTCTTCATTTCATCGGTAATTTTTGCCATTTTGCCTCCTTTTAAAATTATTCAACTAGCCTGCAACCAATTAAGCTAATCATGTCGCGTCTTTAATCTCCCCCCTCTCCCACAAGCGCTCCCAAGGGCATCTTCTGTGATTTACCTCCTTGCCTTAAGTCTAGTGTCTGAAATGGCGTGCGCCTGTAAACACCATAGCTACATTATATTTATTGGCCACTTCAATCACATCTTTATCCCTTACAGAGCCGCCAGGTTGAATAATAGCCGTAACTCCGCCCTTTGCTGCTAATTCAGGACCATCAGGGAAAGGGAAGAAGGCATCAGAGGCAAGAACGCTGCTTTTAGCTCGCTCGCCTGCCTTTTTCAAAGCTAGCTCCACACTTACCACCCGGCTTGGCTGCCCAGCTCCCATACCCAATAACGTTTTATGCTTAGCAATAACGATAGCATTAGATTTTATGCTTTTAACTGCTTTCCAGGCAAAGAGCAAGTCCGATAGCTCCATTTTCGTAGGTTGGCGTTCAGTTACTATGCGAGGCTGAAGTTCCGATTCGCTGAAGAAGTCAGTTGTTTGAACCAGAAAGCCACCCTGCACATAACGAAAATCGAGCTGGGATTCCTTGCCCTGCTCAGCCTGATAGCAGCCGGAAGGTATTTTAGCCAGACGTAAGTTCTTCTTGCGTCCTAGTAGCTCTAGAGCCCCATTCTCATAACCTGGGGCAATAATAGCGTCGAAGTGGCTTTTATCTATTTCCTGGGCGGTGGCCAAATCTATAATTTGGTTGCTGGCTACCACACCGCCAAAAGCAGCTACAGGGTCTCCGGACAAGGCCTCCTGATAGGCATTAGCCAAGTTATCATCGCTGGCGAGTCCACAGGGATTAGTATGTTTCATTATGGCAATGGTAGGAGCAACGAAACTGCTGAGCGTATTTAAGGCGGCATCGAAATCAAGCAGATTGTTGAAGGAGACCTCAGGACCACTTAGTGAACTCAATGAGGACAGGCCAGCTTGTCTTTGTTTCACATCCTGCTGTGTGTAAAAGGCAGCTTTCTGGTGTGGATTCTCGCCATAGCGCAGGTCGCAGGCTTTTTTCAAAGATATAGTCATCTCTTCAGGAAGGGTTTCTTCACTAAGATATTGAGCAATGGCAGTGTCGTAAATAGCCACATGCTGGAAAGCCTTTTGAGCTAGCCTCTTTCTTGCCTCCAGGTCCATATTATCCTGGTGCAGCTTTTGCAAAACCTGGTCATAATCCGCAGGGTCCACAATCACCAAGACCGAGGGAAAATTCTTGGCCGCCGAGCGAATCATAGTTGGCCCACCAATATCAATGTTCTCCAATGCCTCACCCAGGGAAACATCCCCTTTAGTTACTGTTTCTACGAAGGGATACAGGTTTACCACCACTATGTCAATGATTTCAATGTGGCTTCGAGCCAGCTCATCTAAATGCTGGGGCAAATCGCGTCTTGCAAGAATGCCACCATGGACTGCGGGGTGTAAGGTCTTCACCCTGCCACCGAGGATTTCAGGAAAACCGGTAAGCTCTGAGATGCTATGTACTTTGATTCCAGACTCCTCAAGTGATTTCTTAGTGCCCCCAGTGCTGAACACTTCGATGCTTAGCTCTTGTAGGCCTCGAGCAAAATCAGCTACGCCTGATTTATTTGAAACGCTTATAATAGCACGCATAATGGCTCCTTTTATTTTATTAGTACTTTCCTATCACCTTCTGCCTTAATTATCTTGCCAATAATCTTGGCTCGAGGTAAAACAGTAGTGAGTTTAGTTACATGCTGAGGTGAGCAAACAATCGCCATACCTATTCCCATATTGAATACTCGATACATCTCTGCCCGTTCCACCTTGCCCTTTTCCTGTATCAGCTTGAAGATAGGTAGAATATCCCAGGAATCCTTCTCCAAATGGGCGGCAAGACCCTGAGGCAAGATGCGAGGTATGTTTCCTATAAACCCACCGCCAGTAATATGAGCTAAGCCTTTGATTAGAGGCAAGGCTGGTTTAAGTTCGTGGTAATAGCAGCGGTGAACCTGGAGCAATTCCTCGCCCAGAGTTTTCCCCAGTTCAGGATAAAAGCTATTTAAGCACGAGGGATTATCATCTATTCCAAAGACTCTTCGCACCAGTGAATAGCCATTGGTATGTAAGCCAGACGATGGTAAGCCAAGGATTATGTCATTCAGCTTTATAGAACTGCCATCAATGATGTTTCTCTTTTCCACCACTCCAACAATGAAGCCGGCTAAATCATAAGTCCCTTGGACATAAATGCCTGGCATTTCAGCAGTCTCGCCACCAATTAATGAGCAGCTAGCTTCCTTACAGGCTTGAGCTATGCCGGTGATGATAGCCTCTACTTGCTGGGGGACAAACTTGTCCATAGCAACGTAATCGAGGAAGAAAAGTGGTTTAGCACCACAGCAAAGAATATCGTTAACACAATGGTTGACGATGTCCATGCCCACAGTATCATTTTTCCCTAGTAAAGAAGCGATTTTAAGCTTAGTACCTACTCCATCAACGCTGGAGACTAGGATTGGCTCATCATATCCTTCGAACTGGAACATGCTGCCGAAGGAGCCGAAATTTAACACTTGAGGACCAAGGGTAGATTTGGCTTGCTTGGCGATGGATTCTTTTATCCTATCGGCTACCTCGATATCGACGCCCGCGAGGGCATAAGCCTTGTTGTGAGTGGAACGAGTCAATCTAGTATTTGGCTTCACTAAGTTCCTCTTGGGGAAGCGATTCCAAAGCTAGTTTGTCCATCGCTATTTGTACCGGAACGGGATATTCTCCAGTAAAGCAAGCAAGACAGAAAATATCTCTGGGCAGATTCACAGCCTGAATCAAGCCATCAAGGCTAAGGTAGCCTAGTGAATCAACACCAAGGTAATCTCTGATTTCCGGGATAGTCTTCTTGGCAGCGATGAGTTGCCATTTAGTTGCCATATCAACTCCGAAGAAACAAGGATAACGAATAGGCGGAGCGCAAATGCGCAAGTGAACCTCTTTAGCACCAGCTTTCCTAAGCAAATTAACTACATGCGGAGTAGTGGTACCACGAACAATACTATCATCAACAACTACCAATCGCTTTCCAGCGATTATCCGAGAGAGGGGATTAAATTTTAGTTGAACACCCAGTTCCCTTATCCTTTGGTCAGGCTCAATAAAGGTGCGTCCCACATAGCGGTTTTTCAATAAGCCCTCACAATATGGAATACCTGAAGCTTTAGAATAACCGATACTGGCAGCAGTGGCTGAATCAGGAACGCCCATGACCAAATCAGCATCAACAGGATATTCTTGAGCTAACATCTCACCCATGGCCTGCCTTGCTTCGTAAAGTAATCTCCCTTGTATGATGCTATCAGGACGGGCAAAATAAATATACTCAAAGATGCATAGAGCCTTCTTATCACTCTTCCCCTGGAAGCTCTTCACACCATCATTGTCGATAACTACCATTTCCCCGGGGGCAATCTCCCTAACAAACTGGGCACCTATATGATCCAGGACACAGCTTTCTGAAGCGATGACCCAGCCGCCATCAATGGTTCCCAGACAAAGAGGGCGAGTGCCCATGGGGTCACGAATCCCAATGAGCTTATCTTGGGCCATAATTGTCAGAGAGTAAACACCTTGGAGGCGACGCATGGCACGTTCTATTCTTTCCTCCCAGCTCTTACCTGGGGAAGCTAATATTAAGTTAGCGATAACTTCAGAATCAGTGGTGCTATGAAATCTATATCCACGTTCGCTAAGTTCGTCGTGAAGCATTTTGGTGTTAAGAATATTGCCGTTATGGGCCAGAGCAATGGTCAATCCTTCTGATTCAGCTATGATAGGTTGAGCATTGGCTGGCTTACGAGAGCCTGTGGTGGAGTAGCGGTTGTGCCCAATGCCAATATGCCCTTTGAGTAGAGCAAGATCATTTTCGGTGAATGCCTGAGAAACCAACCCCATGCCGGTATGGATTTTTATTCCATTGCCGCTAGTAACAGCAATGCCAGCACTTTCTTGACCACGATGCTGTAACGCAAAGAGAGCAAAAAAGATAAGCCGGGCTATGTCCACTCCCGGGGCATAAATTCCAAAAACACCGCAACTTTCGTGCATAAAAAAGTTGCCTCCACCCCGGATTATAGAGTACCCTAGCTTTTTGGTCAATTCCTATACAATAATTTTCCATGGTGCTATCATATAGCACATTGCAGAGGAGTTTTATATGTTAGAAATGGAAAGAAAAACAGATATCATTACCAAATTTAAGGTTAAGGAGGGTGACACTGGTTCTGCTGAAGTTCAAGTAGCCTTGCTTACCGAGAGGATAAATCAACTAACAGAGCATCTTAAATTGCATATCCATGATAGTCACTCTCGGTGTGCACTTCTTAAATTGTTAGGGAAGCAGAGACGGCTTTTAGCCTATCTGCATAGGACAGCGCCTGAGCGATATCATTCTCTTGTTGCCAGATTAGGATTGAGGAAGTACCATGCCTGAGATCTTTGAGCATTCCATAGCTGGTCGAGTGCTTGCTATTGAGATAGGAAAGTTAGCTCAGCAAGCTGATGGTTCTGCTGCCGTTAACTATGGAAATACAGTAGTTTTGGTCACTGTTTGCACTGGCCCCGAACCTTTGGAGAAAAGAGATTTCGTGCCACTGACAGTGGACTATGAAGAGAGACTTTATGCTGCCGGTAAAATACCAGGTAGTTTCATAAGGCGGGAGGGGCGTCCCAGCCAAGAGGCAACCATAACCAGCCGGCTTATCGATCGATGTTTACGCCCTCTTCTTCCTAAAGAGTTTAGCCCTGAGATACAGATTGTAGCTACAGTGCTTTCTGTAGATAAGGAGAACGACCCTGATATTTGTGCTCTTATTGGTGCTTCAGCAGCTTTAACCTTGTCACATATCCCATTTTCGGGTCCTGTGTCAGTAGTGCATGTTGGCTACTTAGATGGTAGTTTAGTTTTAAACCCTACCCTACCTCAAATGGAAAACAGCTTGCTTGATTTGGTTGTTGCTAGCACCAAAGAAGCCATAGTAATGACAGAAGCCAGCGCTAAGGAAAGTTCTGAAGAGCTGGTTCTGGAAGCGATCAAATTTGGACACGAGGCTAATCAAGAAATCATTAAGCTCCAAGAAGAGCTACAGCAAGCTCATGGCAAGCCTAAAATAGAAATCAAACCCAGAGATATCGCTCCTGAACTTTTGACTCAGGTCGCCTCTATGTTTGACGGCAAACTGCCTCAAGCTATAAAGCAGCCAGGGAAATTACAACGGGAGCAGGTCCTAGCCTCACTCAAAGAAGAAGTAAAGCAAGAATTAAGCAAATCTCTCTCAGAAACCCAAAGTAACTTTGTGATTGAAACTCAGCTTAAGGCAGAGGTGAGGAGAATAATACTGCAGGAAAGGCAACATATAGATAATCGCCAGGCTGATGAAATTCGGCCTATTACTACTGAAGTGGGCCTCCTGCCTTGTACCCATGGCTCAGGATTGTTTTCGCGAGGAGAAACACAGGTTTTAACCATTACTACTCTGGGGTCTATGCGCCAAGAGCAATCACTGGATGGTCTGGGCCTGGTGGAAACCAAGCGCTTTATGCACCATTATAATTTCCCTCCCTTCTCCACTGGCGAGGTGAAACGAATAGGGACACCAGGGAGGCGAGAAATTGGACATGGTACCTTGGTGGAGCGAGCTATTGCGCCGATACTACCCACGGAAGAAGATTTCCCCTACACTATTCGCGTGGTATCTGAGTGCCTTAGTTCCTATGGAAGCACATCTATGGCCAGCGCTTGCGCTTCAACCCTCTCCCTAATGGATGCCGGTGTACCTATTAAGGCACCTGTGGCTGGAATAGCCATGGGGCTGGTTACAGGGGAGAACGGGGACTATGTTATTTTAACCGACATAGCAGGTATGGAAGACGCCTATGGTGATATGGATTTCAAAGTCGCTGGCACATCCCAGGGCATTACCGCTTTGCAACTCGATATCAAACTTAAAGGCGTAGATTACAAAATTTTAGGCGAAGCATTAAATCAAGCTCACCGCGCACGAATGGAAATACTGGATAAGATGCAGCAAACCATCAGCGTCAGCCGGCCTGAGCTTAGTCCCTATGCCCCTAAAATACACGAGATAACTATTGACACCAGCAAGATTGGCAGCGTTATCGGCCCAGGGGGGAAAACCATTAGGTCTATTATAGATGAGACCAAAGCAACCATAGATGTTAAAAATGATGGTACCGTAATTATTGGCTCCCCAAATGAAGAAGCGGCTCAAAAAGCAATCAGAATGATAGAGAATCTAACTCGGGAAGTGAAACCGGGGGATACTTATACTGGAAAAGTAACCCGACTACTAAATTTTGGCGCTATGGTAGAGATTTTGCCTGGGAAGGAAGGCCTAGTCCATATTAGCGAGCTTGCAGACTACCGTGTGCGTGAAGTTGAAGACGTAGCCAAAGTAGGCGATGAAATAATGGTAAAAGTTCTTGGAATTGACAACTTGGGCAGAATAAACTTGTCGCGCAAAGCAGTATTCGAAGGGCTTTCTCAGCTACCTGGCGCTAGGCTGAAACATACCTCACCCGCCAAACATCAAGAACCAGAAAAAACAAAACACTCTCCCCACTTTTATCCACCTAAGGAGAACTCCTAAGCACTAAATACAAAACCCTAAACATTTAAGGAATCTGTTTAGAGCTTGAAACTTAAGGGGGAAATATGGAACCAATAGGAGTAGTTATTAATGGCGCTTTAGGTAAGATGGGGCAGGAGATAACCAAGGCGCTAGTCCGTGAGCCCGGGTTAAAAGTAGTTGGTGCTGTGGAAAAAGAAGTGACTCAACAATACCTCCCTCTACCTAAGATCTCAGAATTAGTGCCATTTTCTTCTGATTTAGGCTCTCTGCTGAAGAGATGCAACCCTGATGTAGTAGTAGATTTCACTAACGCTGAAGCCTGTCTAGCTGCTGCTCGCATCGCTACCAAGCAAAAAGTGAATCTGGTTATAGGAACCACCGGTCTTTCTGAGGAGGATTTGGCAGAAATTGAGCAGCTATGCCAAGCTAATGAAGTCGGAGCTGTGGTAGCTCCTAATTTTTCCCTGGCAGCATCACTCTTAATCCACTTGGCAAGATTTGCTGCTAAGTTCTTCGATCATGCTGAGATTATGGAAATGCACCATGATAAAAAAATTGATGCCCCTTCAGGAACCGCTATAGCCACAGCGAGAGCTATGTCTCAAACGCATGGTAAACATTTTATTCACACCAAAGCTGAAAGGGAAATAATCAACAATACTAGGGGTGGACAAATGTACGGCATAGCTATTCATAGCCTCCGCTTACCAGGATTTATGGCGGGACAGGAAGTCATATTCAGCGAGGCAGGTGAGACCCTGAGCTTGCGCCATGAAGCTATAAGCCGAGAGTGCTATATGTCTGGCATCATTCTAGCGATTAAGGAAGTGGCAAAACACAAGGGGTTAGTTTATGGCCTGGAGTCTTTAGTTAAGTTGTAGGGCAATACTATGAAAGGTTTCAATGTAGCTATTGTCGGTGCCACTGGGCTTTTGGGACAAGAATTCATTAAGGTACTTGAGCAACGGAGTTCTCTGGTAGCTTCGATTCGGTTGCTAGACTCCAAATATCCTGCAAGCACAAAACTCTTCTTTAACCACCATAGAATTGAGATTGAGGAAGCTAGACCAGAGATATTTCGTGGTGTCGATATTGCCTTTTTCTCAACCGGCGCTGAGGTTAGCCGGAGATTATCACCCCTGGCTGCCAAAGCTGGAGCAATAGTCATTGATAATAGCTCTGCTTTTAGGCTGGAACCATCAGTCCCTCTAGTAGTTCCTGAAGTGAACCCGGAAGATATAAAGTGGCATAAGGGGATAATCGCCAATCCTAATTGCTCCGTAACCCAGTTAGTAATAGCTCTTTATCCCTTACATAAGGTTAACCCTATAAAACGAATAGTAGTCAGCACCTATCAATCAGTTTCAGACAGCGGCGAAGCTGCTTTAAAGGAACTAACGAGTGAAGCACAGCTAATCTTAGAAGGGCGTCATGTTTGTCCTCACGTTTATTCTCATCAAATAGCCTTCAATTTGTTGCCGGAAATTGATGTCTTTATGGATAATGGATATACTAAGGAAGAACAAAGCTTAGTAGAAGAAACGCAAAAAGTAATGCATGCCAAGGACATGGCTATCTCGGCCACCTGTGTCAGAGTTCCTGTTTACTTTGGGCATAGCCAAGCAGTGAATGTGGAATTTAGCTCTCCTATCACTCCAGACGAGGCAAGAAAAATCCTAGCTCAAGCACCTGGGATAAGAATCCTCGACGATCCTAGTGTTAGTGTCTATCCTCAACCTTGGGCCTCTAGTGGGTCAGATCATATATTTGTGGGCAGAATAAGGAAAGACCTTTCTCACCCCAATGGGTTAGTTATGTGGATAGTAGCTGATAATCTGCGTAAGGGAGCGGCGTTAAACGCTATGCAGCTTGCCGAGGAAGGGGTAAGAATGGGATGGATAAGCTCCAACAGCAAGCTGAGACTTTCACTCACCAGTTCACCATCTAACGAAGGATAAGGAGGTTTAGCATGAATAAACTAGGCCGTCTAGTAACAGCTATGGTTACGCCTTTTACCACCGAGGGCGAGGTTGATTACCGCCAAGCCAAGAACTTAGCCTTAGCTCTGCTGAATTCTGGCAGCGATGGGCTAGTAGTTTCCGGCACTACCGGGGAATCTCCTACCCTTAAGCGTGAAGAAAAATTACAACTCTTCTCTGAAATCAAGTCAGCAATAGCTAATCATGGAACATTAGTAGCCGGCACAGGCAACTATAACACTAGAGAAAGCTGCGAATTAACTAAGGAGGCAGAGAAAATCGGTGCTGATGCTTGCCTATTAGTAATCCCGTATTATAATCGCCCAACCCAGCAAGGCTTATTTGAGCACTTCAAGACTATTGCTGAGGCTACTACCCTACCCTGCATCATTTACAATGTGCCATCACGCACAGTCACTAATATCACTGCCGATACAGTAATCAAGCTTAGTCAAATAGACAATATTGTTGGCGTAAAGGAAGCTAGTGCTAACTTTGCTCAGATAGCTAAGATTATACAAGGAACCAAGGACGACTTCCTGGTTTACAGCGGCAACGATGGTGATACTCTGCCTATACTTGCTTTGGGTGGTTATGGTGTGGTCAGTGTGGCCTCTCATGTAATAGGAATTCAAATAAAAGATATGATAGAGAAATTCCTTAATCACGAAAACCAAAAGGCAGCCAACATCCATCGTCATTTGCTGCCCTTGATAGATGCTTTGTTTGTTATCCCCAACCCCATGCCTATTAAATATGCTCTAAATTATCTAGGTTTTGGGGTCGGCAAGCATCGCCTACCCTTAATAGAGCCTGACGAAAGGTCAGCTGAGATTATCCGAGCAACGCTAAGAAACTACAAGATTGACCTACCCATTCCAAACAAGACTAGCTAGAAGTAGTCTGCCTTACTTTTATCATTTGCTCCCGCTCTGGGCCTATCGAAATTAAGCTAATAGGGCAGGAAAGTAGCTGTTTAAGCCTAG
>JAFGBN010000080.1 GCA_016933195.1 Dehalococcoidia bacterium | reverse complement strand
TCGTCAACCACTACATACTTCAAGTGGCGGAATAGCTGGGACCACGATTGATGGTTGGGTAAAATGCCTAGATGAAGCATATCCGGATTGGTTAGTACTATTCTAGCTTGTCTCTTTATAAGAGCCCTTTGGCTCTGCGGCGTATCACCATCAAAGGCAGCTATGACTCCTTCAGAAAGGAATTTAGGCACGGCAAGTTGTTTCAGACTGCGTAATTGGTCTTGAATTAAAGCTTTAGTGGGAAAAAGATAAAGAGCATAGCTATTCTTATCACGTAAAATCGTCTCAAGCGTTGCTATGTGATAGCACAAAGTCTTGCCACTGGCGCTGGGTGTAGCGATTATCACATTCCTCCCATCGAAGATGGCATTCACCGCCTCCGCCTGGTGGTTATAAAGACGTGATATGCCCAGGGATTCAAGACGTGCCTTTAAGGTGGGGTTAAGGTGCCTATCTAGTTCACTGAAGGTAGCATCTTGCGGTGGAATATGTTCAATATGAACAATCTGCTGTCTGTAGTCAGGCAAAGTAGCAAGGTAATGGAGAAAAACAGCAGCATCCATTGTTATTTAAGGGGCAGAGAAAATTTCTACTTCTGAACGCAATAACTCTAAATCGGGGTAATTCTGAGCAACGAACTTCACCATGCTGGATAAAGTCTCATCAGCATGTCTTCTATGGTTGCTAACGCAGGCTATTCCTAAAGTGGATAGTTGCCATAAACCCTGGTTATCAACTTCAGCTACAGAGGCATTATACTTGTTCTGTAGCCGTGCAATAATAGACTTGATTACCTGTCTCTTGCCTTTAAGGGAATGGTTCTCAGGAAGGCGAAGCTCAATTAGGCATACACCAACATTCATTCTTCCTTCGGTATTAGCTAAGTCTATACAGGGGGAGACACCACAGTCAAGCTCGTGATTCGCGTTCTTAATCCGCGAATAACATTCTAGGAGCAAAGCTGCCTCCTGAGAAGGATAATCCCAGGGAATGCTAACCTTCAGGCATACTGGATTTTTATTGACAAGGGCATGGGAACTGAATACTATAGGCATACTAAGGCCGAAGTGACGAAGTGATTAAAGTGCTTTAGTTATCCTACACGGGCTAGTAACGTATCTGATCTAGATTCTCAACCCCCGAAGCCAGAAGATTAGAAAGGAGTAGCTGTAATGGGCAGGAAAATAGAGGAGAAACATGAACTTGGTACTTATACGGCGGAATTTTTGGAGGAGATGAAGCCTCTGGGAGAGGACCGGAAGACACAGTTTCTTCCCGATTCAACATCCGAAACAATGGCTAGGCTTGGTGGTCGTACCCTGGGCATATTTCTAGCCAACATTATGTGCCCTCTTGCTGAGAAATTTGGTGACGAAGTCTGGGAAATAGTTAAGGAAACGATGTACGAAATTGGCCGCCAGCGAGCAGCGACTATGGTGCGAACTATGAAAATAGATGACTTGGAGGATGCTCGTTGTATTGGTAGGATAATGGACCTGGAAGACAATAACTCAGGCATCAGGGGTGAGTGGGTTGAGTTTGGGAAGAAGAGGGCGGTGAAGCATGAATATAAGTGCCCCCTAGATACGCCATGCAAAAAGTGCCCTGAGGTCTGTAGTGTGCTTTTGGAGGCTCTGGAACAGGGTACTATGGATGGCCTTGGTATCAAACTCAAAAATCCTATCCTTTTAACGAAGACGCTTCCCGCAGGTGACCCATATTGTGAGGTAATAATCGAGCTGGAGAATTGATACTGGATTGTATGAATTAAGGAAATGGAACTGAAAATGGCGTTAGAGCGAGCAACTCCAAATTACGCGGCATTAAAGGTGAGAGTTCAAGAGTTGGCTAAGGATCTGGCAGATAAGGCAGCTATTGGGGCTAAGCTCAAGGAGTTAGCCCAGGAAGATATCCCCAAAGAGATGCTCAACAGAGGTGAGGTCGTTGCCCGCAAAGACGAGATTCTGAAGCGTGTTAGAAATAGAGCAGAAGAATACGAACAAGTCAGTTAGAGCTGCGCCAGGAGCTCTGCTTTGGTTGTGATGGTAGAGTTTGAATTAGGCGACATTAAGGTTCTCACGGCACTTTCTACCTTCCTCGGTATTGCCCTCACGGTAGAGACCTGTAGAGAAGTATCTGAAGGCCTGGTTGGCGTGGCTTCCTACTTTGAGTGAGATGCCCTTTTAGATCTTGCTGCCTCAGACTGAGAAATACGGCCCTGCGTTTGTCAGTGATAAAGGCTTCGAGCAATGTGCTTTCCTGCCAGGAGTAGGTGCCTGGTTTGCTGCCCAGATTATTATCGAAGATAGGGAAAGGGGTAAAGCAAGAGAATCTTGACTTACCCCTTGCTATGTAAAGCAAGTCATAGAAACTTTACCAAACCAGAGTAGCTACCCTTCTGAAAGGCGTTGAAGATGCGACCCCGAGGGGGATCGGGTTATCATGCAATATCTTCAATTCGGTCTCTTTCCTCTATATCATCCCAGCTATTTGGCAGCCACCTGGAACTGGAAACTCTCGCCTACAATATGGCCTAGACTTACTGAAGATTATAAACAAAAGAGCCTTCGTCAATTAGCCACCGAGTGTGGAGTATCACATGAGACAGTGAGGCGCACCCTATTAGCGGTATCGAGACGTAACAACTGGCCTAGACCAACGATGAGATTACTCCAAGCCGAAGCGTTGGCAGAACTCGGTCTCAGTAGGTAGATGGTTGTATTGCAGCCTCAGTCAGAGAGAAGTTCGTATCCACAATTGTGAGCCTGAGTGGACAATAGACAGAATTTTTGAACTGGCCTTCAGCCTGACTGGTTAGGCGTGCCGGCTATTGCACAAGCCTATTCTTTTGGCGGATGGTAAACAAGCGAGCTAGTTTCACACAAAATGGACGATTGTTGAGCTACAGATGGCAAATCTGCATGCTGGCGCAGGTTCAACCGAATAAACAAATCTGACGTCTACTCAGCCTTATGCTGGTCGAGAGAGTGTTTCTAAAAATTAGTTTGTATCTGTACTGGCTGGTTATTCCTGCCAGTGCTCATACTTGACTATATCCGTCAGAGCTTTGCGCTTTTTCTCACCAGGCTGGTCATCTGCGTAGCCGAGCGGGGTGAAAGCGACGGGCTCCACGGAGTCAGGCAAGCCCAGGATTTCACGAGCTGCATCCGGGTTAAACGCAGCAATCCAGCAGGTACCCAGTCCCAGACTGGCAGCAGCCAGCACCAGATGGTCCATGGCAATGGCGACATCCACATCGCAGTAATTCTTGCCATCCTGGCGGATCCAGGCTTTGGCGGGAATGGCGCATCCACAAATTATCACCGGAGCCTGAACAAACCAGGCCTTGTCATATATGCGTCTTAGTTCTGCTTCTTTGCCCGCCGTATGGATGACAATGAACTCAAAGGGCTGTCGACTGGCTGCGGTTGGTGCCAGTCGCACCGCCTCAAGAACCTGCTGAAGCTTATGGTTCTCTACCGGGTCGCGTCTGTAGGAACGCACGCTGTATCGGTTCTTAACGACCTCAGAGAATTCCATACAGGCCTCCTGGTTTCTAAGTGTTCAGCAATGCTAACACAGCTGCCTCGGCTGCACAAGACTATTGACTACTTTGTTGGCCAGCTAAAACAAACGGAAGGGATAATCAATTTGACAAGTTTCCGCTGGCTAATATAATTAACACAGGGCCGTGGATCAGTTAATAGAAAAAGCAGCCAGGAACTTAATCGATTCGGAATACGCTATCGCTCTATCTGGTGCCGGCATGTCAACCGAATCAGGGATTCCTGATTTTCGAGGACCTTCGGGTGTCTGGACTACAAATCCCGAAGCTGAAAGAAGAGCCTATCGGGGCTATGAGAAATTCGTGGAAGACCCCAAAGGATGGTGGGAAGAGAGGCTGTCCAGCCCGAGTTTACTGGGAGATCTGGAAAAGGCAATGCCAAATCCTGGCCATTATGCTTTGGCTGAGCTTGGACAAATGGGCATCCTGAAATGTGTAATCACTCAAAATGTGGACGGGCTTCATGAAAAGGCCGGGTTTAATAAAGTATTAGAGTATCATGGCAGTGTTCTAAAGCTAAGATGTGTTTCCTGCGCTTCAAGATTCGGCCGGGGCGAATTTGACCTGGAAAAGCTCATGCGGGAAAACAAACTGCCTCCCCATTGTCCTAAATGTGGCGGGATAATAAAGAGCGACAGCGTTGCTTTTGGGGAGCCAATCCCCGTCGATGTTGCTCATAGAAGTCTGGAAGAGGCCTGGAAATGCGACTTGATGCTGATTTGTGGGACCTCGGCTGTGGTTTATCCCTTCGCAAGCCTGCCACGAATAGCCGGAGAGAGGAAAACAGAAAGGGAGAGCAAGACCGAAACTGGAATATACATGGTGCAAGAAGTCCCCGCTGTCACCATAATTGAGGTAAATGCCGGGCCGACACCTCTAACGACGGATAGTGTTTCTGACTATCTGATTCAGGGGAAAACTGGCGAAATCTTGCCGAGAATAGTGGAGGCAGTGAAGAGAATAACAAGTAGGTAAAACAATTAATACGCATTTTACAGCATTGTGAAACCAGGGTAGCAAAACAAGCAAAGGTTCAATATGCCCGTAACCTATATCAACCAGGAAGTGACTGATGTTTATCCCTGAGGAAAGGACAAATTGTGGTTAGACTGTTCAGACTCTCTATATTCTTAGTTGTTATACCGATGCTATGTCTTTCACTTGGCTGCGGTAGCGAAATGTTGCCAGAGGGGAATGAACAGCATCTAAGGCAGGAGGGAGACGATATGCCCGACAAGGTTGTCAAAACCGATGAGGAGTGGCGGCAAATACTTACACCGGAACAATATGAGATTACGCGGATGAAGGGGACTGAATCACCATTTACAGGCGAATTCTATGACTTTCACGAAGAAGGTATATATAGATGTGTGTGCTGTGGTAATGAACTGTTCAGTTCGGAGGCGAAATTCGATTCAGGAACAGGCTGGCCAAGCTTTTGGGCTCCAATTTCGGATTGGAGCATTGAAACTGTCGTAGATACTAGCTATTTGATGGTGAGGACCGAGGTAACATGCTGGAGGTGTGGCGCACATCTTGGACATGTGTTTGAGGATGGGCCAGAACCAACCGGCCTTCGCTATTGCGTAAATTCCATTGCATTGGATTTCATAGGGACCGAAAAGTAATATAAGTAGAGAATGACAGCTTCGAACAAAGCGACCAGGCTGGTAGTACTGGGGGCCATATTAATTGGTGCTATTCTGGCTGGGATTCTTACCGGTTGTGCCAGGGAAGACATAGTGGTGAATTACGACAAGGATGGTGTAGTCCCTGATGCGTCGATACCTCCTATAGACGCGTCTGCGCCGTCGAAGACTGAGACTGCGACTTTTGCCCTGGGCTGCTTCTGGGGACCAGACTCCCTGTTCGGGAGTCTGGTCGGTGTCATCCGTACCCGCGTCGGATATGCGGGTGGGACAACACCAAGTCCTACATATCACAACCTGGGTGACCACACCGAAACTATTCAAATTGACTACGATCCAACTCAAATCTCCTATGAACAGCTATTGGATATTTACTGGTATAGCCACAACCCTACGGTGCAAACTTCGTCAAGGCAGTATATGCCTATAGTGTTCCATCATAACTCAGAGCAGCAAAGACTGGCTGTGGAGACCAAGCAACGTGAAGAGGCCAGGTTGGATCGCACGGTTTACACTGAGATTATTCCCTTTTCCGAGTTTCATTTGGCCGAATATTATCATCAGAAGTACTACTTGCAGGGGGTACCAGAGCTTATGGAAGAGTTAGTTGCCATCTATCCGAATTCCGGTGACTTCATAGATTCCACTGCTGCGGCACGTATCAATGGATACCTTGGTGGTTACGGCACCCTGGAAGCATTAGAGGAGCAGTTAAGCTCTTTTGGCCTGTCTCCGGCTGGAAATGAAAAGATGCTGGAGATTGGCCGCCTACTGTTACCAGGCTGATAGGTCTCGGAATTGGTTTCTGGCTTCCTCTTACATAAACCACTATACGGAACGCTGGAATGTTGCGTTTGCAGCCAGAGGCATTGTAACACGGTTTGAGCCACTAGTGCCACGGTTATTGAATTCAAGCCCTGGCCAAGAGTCGGCAGGATAGGTTAATAAAAAGTCTTTGAAAGATGGTGACAACAAGAAAGCAGCAGAGTGTATTAAATTTCGGCTGTTGCTCAGGTAACTGCAGCGCAGCTAGCAAGAGGTTGATTACCTCTATGGCCAGGTCTTTCGAGAGCTACTTGCCTATATGGCGGAAGACCAAGCACCATTACCAGGGCAACACGGCTTATCTGGGTGGCTCACAACCTGGAGCGCAGCGCCGATAGAGTAACCAATATCTGCGAGCGTGTCGTCTTTGCTGTAACGGGAAAAATGGAGGAGATCGGAGCATCGAAATATTAGAGTAAAGACGTTCCACGAGTATCTATTCTGTCCAGCCGATTCCACAAAGCCGTAAATGCTTTATATGTGTAGTATTTTAATTAGCTGTTTGCTAAAATAATAATAAAGACCCGGGTCTATGTATCCATTGGGAGGGGAAGAAAGTTAATAGCGGACAGTCGCAAGAACTTTCTGTCGGAATTGCGGCATGCCACAGTTGAGAATGTCGGAGATGGTTAGTTCTACCGGGTATCTGGGGTAAAGAAATAGAAAAGAGGCTGAAAAGCCCAAATTCTGAAGCTAAAAACGGGGCTTCTGCAAGCTAAACGGCCTCTTAAAAAAAAAGGAGATGATGGGATGAAAAAGAGACTAGGCGTCATATTACCGGTGATAGCCTTAGTGGTGGCTCTCGGGGCCACAGGGGTATTCGCAGCAGTAAAATACGTCACGGGGGATATGGTATTTCTATATTCACCACCTGCGAGTGTCGTCGCAGGAGCGCTCGAGTCCAGCGACGAGGTTTATGTATTTAATGAAAAGCAGAACGTTTTTCTTTCTAGCGATCTTCTTACCGATGATTCCAAAACGATTCCAGCTGGCACATCGGTAAACAGCCACCTCGTCCATTTTGACCCAGTTGGGGTTGCTAACGTGGTAATATCGGTTTCTGGGACTGTTAACTTTGATGGTGATATCCTCGGGTTATATACCACAAATGATGGACTTGACGGCACTGACGCTACCTTTGGACTTACTGGTACTGCATACCCGACTGGTAGTCCTCGTTTCCTAGAGGTGACTGGTGTCAACGCAGATACTGCTACAGTCGATGGTTCGAAATTAGCTGTTGATTTACATGCCAATACAGGTATTGACCAAATACGGGTGATTACACGGCCTCATACACCAACATGGGTTGGTGGTGAAGTGCAAAGCGTAGACAAGATCGAACTCGTATGGCAGTGGATTAAGGGAATTTTACTACAGGTCTTTGGATTGAATTCATCTGCATAGTGCTACCTGTGAGCATTGAGTCATTATAATAGCTGTGTCCACCCGCAAATTTCTCAGCAGCGGGCTACCCACCGTGTTCCCTTTATCCGGCGGGAACATTTAATGGGGAAGACTGTGTAAAGCATCGCTACAGTTCCTGAGCGCTATTTTGCCCTGAGGTCAGCGTTTTCATGACATCATTTTGTCACCTCTGCACGCGCTGAGAAGTCGGCTCTCTGTTCGAATCCGGTCTGGCCTGCTGAATAGTTTACTATTCTGTGCAGCTGCGCCAGCGTTTATCATCCAGACGGTTCCGAATAAAGACGGTTGGCTACAGCTGGGGGACATAGTATAATGAAGAAAGCGACTTTGCCGGCCAGGAAGACGTTATGGTAAGGAGGAGAACATGGGAAAGGGTCGTCCAGTCAAGGTAAAGATATACGCCAGGGCAGTTGTAGCGCTCCTGCTTATTACTGCTTGGGGCTTAGTTACACTCTCTGGCTTGGTGCTGTGGCTCGCGCCAGCTGGGCCACGTTCCGGCAGACAATCGCTACTACTTGGACTAACCAAAAGCGAGTGGAGTGAGGTACATTTCTGGATAGCCGTAGCCGCATTTGTAGTGACAGTAGTTCACATCATCATTGATTGGAAGGCATTGCGTGGCGTCGTACGCTATCTAACGAGTACCCACAGGAAGGATGAGCTACTGTAGATATAACCTCTAATGGCCAATCGGGACCGTGTTAAGAAATGAGAGTGTTGTGACCTCAATCAGGGCAATAAATTCAACACCGTCGCAATCAAGCGCTATGGTGTGTGACAATCCACCAGGTTCTCGAATCATTTCTTAAGCTGCTTTGCCCACCGCTTACGGAGCTTGCTGACCTTTGGCGAAATCACCGTCTGGCAGTAAGCCTGTTCCGGATGTCGAGAGAAGTATTCCCGGTGGTAGTCTTCCGCAGGATAGAATGTACCCAGCGGGACAATCTGCGTGACTATGGATTCCTTCCATACGTGGGCTTTGTTGAGTTCTCCGATGAGCTTCTCGGCAACTGCTTTTTGCTGCTGATTGTGGTAGAAAACAGCCGAGCGGTACTGCGTGCCCACATCCACACCCTGCCGGTCCGGCGTTGTTGGGTCATGGACGGAGAAGAAAATCTCCAAAATTTCCCGATACGAGATCTTGGCAGGATTGAATCTCATCTGGACCGCCTCAGCGTGGCCAGTCTTACCAGTGCAGACCTGCTCGTAGGTGGGATTGACGGTGGTACCACCCGTATAGCCGGAAACAACATTCTCGACGCCTTCAATTTCCCGGAAGACTGCCTCAATACACCAGAAACAACCGCCGGCGAGGGTAGCAACTTCCAATGAGGCCCCCTGGCTCATAGTTTGCCCTCGGGTGAGAATTTCAACGCAACGCCGTTCAGACAATAGCGTTTGCCGGTCGGTGGCGGGCCCTCATCGAAAACATGGCCGAGGTGGGAGTCACACCGGGCGCAGAGCACTTCCATCCGCACCATTCCCAGACTCATGTCAGACTGCTCCACCACGTTCAGCGGTGAGATTGGCTCATAAAAGCTGGGCCAGCCCATCCCCGATTCGAACTTGGTGGGACTGCGAAAAAGGTCAGTGCCGCAGCGTACACACTGGAAGATACCCGGTTCGTGGACTTCGTCAAAGAGGCAGGTGCCCGGGGCCTCCGTTCCCTTCCTGGTCGTGATTTCATACTGCTTTTCGGTCAGCAGCTTCTTCCATTCCGCATCCGATTTCTCGACTTTGTCTATGGTCACCACCATGTGCTGCCTGGCATCATAAATCCGGATGGCTGTAATGTCTGCACCTCCTTATGAGTCTTTTAAGCACGCTATATCGCCATGAGCGGTACAGCGATTGTGCGAATCCATTAATCATTGTCATTTGATATTTATTACCTGTAATCAGCCATGCAGCCCCAATTTTCGACCTTATTGAACCGTCTATTAGTAGACTGAAAATGTATAAGCACCGGGGCATTGTCGAGGTCTGGTTTCTGTTCGAATATAGTCCTGTCGCCGTACCTGATGGCTTCTAAAACGAGCCGTAATTCGTATTGGAAAATCTTGTATCGCCACTTAGCTGTGCCGAGAACAAAGCCCCCACTGATATGGCAATGGACCCTGAATACCAGACTGCCTTCTTCTCTGGCAAATTCAGCAAGGACTTCGTCTCTCATCAGTTTGGTATACAGCCCGGAAGTCTGCTTCGTTTCATACTTATCACCTATGGAAAGGAAGAGTTCACCCGTTCTATCGGAATGAGTCAGCGTGTAGTGTCTGGGCAGAATTGGATTTTCCGGAGCAGTACCGGCTAAATATGTAACATGTAGTTTGTCCGGATTCAATCGCTCCATACTGCCCCGCTAGACCCTCTGGGAATGGCTTGCCGGCACGTGGTCCAGTTCGGCGCTTTCGACAAATGGCATTTGTCAACGTACCTCAGCGCTTCAAAAACCAGCGGCAGTTAAGACCGGAATATACCGCACCGCCGTCACGCTAGTATATCTTCCTTCTCACCCCTTGGACGATTATTCCAGCAGATACCAGAACCAGGCCAACGATAGTGGCGACTATCACGCTCTGGTCAGGTAACGTTTCAACGGCAAGTCGTTTTATCAGTATACCAAGCAGTGCCCAATCGACAACGAGGCAGTAGAATATGTCTCTTCGCGTAAACAGTATGCTCAGGGCAATTGCTATACCAACGGCAATAACGGCCACAGCCCAGAATTGCTCCCCAAGCCCAAACGTGTTCCAGTTGACATCGACCAGCAGAGCGGTAACATTGGCAATTGTAGCTATAGTAATCCAGCCAAGATATACGCTGAAAGGCAGATGGACCAGGTACTTTTCAGTTTTCGTGGAAGCTGATTTTCCAACATTAAGCCGCAGGTAAATCGCAATAAGGCACCCTAGCAGCAGAAGCATCAAAACCAGAGACAGGGGAACGATTTCGTAATGCCAAGCGAATATCCAACCGATATTTGCAATAGAAGAACCAAAGAAAAGCAGACCGATTCTTTCGATAAAGGATGACTTTTCAGTATCTTTTTTGATGACGATGGTCAGCTGATATATGGCAAAAATCGCAAGCAGGATATAGATTACTCCCCAAATTGAAAAGGTGAGCCCTGCTGGAGTGAATAGATTGGGGTATTGGTCCGACAACTCGCCGGTCGTTTTGTTGTTTATGGGTAGAGCAACAGCAAGTCCATTTACGACAACAGTGCCCAGGAATCCCAGCAGGCTCAGAATGGCCAGAAGCAATTTCTTTCTCATGCTGTATCACCTCCCTTAATGCCGTGCTTTTCTTCCAGTTACGTTTCTGTAAGCATATCTACTTTCTGAGCTCTCTTATATATAATGTCGAAATAAAGTGTTTGTTGTCAAGAGCCGGTAGCTAAGAATCCTTGGATAACCAACATTGGCTATATTGGGGGCACCCCATAAGATATTAAGGTGTCTTGAACAAAGGCAGGAGAAAGCCAGATGATAAGAAGATCAGCCATGATAGCACTGTCCATAGCAGCAGCGTCATTACTAATTACATCGTGCACATCAGCCACTGAACCACTGCAAACAGAAGCGGATTTTTGGGGCTTTATCACTGAAATTCAGGCCGGACAGATTCTCGTAGAGTCGCATGCTCACAAGATAGTTGACAGATATGTGGTCACCATAACTGACAAAACTATGATTTTCGAACAAGGAGGAGATAAGTTACGTCATGTGTCCTTTGGGGCATTTGAAACCAAGCAGTGGGTTCGGATATGGTTTTCCGGGCCTGTTATGGAGTCTTGGCCGAAGCAAGCAACAGCCGGGCAGGTTGTGATTATGGAGGCTGAAATCAATCCTGCCAACGAGCCTCCTGAGTCTGTTCCTCCTGAGCCTACAGGGCCAGGCGTAGTTGAATAGGTTGGGTAAGGGTAAACTAATTTATCAAGAGAGTGCCGACCACTGTAATGACATCTGCATATGTGTATAGCTGACTGTGGCCTATAAGTAGTCTCTCATTTCGTCAATGGTAACTCTTGCTGCCTTCGCCTCTCCCGGCAATGCCTTGCGCTTTGAAACCACTAATTGGATGATAGAGCTATCTTTGCCAGGAGCCTCCGACAGAATTGTGTCGTTCAAAGCATCAAGTAACCGTTTCGTAAGGTTATCCAGGTCGGGTCCATGTGGGTAGTCTAGAGGGAACTTGTCTTCTGGCAAGCCTCAAGTTATCCTCAAACTTCACTGATCTGTCATGTCTCACTGATTCCTCAGCAAGTGGTACAATTACATTGTGATCTTCGCTGTGGCTAATGGATAGCATGAATGTGGAGGCGACCATGCAGGCAAAACAAAAACTTGAGCACGAACTTGCAGATGTGTTAGTCAAAATGGACAAGACCGAGAAGAGACTGAAGAGATTACGAAGAACTCCTACAGATGTCCCAAAGGGTAGAATAGGAGTCAGCTTCGTTGCAGCAAGGAACCAGATGGCTGAAGCTGAAGAAGTTACGAAGGAACTGGATGACCTAAAGCGTCGAGAATTGGAAATTAGGAGCAAGTTACAGTTGCACAGCGAGTAACTTGGAATATGTCAGGTAATTAAATGTAGCCAGCCAGCGGATTTGGATAGGCATGATTAAACCAGGTGACGTTATATCATATTTGGAGATGTGCCAGACTGAAGGCGTAAACCTTCAGCGAGGCATGAACTTCCGACTGCACAGTGGCTACAGTCTAATTTTAATGAGTGTGCGCAAAGGTGCTCCGTACGCTGATGTAATTGAAGATAATGGGAGAGTCTTAACCTACGAGGGCCACGATGTCCCTAAGCAAGGTTATGACATAAACCCTAAGGTAGTTGACCAACCGATGATTAACCCTTCAGGTACATTGACCCAGAATGGGCTCTTCTATAAAGCTGCGACCGAAGCTAAGAAGAGCGAAAAGCGCACAGAGCCTGTCAGGGTCTACGAGAAAATACATTCGGGAATATGGGTTTACAACGGACTCTTCAAACTTGTTGATGCTTGGCAAGAAACGAGTAATGCTCGTAAGGTGTTTAAATTCAGATTGGAATTGGCAGATGACCTAGAGAACGTTGACCTACAGCTAGGTGAGGTTGACCACAGCAGACTGATCCCTGCCCAGGTTAAGTTAGAGGTCTGGAAGAGGGATAAAGGTCAATGTGTTGTATGTGGCAGCAAGGACAACCTGCATTTTGACCACATAATACCATACTCAAAGGGTGGCTCTTCTTTGGTCGCTGAGAACATTCAACTGCTATGTGCTAGGCACAACATAGCTAAGAGGGACAGGATAGAGTGAGAAGGCTGGTTGTTTTCATCTCTCTCATTTAGTACTTTTGTGCTTGTCTGAGATAAATGACAGTGTCGTTTCTAGTGCTGACATCGGCCTGTCGGCTGAAAAGCAGACTGCAAAATAAATCATAAGGAGGAGACATGTCCTATTTGAAATTTGCCCATGTTGGAATCACCTGCCGGGACCCTATCAAAGTCGAGAAATTCTACACCAAATATCTTGGTTTCAAGCGGGCACTCGTAATACCCCTGGGTGGTACAGAGCAAATCGTCATGCTCAAATCTGATGAAGCATATGTGGAATTGTTTTCAGCTAAAGAAGAATCGCCTGTCCCGCCACCAGAAAATGATGGGCCACAATACCCCGGCCTCCGCCACATAGCTTTTCATGTAGACAATTTGGATGCCACGCTGGCTGAGATAGGAAATAACGCTAAAGTCACCCTAGGACCATTGGCATTTGATGAAGTAATTCCCGGATGGCGTGCAGTTTGGATAGCTGACCCGGAAGGAAATATCATTGAACTAAGCCAGGGGTATCAAGACGAAGAAATCCCGCCAGCCTTAGTCTAAAGCTTTACGATATTGTCCCGAAAGAACGACAGATACTAGCAGTGGCTTACGGGGAACAAGTGGTGGGGCAAAGGCTGGCGAAGAAGTGATTTAGGCTGGGAGACCTGAGTTTGTTGATGATTTGTTCCGGTGCATATCCTTTCTTGGCCATCTGTTCCCCCTTTTGCGAGATTATAACTGGTATCCTTTTCGGGGGGCACGTCAGGCAGACTTGCTCCTCCAGAAACCTCTAGTGAGAGCCTGCGGAGGCTGGCTCATTTCCTGGCCAACGCAAGTGAAGCGTGGAGGGTAGCCGACCAAAAGCACAGAAATGACCTTGCTAGATGCTTGTTTAAGGAAGTCTGGGTGAAGAATAAGCAAGTAGTCGCTGTTAAACCACAGCCTGAGTTAGCACCATTCTTCAACTTGAACTACGAAGAGTTTGCCAACAAAAGATTGAAGATGCGACCCCGAGGGGATTCGAACCCCTGATCTCCACCGTGACAGGGTGGCATGTTAATCCGCTACACCACGGGGCCTCAAAGCAGGAATCTAGCGCGAAGTATATAAGGGGAGTATTCTGATGTCAAACTCTGCTTCTTGCCTGGTGCTTGATTAGCAACTGTCTATTCTGCATCTCCAAGGTGCTTTTGCAAGGTTCGGTTACTCTCTGGTCACGATAGTGTTAGTTCATAGGGAAAGCCTTGTATAGCCGTAGTCGCTAAGAATTCGAACGGCTTTATGACAAACCTCATTAGCTGGATATGTGTGGAGCTTAACAGTTGAGCCGTCTCGATATCTATTGCTGCATCAACAATTGATTGTTGAACTGCTTGCGAAGGAGTGAGTTTTGTATTAAGTTGTGTCCTTTGAATAAGCGGCAGTAGTGTGAAAAGCTGCTTGAACTGTGTCTATAGCCTTTGGCGCCATTCTGCAGTTTGCCAGGGAGCCTCCGGTTAATTGACGAGATAGGGAAATTCTGCTAGCATTATATATAGCCATTGACCTTTAAGGCAGTGAGCATGAAATTAGAGTAGGTAAGATTTCCGCTTGGATCGGCAACGACTGAGACGGATGAAGTAGGTTTGATGTGATGCCCTCTCGGTTGTGCCGAGAGGGTTTTTTGTGATTATGCGTGGTGCGATAACCGACATCCCCGGAATTAGAGTAGGGCATCATACCAATAAAGAAGGGATAACTGGCTGTACGGTAATTCTCTGTGAACAGGGGGCTATCGCTGGGGTTGATGTTAGTGGCTCGGCACCAGGAACCAGGGAAACAGATGTCCTTCGCTCGGGGAACCTGGTAGAAACGGTTCAGGCTGTTATCTTCAGTGGTGGTAGCGCTTTTGGATTGGATACTGCAGGCGGTGTGATGAAGTACCTCGAGGAGCGAGGATTTGGACATCAAACTAGCTCTATCAAGGTACCTATTGTACCAGCAGCTATTATTTATGATCTGAATATAGGTAATTCTGCAATCAGGCCTGGGCCTGATGAAGGCTACCAAGCTTGCCTTGCTGCTACTAATGCTGAAGTGGCTGAAGGATGCGTGGGTGCTGGCACTGGAGCAACGGTAGGGAAAATTCTTGGGATGGAGAGGGCCACCAAGAGCGGCTTGGGGACTGCCAGTCAAGAAATAGCTGACGATGTTGTTATGGCTGCTCTGGTAGTGGTAAATGCTTTTGGGGATGTGATTGAGCCTGGAACGGGGAAAATTATGGCTGGGCCTCGCAAGCCAAACGAAGATGGGTTTTTATCTACATCTGAGTTGTGTATTAGCAGCCGATTTAAGAGTGCTATTCTATCTTCTAATACTGTGATCGGGGTAGTAGCTACTAATGCTAAGCTTAGTAAAGTTGAGACAAACAAATTGGCTCGGTTGTCACAGGTTGGCCTTGCTCGCAGTATCGATCCTTGCCATACTATGTATGATGGGGATGCCTTGTTCGCTCTTTCCTTAGGTGAAAAGGAAGCTGACATCAATGTTCTGGGCGCAGTAGCCGCCAAAGTGGTAGCTAAAGCTGTAACTAGAGCTGTTCTTCAAGCTGAAACTATGGGCGGTGTGCCGGCAGTTAAGGATATAAATAGATGATGAAAATCGGCTTTGTTGGTGCTGGAACGGTGGGCACAGCCTTAGCAGTGAAGCTTTCCCAGGGAGGATGTCCAGTAATCTCTGTATCCAGCCGAAGTTTACACTCAGCACAAAAACTGGCTGAGCTGGTGGCTGATTGCCAGATTTGCCAAACAGCTCAGGAGGTAGCTGATGCTGCTGAACTGGTTTTCATCACCACTCCTGACGATGTTATAGCCAGGGTGGTGCTTGAGGTTCAGTGGCATAAGGGACAGGATGTTATCCATTGCAGCGGCGCTCATTCCGTTGATGTTTTGGAAGCAGCGAAAAAATCGGGGGCTAATGTAGGTTCTTTCCATCCACTTCAGACTTTTGCCAGCTATGAACAGGCTATAGAAAATTTACCCGGCTCCGCTTTTGCTTTAGAAGCTGAGGAACCTCTGTTCTCCAGGCTAAAGCAGTTAGCTCACATTTTAGGTGGAAGCTGTGTAAAACTTAAGCCGGGGGACAAAGTGCTGTATCATGCCGCAGCTGTGTTTGTGTCTAATTATCTGGTAGCTTTGGTCAATTTAGCTGTAGATTTGTGGCGGGATTTTGGAGTGTCACCAGAAGAAGCAACGAAGGCTTTGCTGCCTCTGCTCAGAGGTACGATAAACAATATTGGCAATGTTGGTTTACCGCATTGTCTTACTGGGCCCATCGCTCGTGGGGATTTGAGTACAATAAGCAAGCATTTAGCTGCCCTTAAGGCTAGAGACTCTGAATTACTCACCACTTACAAAGAGTTAGGGCTTCAGACTATTCCTATCGCTTTGGCTAAAGGTAGAATCGATACGCATAGGGCAAAAAGGATGGAAGAACTGCTCAAGCAATAGATAAAGGAGATTAGGAAATGAGAACCATGTTGAAGAGCAAAATTCATCGGGCTCGAGTTACCCAAGTTAACCTGGACTATGAAGGTAGCATCACTATAGATAAATCCCTCATGGAAGCCAGTGACATCTTGCCATTTGAGCGGGTAGAGGTGCTAAACATTAATAATGGGGCCAGGTTTGACACTTATGCTATCGAGGGTGAGACGAACTCAGGCGTTATCTGCATCAATGGTGCTGCTGCCAGGCTGGTTTCCAAAGAGGACGTAGTTATCATTCTTTGTTACTGTCAGGTTCCAGATGATGAGACAATGTCTGTGGTACCAGCCAGAATTTATGTAGACAGAAAAAATAGAATTATTGAACCCTCACGTATAGCCTCTCTCCCTGGATGGGAAAGGGAAATGATGAGAGCGAAGGAAGGAGCAGTGTAATGAGAGTTACTATCACTGAGATAAAGGAGATGAAGCGGAGGGGCGAGAAAATCCCTATGCTTACTGCTTATGATTATGTTACAGCCAAAATAGTTGACGAAGCTGGCGTGCCTTTCATATTGGTTGGCGATAGCCTGGGGATGGTGATGTTGGGCTACGAATCAACCATCCCGGTAACCATAGAGGAGATGTTACATCATACCAAAGCTGTGGTCAGAGGTGCTAAGAGAGCCTTGATAGTAGGCGACATGCCTTTCATGACCTATCATTCCAGTGTTTCCGAGACTTTACATAACGCGGCGAGGTTCATCCAGGAAGCAGGAGCTCAGGCAGTGAAATTGGAGGGAGGTGAAGTCGTCGCTGAGAAAGTAAGGCGTCTAGTGGAATGTGGCATACCGGTTATGGGGCATCTTGGGCTTACTCCACAGTCGATATATCAATTGGGGGGATTCAAGGTGCAAGGAAAAGCAGCGGAGGGAGCTGAAAAATTGCTCAAAGATGCATGTATTTTGGAAGAAGCTGGTGCCTTTGCTATCGTTTTAGAATGTACTCCGGCACCTCTTTCTAAGCTGATTAGTAGGAAGCTGACGATTCCGACAATTGGTATCGGGGCCGGGCCCTATTGTGATGGACAGGTACAGGTAATCAGCGATGTTCTGGGACTTTATACCGATTTTGTTCCGAAGCACGCTAAGCAATATGCCAAGTTGGCAGAGAAAATAAAGGATGCCGCGGCTGACTACATAACTGAAGTCAAGGCGCAGAGCTTCCCTACTATGGAACAGAGCTACACTATGGATGAAAATCTCCTTAAGCCTCTTGAGATTGCATCTTCTTCTATGGGGGAAGAGGGTTAGGCTGAGAATGAAAGATGCATGTGGTGAAAACTCTCTCTGAGATAAGGGAACTGAGGCGGCAGCTCAATAGCTCGGTTGGCCTTGTTCCTACCATGGGCTATCTTCATGAAGGGCACCTAGCTCTAGTAAGGCAAGCCAGAGCTGAAACCTCCACCGTCATAGTTAGCATTTATGTCAATCCTACCCAGTTTAGTCCTAGCGAAGATTTTAAAGTTTACCCACGAGACTTGAGTCGTGATTTGGAGCTCTTGGAAGGAGAAAAAACAGACATTGTTTTTGTTCCTCCTGATGAGGAGATGTATCCGACTGGGTTCAGCAGCTGGGTGGATGTGGAAAAAGTGACCGAGTGGCTTGAGGGGGCATCTCGGCCAGGCCATTTCAGGGGAGTGGCTACGGTTTGTGCTAAATTATTCAATATTGTCCAGCCAGCTAGAGCCTACTTTGGACAAAAGGATGCTCAGCAAGTAATAGTTATGAAGCGCATGGTAGCCGACCTCAATATGAACCTGGAAATCGTGGTTGTACCCACAGTTAGGGAAAGCGATGGCTTGGCTGTGAGCAGCCGCAATATCTACCTTGAAGCTGAGGGACGCCAAGCGGCGACAGTTCTGTTTACTGCTCTATCTTTGGCCAAGCAATTATGGCAGGACGGGGAGAAGGATGCCGATAAAATTCGCCAGCAAATGATATGGCATATTCAGAAGGAAGCTCTGGCGCAGATTGACTATGTTAGCATCGCCGATAGCAGCACTCTGGAAGAACTAAAACATATTGACTCTCCTGCAGTGGCCTCCTTAGCTGTTCGTATAGGCAAAGCTAGATTGATAGACAATATAGCTCTGGGATAAGAACGTAAAGAGGCGAAGTTTATCCCGGTAACTATTTAAACAAATCAAATGTAACTTTTGTAGTTGAGGGAAGTGATGGTGGCGAGAAGGTCTGTTAAGCTCTATCGCGTACGTATCATTAAACGGTGAAAGAGGTAAAAGGAGAGCCAGCAAAACACTGACTTTAATTTTCTAACAAAGATAGTGCCTCTGGGTGACCCTTACTGTGAAGTAACGAATGAGCTAGAGGATTGAGGAAGCTGGGCCACAGTGATTGCCAGAAAAAAGCAGAGGAATCAGGCGGATAGTCACAGAGTTGGTCGGCAATAGCCGACGATGCCACTGGAGAAATTAAAGGCGATTGACTGCCCAGCCGTAACATTTCTAGCCATTAGAGTAAGCAATTGATGTGTTCTTGATGAGTTTTCCCCACTTGTCATTCTGGCGGTAGCAAAGAAATAAGGCTTTAAAGCTTAGATTACTCCTTAATTAGCACCAGCAGTACTATCATGGCTAGAAAAGCCAGCCCAGCACCAAATAGGAAGGGAGCTGCTGGGTTAACAGCTTGCCATAGGCAGCCAGCGATGAGACTTGCTGGAAGCAAGGCAATTCCCACAACACCATGAAAAAGGCCGTAAGCTGTCCCTCTTCTCTCAGCAGGCACCAAGTCAGCTACAAAAGCACGAGCTACTCCCTCTGCCAATCCGTAGTAAACGCCATAAAGGCCAAACAATAGCCATAATTGCCAAGAAGCCGAAGGTGGAACCAGGGCAAATCCCAGATAAACCAGAGCATAAATTAGCCAGCCCAAAAGGATGATTCGCTTTCTCCCTAACTTGTCTGACAATATACCTGCTGGCGTAGAGAGAGAGGCATAGACAAAATTGAACAGCACCAGCATGAGAAGAATGTAGAGGACAGGGTTGCCCAAATTCTGTGCTCGAAGAATGAGGAAAGCATCGCTGGAGTTGCCCAGGGTGAATAGAAAGATGATGCCCAGGAAAATCTTAAATCGTTTATCGAAGCCAGATAGTAAACTACCAAGTTTGGCTGTGGGGGAGACGCCTTTTGGCATCTGTCTTTCAGGTTCCCGCACAAAAAAGAATATAAACAAAGCCAGCACTGCGGGAATAACACCAATTAACACCAGTTGCTGGTAAGTAGCTCGGGCAAGGGCCCAATTTTCACCTTGCCATAAGAAAATGACGACTACTGCTGAGACAATGCCTACTAGAGCACCGAAAGTGTCCATGGCACGGTGGAGACCAAAGCCCTTGCCTCTTTGCTCTGGAGTTAAAGAATCAGCTACCAGAGCATCTAGAGGAGCTGTTCGCATCCCCTTGCCTACTCTGTCAGCAAATCTCACTCCAAAAGCTACGCTCCAAGTTGTAGCTATATACATAAAGGGTTTGGCAAAGGTGGATAGCACGTATCCCAGAATAGTCAAACGCTTTCTCTTTCCTAGCCTGTCGCTGAGCCAGCCGCTGAAGATTTTGAGCAAAGAGGCTATACTTTCAGCCGCTCCCTCGATTAAACCAATAATCGTGATAGGCGCCTGAAGCACATTGAATAGAAACAATGGAAGGAGGGTAAAAATCATTTCACTGCTGACATCGGTGAGAAAGCTAATCAGCCCCAGGAAAAACACATTGGGGTTAAGACCGAAAATTTGTTTCGATTTCATGGCTCGTTATCAAGTCTATTTTAAGGATGATAAGCTATTATAAGCTGAAGTACTTCTTCGTCCAAGATGTTGACATTGCCGTGTATGGTGGAGTATGTTAAGCATAGATTAGCTAATAAGGAGGAAATATAGACCATGGGAGCAATTAACGTAGCCATTATAGGTGTTGGTAATTGTGCCTCTTCATTAGTTCAGGGAGTTCACTACTATAGAGGTGCTGGGGAAGATGAGTTTGTCCCCGGTTTAATGCATGTCAATCTTGGGGGCTATCAAATAGCTGATATTAACTTCGTAGCTGCATTTGATATTGACAAGAATAAAGTGGGCAAGGATTTAGCTGAAGCTATCTTTACCCCGCCTAATAACACCATCAAGTTTTGTGATGTGCCTGAGATGGGCGTCCGAGTAGAGCGAGGCATGACCCATGACGGTCTGGGCAAATACCTTTCTCAAATTATTACTAAGGCACCAGGGCCAACTGCTGATGTGGTGAACATACTTAAAGAAACTGAAACAGATGTAGTACTCAATTATTTGCCTGTAGGTAGTGAGGAAGCAACTAAGTGGTATGTGGAGCTGGTATTGGCTGCCGGCTGTGGTTTCATTAATTGCATGCCGGTCTTTATTGCTCGTGAACCCTATTGGCAGGATCGCTTTGCCAAGAGGAGATTGCCTGTTATCGGTGATGATATTAAGTCTCAAGTTGGCGCGACCATTACCCATCGGGTATTAGCCAGGCTTTTTCGCGACCGTGGCGTTAAATTGGAACGAACCTATCAGCTTAACTTCGGTGGTAATACCGATTTCTATAATATGCTGGA
>JAFGBN010000079.1 GCA_016933195.1 Dehalococcoidia bacterium | reverse complement strand
GATTACAATAACACCTTTGCCTTTGTAGCCGAGGTACGTGGGGATCAGCGAAAGGATATAGTCGCTATCGGGCGATACTATCGCCTTCCAAAAAGGCACTCTGCAGAGGTGGCCTTTGCCATCGAGGATGCTTACCAGGGAAAGGGCATTGGAACCAAACTTGTGGAATGGCTGGCTAATGTGGCTCGTGAAAACAACATCACCAGTTTTGAAGCAGATGTATTAGGTGAAAACAGAGAGATGATGATTGTCTTTAGAGATTATGGCTTCCACGTTGAAAGTGAACTTTCAGGAGGTGTTTATCACATCACATTTCCCATAGCCCGCACCAAGAGAGTAGTTAAGAAGGAGGAGGAAAGGGAGCGTGTTGCAACGGTGACCTCACTTCGTTCTCTCTTATATCCACGCTCTGTAGCAGTCATCGGTGCTTCAACAAAGTCTGGCACTGTCGGACAACTCCCTTTCCAGTGCATAATGGAAAACAAATTTTCCGGGGTAGTCTACCCGGTAAACCCCAATGCCGAATCTGTAATGTCGGTAAAGGCTTATCCTTCAGTGCTCGATATCCCTGGTAGTGTGGATTTGGCCCTTATCATAGTGCCAGCCCAATTTGTGCCCAAGGTAACTGATGAGTGCGGCCGCAAGGGAGTGCGCGCCATAATAGTGATATCGGATGGGTTTAAGGAAAGGGGGTCCGAAGGGGCTGCCCGTGAGAGAGAACTACGCGATATTACTCTGGGCCACGGGATGCGGTTAGTGGGTCCAAACTGCATGGGGGTCATCAACACTGATCCTACAGTAAGTTTAAACGCCACCTTTTCGCATATCTACCCACCGCGGGGCAACGTCGCCTTCCTTACCCAGAGTGGTGGGTTGGGACTCGCAATCTTGGATTATGCCAAGAACCTGAATATGGGAATATCCACCTTTGTAAGCGTGGGTAATCGCGCAGATATCTCAGCCAATGATATGCTCCAATATTGGGAGCAAGACCCGGCAACAAGGGTTATTTTGCTTTACCTGGAGTCCTTTGGTAATCCGCGTACATTTGCCCGACTTGCCAGAAGGGTCTCGGCCGCCAAGCCCATAATAGTCGTTAAAAGTGGCAGCAGCCCTGCTGGATCACGCGCTGCCTCTTCGCACACCGGAGCCCTGGCTACTTCTGAAATAGCCTCGGATGCCCTGTTTCGCCAAGCTGGCATGATAAGGGTAAACACCCTTGAGGAACTATTTGCAGTGGCCACCGTGCTCTCACATCAGCCAGTGCCCAGGGGAAAAAGGGTGGCGATAGTAACCAATGGAGGGGGTCCGGGCATACTTGCTGCAGATGCGTGCGAGCAACACGGGCTTGAACTACCGGAATTCACTCCAGAAACCATAGAGGAACTGAGATCTATTAATAAGCGGGATATCGGGATTCACAACCCCCTTGATTTGACGGGTAGCGCGAGCGATGAGCAGTATGAGGGTATATTAAAGCTTTTGGCTAATGACAAAGGCAATGATGCCGTTATTGTCATATTTGCACCGCCGGTAATTGTTTCATATAAGGGAATGGAAGACGCCATACGGCGCGTGGCGCCTGTTTTTCTGAGGCATCGTAAACCTCTGCTGGCCTGTCTTATGGGGCAGCGGGGTTTCACAGCAAAACTGGAGTTCAAGGACAAATTGGTGCCCTCCTATTCATTCCCTGAGGAGGCTGTCTTGGCCCTGGCCAGAGCCGTTAAGTATGGCGAATGGTTAAGGAAGCCAAAGGGGACCATTCCCAAAATTCGAGGGATCAAGCGGGAAAGAGCACAAAGAATAATTGATACAGCAATGACCCGGAGCGCCCGGAGGCCGCTATGGCTTTCACCGAAGGAAATAACCCATCTACTTAGCTGCTATGACATACGCTTTGCCGAGACGCTGATTGCAAAAACCGCAGCCGATGCAATTGCCGCAGCCTTGAGAGTGGGCTTTCCCGTTGCAGTCAAGCTTAGCTCGTCAACCATTGTGCACAAAACCGATGTCGGCGGGGTCAAGCTCGACCTTGAATCAGAAATAGAGGTAAAGAGAGCCTTCAACGATATTACGTCCAGACTTGCCGAGATTGGTCGTCAAGATGAGATGGAGGGCGTTACTGTGCAGCACATGGTAAACGAAGGGATTGAGGCGATTGTCGGAGTAACGCTGGATCCGTCTTTTGGGCCCCTCATAATGTTTGGCTTGGGGGGAGTATACGCCGAATTGGTGAAGGATGTGGCCGTTAGGTTACACCCGCTTACTGATTCGGATGCCAGAGAGTTGGTGAAATCCATAAAGATGACAAAGCTGTTTGAGGGATTCAGGGGCGCACCACCCAGTGACACTGCATCTCTTGCGGATCTTCTGCTCAGGCTCTCAGCATTAGTTGAAGATATACCACAGATTGCAGAGCTTGACTTCAATCCAGTGAAGGTGATGCCGCGAGGAGAAGGGTACTGGATAGTAGATGCCAGGATTATGTTAAAATAGTGTAGAAAAAGAAGGAAGCATATCGAGAGCATTTGAGACAACCAGCGAGATGGGTTGTGGGATGAAAGGTGTAGAAAACTGATGGAATACCCGAAATACAAGAAAGTGCTTTTTTGCACAGATTTTTTCTGAAAATTCAGATTATTCCCGACACTCTTCAATGATTGGGCGGCTGCATAGGATTCGAAAAACAACACTTCATTACTATCCATATGTTTCTCACTATTGTTCATAACGCTTGAGTTCACCTGCATTCTGAAGCGTAGCGGAAAAATGTCAGGTGGAACGATTTGTTAGGCGAAATCATTGTTTTCGTGCCTTGCCAGTCAATTTCTTGATAGTAATTTTGAATACTCTAGTTTTCTCTCTTAAACCCTCGATATATTTTATCCCTTTGTCAATAAATCCTGGAGAATATTTATGCAATAATCCTTCCAAGGCATTCTGCTTATTCATATCAAAGACTTCTTCAACCTCTCCTGAAACTATTACACTCTCATATCTTGTGCCAAATTTATCAGGTAATATCTCTGTATTTCCAACAACGCAAAACGAGACTGATGTATTCTGTTTGATATTGTCAATTTTCTGTCCTTCAACAGCACAATGAAAATATATACAATGGTCAATGATACAAAAGTTCAAAGGCACACCATAGGCGTTCCCACTGTCAGTAACTGTAGATAGCACGCCATATTCCGTCTTGTGTAATATAGCGATTGCTTCCTCTTCCGTGATAGCACGGTCTTTTCTGCGTAATTCTTTCATTTTCTATACCGCCTAACTTTAATGTGTGTGGCCTATGTAGACTACCCAACTGATGCTGCCACTTGTTGACTCTCCGATTCTGTCATGTTCCTATTGGAACCCTTTACTGGGACAACACTCTGAAATTTTTTCAGTATTGGTCGAGAAACCTTGATTCTTCGGGCGTTTCAAAACCTAGCACCGGGCCTAAATGGATGGCCGCAGGAGGGACAGGTTAGCTCAAGCTTGCCCCCGCATCCCTGGCAGAATTTCGCGCCTTCCCTGTTTTCGAACTGGCACGTTATACATTTCATGATGCACCTCCCAAAGCGTATGGCCATAGTTCTTCCTGGGCCAGAAACAAAAACCTCGTTCTTAATATCCCATGATTTCAATCGGTTGAATATTTTACGTCACTATTTCAATCCCGCTTTGCGCAAGGTGTCAAGGCGGTTTTCTAAATGAGATGGATCTTTGTAGAAAGTGGATTTACTGAATTCTTC
>JAFGBN010000078.1 GCA_016933195.1 Dehalococcoidia bacterium | reverse complement strand
TTTCTCATCCTGATAACTCCTCATGGTAGGTTAATATCATCACTAATCATAACCTGAGTGTTACCCATGTATCTCAGCCTCCGCACTAGTTGTACTGGCTGTGTTGCTGATTATTATATTAATGTAAACTCCAAGCGCCAGGGAAAAACGGCTATTGTTAACCTCCCAACTAGGATTATAGAGTATGCTGCTATTCGGGATGGCATAGAATACAGGAAAGAGCTTACATCCAACAGCTATCAAGATATGCATCTTGGGTTTATCCTCAGCAACTCGGCGATGAAAGTAAGCCCGACACCTAGGCACAGTTCTTATAGCAACTATTGAGAGCATCCAGGCAAGTCTTCTTACATACCTATTGCCAGCAATGGGCTCATTTTTGGATGCTCCAGCCTATAGTTGCCACTCTGGAAGCTCTGAGGGCACCAGCCAAAGTGAGACAGGAAGTGCTTGAGGGTAGGAAAGCGATTAGTATCCTCGATCTCGGGGATAAGGGTAGCCAGAGAAGTGACATCCTCTGAAGGAAAATCTTCTACATCAGAGATAAAACAGGCTAGGTGATATTTAGGCAGCCAATCTCGAAGGTAATCTGGTAGCAACAGTAACTGATCGGGTTGCTATAGTTTGGGCGCCTTGCTCATCGATGTCATCCTTCAGTGATGCTGCTCGTATTATATCTCCCTACCCTTTTACACGAGCAGACTTCTAGGATAGCACAAACTACAGAGGCATTTCTCCTTTGATAAAGCTCGGCATTTCTTAAGTTGGCAAACGACTCGCCTCAACATTTTGCTCTTGAGGTTACACCCTTCAATAGAGCTATCTTGTGCTGACTCTATCTTTGAAGGGCTATCTTCTTGTAGCTCTCCTTTGTCACTATGACTTTGCTGAGCCGCAATATGGGCAAGTTGGCACCTTTAAGCCAACCTTCTTTTCCTGCTCTGGGCTGCTAGTATTAAGCCCTCTCTATGTTTACTCTTTTTATCATTTTCCATACAAATCAGCGTAGAGTCGCTTATAGTTTGACATTCAGCAATTTAGACTGATACAATCTAGGTTCGGCTAGGGGGTGAAAAGATTTACGCTGTCGTTGAAACAGGTGGCAAACAGTACAAGGTTGCTCCAAAGCAAGTGATAGAAGTTGAGCGGCTTAATGTACCCAATGGCGACACAGTTGAGCTGGACAAGGTGCTATTTATTGGTGATAAAGAGAATACGCTCATAGGCAACCCGATTATCAAGGGTGCCAAAGTTATTGCCACCTCTTTAGGGGAAGATAGAGGTGACAAAGTCATCGTTTTTAAATATAAATCTAAGATTCGATACCAAAAGAAGACAGGGCATCGCCAGATTTATACCAGACTATCAATAAATGAGATTGTTAAGCCGGAGGAGTAGGTATGGCACATAAGAAAGGTGGCGGAAGCACGCGTTGTGGGCGCGATAGCCAATCGAAGCGCTTGGGAGTGAAAAGGTATGGAGGGGAACAAGTCCATGCTGGGACTATTCTGGTACGGCAGCGCGGCACTCGCATACTCCCAGGCAACAATGTAAGTGTAGGCAGGGATTACACACTCTTTGCTTTAACAGATGGCTATGTTAAGTACGAGCCAGCAACTAAATATAAGAAAAAAGTGAGCGTTTATAGATGAAAGACAAAATCCATCCTAAGTATTACGATAACGCCAAAGTGACTTGTCTCTGTGGCAATACTTTCACAGTTGGCTCCACCATGCCAGAGATCAGGGTGGAAGTATGCAGCAAGTGCCATCCGTTTTACACAGGCAAACAAAGGATAGTCGACACTATGGGAAGGGTGGAACGGTTCAAGAAACGATACAAGATAAAGGACTGATCCCGCAAGATAACTTTACAGGAGCAACGGTTCACAGAGTGAACTGTTGCTTATTTTTCTCTACCGAGACATTAATAACAAAACCTTTCTACTATGAGAGACAAGCGGTATCGCTGGCATAGTAGAAAAGGAACGAGATATCACGAAAAGAAATTTACTTCCGTGTACTTTATACACATGACAGTTGCAGAGATTCCAGGATGATAGTAACCATCACCAGTGTGATGCTACTATTTTGAGGGAACGTTATCAGATGAGGGTCGAAAAGCTGGAAGATATAGTGGGAAAGAGCTGGGTGATAACAGAGAAAGAGCGGATGCTAGACTACCTGACAGATGAAACCGCCATAGAAGTGAGGCCTCAACCAGCAAGCGAACTAACTCTGGTAAAACCTGCTAACCCGCAGGAAATAAGCAGCGTCTTAAAGTTTGCGAACTGCGAGAAAATCCCTGTGTTTCCCAGAGGTGGGGGGACCGGCTTGTGCGGCGGTGCAATTCCAACGGAGAATGGCATAATTCTGTCATTGGAGAGGCTGAAAAAGATTGATGTGGATAAAGATAATCTAATGGCAATCGCAGAAGCTGGAGCTACACTCAGGGAATTAATAGAAAAGGTGGAACAAGAAAGGTTGTTTTTCCCACCGCATCCAGGTGACGAGAGTGCCCAGGTAGGTGGCATTGTCGCCTGCAATGCCGGTGGGTCACGTGCAGTGAAATATGGCATCATGAGGAGTTACGTAAAAGGCATCGATGCCGTATTGCCTACAGGTGAGTTGCTGAGCCTGGGAGGAGAATTACTCAAAAATAATACAGGCTACGATCTAATGCATTTGATAGTAGGTAGTGAAGGAACTCTGGCTGTGATAACCAAAGTAGTCCTGCGGTTATTTCCGCCTGCTGCTGCCAGCGTAACCATGGTCATACCCTACTATGACCGCCATGACGCAATTAACACAGTCCCCAAGATATTACAGAGTGGTATTATACCCCTGGCTATAGAGTACATGGACCGTAATCGAAATTTCAGCCAGGCACCTAGGTGTGGACTGGCCATGTGAGATGGGAACCGCACATTTAATGATAATAGTGGAAGGTAAAAGCAGGGAGGAAGTATACTTACAATGTGAGAAAATTTCCGAGCTCTGTAAAAGATACAATGGACTTGAGGCAGTAATCGGAGAAACAAAGAAAGAACAAAGCAGAGTTCTGAGGATAAGAAGCAATATATACTTAGCCTTAAAACATGAAACGGCGGATATTCTAGATATAGCAGTACCTGCTAGCAACATGGGGAAACTTATGGATGCCATAGACGAAATTGCAGAACGATTTAGCACAACCATTCCCATGTATGGGCATGCAGGAGATGGCAATCTCCATCCGCACTTAATGAAGGATTTAGCGAGTAGAGGGAGTGATAATTTGAGACAAGCAAAAAGAGAGATATATCGGGAGACTGTTAAACTGGGTGGAGTCATGACAGCCGAGCATGGTCTGGGGAGAATTAGAATTCCAGACCTCGATATCTGCTTGAACAAAAAGGAGATGGAATTAATGAGAGCCATTAAAAAGATCTTTGATCCAAATAATATACTGAATCCCGGGTGCGCCGTGAAGCCAGAAGAAAATGGGAAGGTGTAAGTGATAATGAACGCAATGCAAATAAATTCGAGCTGGCATAGACTATGAATCCTGAATTAATTCGATCCGAGGCGGTAATAGCTACGGCAAAAACTTTCCACTATGGTGGACAAGCAGTCATCGAAGGAGTGATGATGCGGGGCAAGGACGATGTGGCTATATCCGTGCGCCGCCCCGATGGTAAATTAGAGGTAACAAAGCGACCCCTGCCCAGCATTTGTAAGGGACGCCTCAGAGAAACACCCCTAATAAGAGGGGTTATCGTCCTTATAGAAAGCCTGGTCTTGGGTATCCAGGCGTTACTCCATTCCGCTCAGATTGCTTCGGCAGAGGAAGAAGGAGAAGAAATGCCTACGGCGCTTCTATGGGGAACTGTGGCTGTCAGTGTTGCTTTCGCTCTAGCCCTCTTCTTCATCGCTCCTCTCTTTGCTACCCGCTACCTCATCGACCCCCATATCAGCTCTTCTATAGTAAGTAACCTTATTGAAGGCTTAATCCGTATCGGTGTATTCATTGCTTACCTCAAAGTGATAGGGCTAATTCCTGACATCAAAAAGGTATTCGCCTACCATGGAGCAGAGCATAAAGTGGTCAATGCCTATGAAGCTGGCAGCCCCTTAGAAGTAGAAGCAATCAGAGGTTATTCCACCGCACATGCTCGCTGTGGCACCAGTCTTATCTTTATCGTCCTCATTGTTGCCATAATAATCTTTGCTCTGCTTGGTCGCCCTCCATTGTGGCTACGAATTCTATCACGCGTAGCCCTCCTTCCAGTCATTGCTGCTGTTAGCTACGAAATCATGAAGTTTGGAGCAAAACACATCAAAAACAGCGCAATCCGAATTCTCCTGGCACCGGGACTGATGTTACAAGCTATGACTACCAGAGAACCTGATGATAGCCAGATGGAAGCTGCTATATCAGCACTGAATGAGGTTATTGAAGCTGAGAAACCTGTGGATTCAAGCTAGAATATAGACAATTCGGGCTTATATACTTGACGCAATAGAGGCACGGCAACAGGATTACCCCTGCCTATTCAGGAGTAGAGCGACGATGTCCTCTAACCTTGACTTTGCCATTAGCCTTGCGACTATAGGGCTTGACAGGCACAATCTTTTTGCCAGCTTGGGTTTTAGCCAATGCAACTACCTCCTTCCAGGAGCAATAGCTCCTGCCTCCAAGCGTATTACTCCTGTATCGGTAGTTGTGGTTACCATGAAGGCTAGTTGCCGTGCCTCATTTTCAATTCTATTAACACATATAGAAGATGTCAATCTTCTATGTAACGTGGTGGAGTGGTAGAATAAGGGGTATGCAGAAGAAGCTCAAGCCTCCCTCATTGAAGACTATCATTCATATTGCAGTCACAGAGTTCATTGTGAATGCGATATGGTACGGAATAACAAAACTTGCCAGTATTCAATCCGTAGTTAGAGACTGGGGATTTTTAGTTGTATTTGTGATTGTAATTATTGTGGTGGGTTTGTATCTAGGAAAACGAGGATATCCTAAAATAGAAACGGGTGAACAAGACGCACAAAAGCAGAAAAATACAATGGAAATTCAGTCATCTCGGTGGTTAAACCAAATAATTGAGGATGATAAGAGTAATTTGGCCAAGCACATACATATCAAGCCACCAATTGAATGGTTTACTAATTTATTATACGAGACAGAACCATCCATGCAAGCAATATTCGGCATTGTTAATGCTAATTGCTTTCCAGTAGTGATAATAGGAGCGCGTGGTTCACTTAACATACAGGGACTCACATGCAATTATGAGATAAAGAAAGAAGGGCAAACAAGAATATTGCACGGGGAATCAGCTCCCATAAGGTTAACACAAAGAGTAACAAGAGAGACAGTAGATAAGATGATAGCTTTAACTAATGACAGTAACGGGTTTATGGTTGATTTTAATTCTTGTCAATTGCTAATCCAACCAGAACTACCAAACGAAGTGCATGAACCCATAAAGATAGGGCTTGGGATAAGGGAACAACTTAAGTTGTAAGTTCTTTATATTCTAGATTATTAGACCGAATAAGTTTAACGAGTGAATCTCGAAATAAATATGGATTGTCACAGTCATTAACCCGCCATTCCAACTCGCCTAAGTAAGCATCAAGATGTCTCTTAATTGTATCAAGTACGTAATCCCGAAACAATTAACAATTACTAGAAGGTACTTTATATTATCTACATTAGAGACAGGAAATAAGTTAGTTATACCAAAGGAATGAGCGAGTTTCCCCTATAAAAACCAAAACGTTCCGGACCAATTACAGCAGCTTCTATATTAGGTTGGGTACCTGGGGGGTTTTGCTTTATTGCCGCAATAATTCTTTTTCCTCTAGCTGCTCTCCGGGCAGCGATGCTCCCAGATACTGCCTTCATCACCCTTATATACGTAAGGCGGGACAATTTAGTCAGTTAAGTTAAGAAAAGGTTCTGCGAAGATTTAGCTGCTTGGCCACTAGTCGAAGCTCCGGGTGTTTCTGGATATAATTATGTTTACGAGAACGACGTTTGCAATCACTTCGCGGCAATGATTAGCAGCCAATTGGAGATTTGACAAAAAAGGTGGGGGGGGGGGTAATATGGTTATAGTGTAAGAGTAGGGAGGAGAAATGGGAGTTAAAAAGAGATGGTTATTTGCCATATTGGCAGGAATTTCGCTGTTGAGTCTATTGCCAGGTTGTGCAGGTGAGAAAGCAACCCCAACAGAAACGGAGCCGCCGGGCACGACACCAATTCCTTCCATACCCCCCATACCTCCCATACCAGTAGATGAAGTATCGCTGGAGGAAGCGGAGAGGATTGTTGGGGCGCCCGTGGCACCAAAATATCTCCCGGCAGGCTATGAGTTTCGCCGTGGCTTTGTGTATTACCAGCCTGCCCCGCATCTGAATCTCTATTTTTCCGATGAGGAGATGCCCGGAGAAGTAAAGACAGTGCAGGATTTTGCCTCCCTTACACATAAGAAATTTATCCTTAATGTAGACCAGGTAGCAGAAATGCCATCGTCTGATATCCATGAAGGCATGGCAGGGCAGCATGGGGGCAAAGTGGTAGATATTAACGAGACAAAGGGGTGGCTATTAGTAGAGGCTGGAGGTGGTCAGCTAATCTGGTTTCAGCCGGGGCTGCTCCTCGACCTGTCCATCGTCAACCCGATTCCCGAGCAGGAGTTAGAGTTAGTGAAGATCGCCGAATCCATAGGGTAAATAAGGGGATATGCGATGAGGGAAAAACGCTGTTAATTGTTCTCATCACACTTGCTTTGTTTTTGACACTGCTGCTGAGTGCGGGCGCTGTATAAACAGACAGCGATGACTATTATTATGCTTATGGTGCGCTCTCAGGCGACGACTTTCCCGGTGTTTCTGAACACAATTATATCTACAATAACGATGTTTACACTGAATTTGTGGCCGAGACTATTCCAAGAGAACTATTCATGGACTACCTGGCAGTCCGAGGTATTGACAACAAATTGGGGGGGGGGGGTAGCATAGTTATATGTAGTTATGAAAGAAGGGAGGAGAAGAATGGGAGTTAAAAAGAGATGGTTGTTTGTGACATTGGGAGGGGTTTTGGTGTTGAGTGTATTGACAGGTTGCGCTGGTGAGAAAGTGGCTCCAACAGAAGCGGAGCCATCAGTTACGGCACCAATCCCTGAGTCTATTCCTAGGCTTCCTGCGATACCAGTACAAGAAGTATCGATGGAAGAGGCGGAGGGGATTGTCGGGGTGAGTCTCACTCCAGAATATCTCCCCGCAGGCTGGAAGTTTCAGCGGGGTTTTGTGTGGTACTACAGTTCCCCTCCCCGCGCCAATTTAAGTCTATACTTTTCCGATGAGGAGATGCTCGGAGAGGTAAAGACAATACAGGACTTCGATTCGCTTCCATACAAAATTGTGCTTAATGTATACCAAGTAGTGAAAGTGCCGTCGCCCGATATTTATGAAACCATGGCACAGGAGAGTGGTAAGGTGGTGGACATTAACGAGACAAAGGGGTGGTTATCATCTGGAGGCCAGGACCTCCGTTGGCGTCTCCCTGGGCTGCGCTTCTTTATGTACGTCGCTGTGGAGCTTCCTGAGGAAGAGATATTGAGAATCGCTGAGTCCATAGGGTAAATAAGTGGGGTATCCGATGAGGAAGAAAACGGTTTTAATTGTTTCCATCACTCTTACTTTGTTTTTGGCACTGCTGCCGGGCGGTGGCTCTGTACTAGCAGATGATGAACCTCATTATTATGCCTATGGTGAGTTGACAACAGGTGTAGCTCCCGGCGTTTCCGGGAGTAACTACGTCTATGATAACGAAGTTGACAACCACTTCGTGGCTGAGTTTGTGACAGTCATCCTAGACACCAACCCCAAGAAGTGGATTGAGGTCGGCTGGTTGAAGTCAACCAGCCCTTACCCAACGCAGACGAAGTTCTACGTCGGCTGGAAGACGACAGGTGAGTTCGAGCAAGAAACTTTTGAAAATGCCCAATACAATACCAGCCATGATTACAGGATTTACAAGTACGGTTGTAACTGGCTGGTCAAGATCGATGGCGACCTCAAAAAGACTATTCCAGCAGAGTTCTGGCTAGAGGGGTTTATCATGGCACAATCCGAGTCACAAGACTCTGCAGACCCTCCCGTGAACGAGATGGAGGGGTATTTATCCGACTTAAGGTATTATAACGGTAGCAATTGGATCTTGTGGTATGATATTGATACGGGTTCAGATGACCCTCTTGCTGTCTTTGTGAGACAAATTCCCACGAATTCACTACTTCTGGAGCTTTTCCCGAATGGAGCTTTGACTGGACCGACGGGTGTATCGTTACCAGGGCGGAGGCTATCGAGGCAATCCAGTACTACTTCTCGGGTGAATCCCATAACGGCCACGTGGTTTCAAAGTGTGATATCCTGTGGCTGATAGACTGCTATTTTTCGCAGTGCATGAGCCAATATCCGTGTTGATTAGACCGCCGGGGAGAGGCGATGAAGTTCGCCAATACATTTGTGTTGGCTATCAATCTGTATCCTCGTTTTCCAATTGTTGAAAGAAGCAAGTCCGATTGCCCGTGTGACAGACCGGCCCTGTAGGCTTGGCCTGGACAAGAAGGGTATCGCTGTCGCAATCCTTGATGATGGACCTCAACCTGAGGAAATTACCTGAAGTTTCCCCTTTGTGCCATAATTCCTGCCGACTGCGGCTGTAGAACCAAACATCTCCACTGGATACAGTGCGTTTCAATGCTTCCTTGTTCATGTAGCCCAGCATAAGAATCTCACCATTCTTGGCATCCTGAATAATAGCGGGAATCAAGCCTTTATCATCAAATTTTAACATTTAGCCTCCGAATTTAATTATAGCTTCTTCCAGATCAATATCTCCAGTGTAAAGAGCCTTCCCTATAATGACTCCTTCCACTCCTAGCTCTTTAAGCCTCTGTAAATGTTCCAACTTAGAGATACCTCCAGCCACAATGATAGGGACCTTTACTTCAGTAACCAATCTGCTCACCATGCTAAAATTAGGCTCGCTGAGGGTGCCGTCTCTTTTTATGTCGGTATAAATGAACCGTCTCACCCCGGCTTCCACCATCTCTCGACCCAACTCTAAAGCATCCATAATCGTGTCTTTTTGCCACCCATGAATAGCTATTTTGCCCTCTCGGGCGTCAAGGCTTACTACTATCGCTTCTCCAAATCGCTGACAAAGCTTTTTTACCAGTTCGGGGTGTTCCACAGCCACTGTTCCTAGAATTACGCGGCTTATCTTCTTCTGCAGCAAACTCTCCACCGTATCCTCTTGCCTGATGCCGCCACCCAGCTCCAGTAGCAGATTGCTCTGTTGCATTATTTCCTCGACCACTGCTACATTTCTTGGCTTTCCCACAGCTGCCCCATCTAAATCAACCACATGAAGCCATTGTGCTCCTTGGGAATACCACTTCAGAGCTACTGTTGCTGGTTCGTCACTGAACACAGTTAGCTGATTATAATTGCCCTGATACAATCGAACGCATTTACCATCCCTGAGGTCAATAGCCGGGATTATCTCCATCTCCAACCTTCTCCTGATAGCGAGCCAAGATAAAAATTAGGTCAGACAGGCGATTGAGATATTTCAGCACTTCTTCATTTGCCAATTGTCCTGCCTTCCTTAAAGTCACCACTCTTCTCTCAGCACGGCGGATCACTGTCCGGGCAATATCCAGGGCTGCTGAGCTTGCGTAAGCACCAGGAATAATAAATTCGCGTGGTATCTCAATCCTAGCTCCAAAATCATCTATTAAATTCTCCAGTCTTTTCACCATTTCTGGCTTGACTATCCTCCCCTTTGCCGCTAAATCAGGGTAGTGCTCCAGGGGAGTTGCCAGCTCTGCCCCTACTACAAATAAATCCTGTTGCAAGGTGAACACAATATCGTTGACTTCAGGTTGGCAAGAATTTCGGGCCAATCCCAGTGCTGAAACAGCCTCATCAATAGTGCCGTAAGCTTCACATCGGGGGTCGGATTTAGCCACCCTCAGGCCATAAAGAAGATTGGTCTCGCCTTCGTCACCTTTCCTGGTATATATCTTCACTGGATTATCTCAAGCCAAGCAAATTTACTCTATGATACAATAAGCTTGCATAGCCAAACAAGCTGAGTGTTTAACTGTCACTGTGAGCGCTAGTGAGGAGTCTGGACTCCGCGCTAGCGCTCAGGATATGGGCGTAGTGCTAAATAACCGCGAAAGCAGGAAATGAGGATTGAAATATGAATTGCCCGCGCTGTAAAGGCGAACTAACGATAGAGCGATATAAGGGAATTGAAATTGATAGATGTCCAAACTGCCAAGGTATGTGGTTAGACTATCCAGAACTTGATCAACTCGAAGACAATATCTTCGAGGCCGATGAACTCAAAGGAACACTGGTCTATAGTCCCCGAACCAGTGAACTTTTATGTCCCAGATGCCACCGACCGATGACTGCCTTTGACTATCGTGCCTACTATGACTTGGAGCTTGATTTCTGTCCTGAGGGACATGGCTTCTGGCTCGATGCTGGCGAGGAAAAACGAGTCCTCGAACTAATGCAGCAGACAAGGAAAGACTTAAAGAGAAAAGCTGCTGCTGAAGCAGAATGGGCGGGCTTTCTTTAAAAAGCAGGTTCCAAATCCTTCATGGACAAAGTTAAGGGTCTGTTTCGAGGATAGCAAGCAAAACTTAAGATTGCTCAACGCCAATTCAAATGTTAAGCAGTCGGTGAAGTTTGAGGATAGTTTGAAGCTTTGTCGGAGGCGGGGGACATTCTCCACAGCTTGATGTGTCATAGCCTTGTTTTTCTCACCCTTGTGCTGGCTTTATAACTATTTCCCAGTTTTTAATATTACCCGTTTCTACCCTAATGTAATATTCACCTGGGTCAGCATAACTATAAGTCGACCCACTAGTTCCCAACCCTCATTACAGCCCCCTCTTGTTTTAAGTGAGCACATCATAAAAAATAGCATCTAACGTGCTAATTTCAAATCGCAGCTCACAGAGGGCATATTTTTCTCCCGTTAGAAAGGATATCCTCAATTGTGGCCACAGGAATCTTCAGTTGACATAAGATGCGGCGTGTAATTTCTGTAGCAGCTTCTATTTCGGGTCGAATCACTTCGGGGACACCCCTCTTTTGCAGAAATTCAAACTCAGAACTGCTGTGGGCGCGGGCGATTATATCTAGGCTTGGATTAATTTGATGAGCATGGTCAAGAGCAAGTCTGACCGCTACCGGGTCAGCAACGGCTAGTACCAAAACTCTAGCGTGTTTGATTCCCGCTTGATAAAGTACATTTGGATTACCTGCGTCTCCATAAATACAAGAGACTCCCCTGTCTCTGAGTTCAGAGACAGTCTTGGGGTCAAGGTCAGTAACCACATATGGAATAGCTAGTTGACTGAGAAACCAAGCAATACTCTTTCCTACGCGACCATGGCCACAGATGATTACATGGTTGGTGAAATTCGGAGTTGCTTCGGCAAGTTGCCTTTCACCTCCATCAGCAATCTGCATAACTTCCCTCCGTCTGATACAGATTTTGGAGGTCAAGGCAAAAACAAACGGTGTGAGGATTATAGTAATTAAAGCACTGCCCAGTATCAGTGAATAGGTATGTCCGGCGACTACGCCTGCCTCAAGGCCTAGTTGTGCCAGCACAAAGCTAAATTCACCAATCTGTACCATGCCTGCACCCACCAGCGGCACCGTTTTGCCCCGATAGCCGAACATATGGGTAACGCCTGAGCAGATGGCAAATTTAGCCAGAACTATGATTGTCACCAATATGAGCAGGGGGATAATGTTACTTGCCAAAAATGGTAAATCTATGAGCATGCCGATTGATACAAAGAATAATGCTGCGAATAAGTCTCGCAGCGGTACCATATCGCCAAGTGCCTGGTGGGCAAAGTCCGATTCGCTTGCCATGAGACCTACGGCGAATGCACCCAAAGCTGCAGATAAGCCAAAGTAGTAAGCACCAAAAGCACCTCCCAAGCACAATGCGGCAATGGAAAGGATAAAAAGCTCTCTGGACTGCCGCAGGGCGACGCGTTTTAATATGCGTGGTATCACCCAGACGCCAACGACTAATACCAGAGCAATGAAAGCTCCAGCTTTAAGAAAAGCCATGCCTAGTGTGGGCAACAAATTACCACTACCTGTTCCCATCACTGGCAAGATAAACATGGCAAAGGCAGCAGCGATATCTTGAAGTAGCAGGATGCCTATCATTATCCGCCCATGCACCGAGTTCGCTTCGCCTCTATCAACCAGCATGCTAAGCACAGCCATAGTGCTGCTAAGAGAAATTAGAAAACCGAAGACTACCGCTTCTCGAAAGCTCTGACCCAATAGAAATATAGCGACAAGCATCCCTAAAGAAGTAATGGCCGCTATCTCGACGAGGCCACCCCAAACAGCTACGTTCCTTACTCGTTTCAGTTCGTGGAAGGAAAATTCTATCCCCAAAGTGAAAAGGAGCAGCACTATACCAATAGTGGCTAGAGTCTGTATGCCCTCGGCGCTCCGTATCAAACCCAAGACATGGGGGCCAATGACAATGCCTGCTATAAGGTAGCCGAGCAGTGCAGGCTGCTTTAACAGTCTGGCAATTAAACCACCGCCTAAAGCGGCACCAAAGGCTATCGCGAGGTCTAGCATCAACAAGGACTCGTCCACTTTTTCACAAACCTCCAGTGCTATTCCCGATTAACATTATACTCTCTCAGCCTGTAAGCTGAAGCCCCGAAATGAACAAAGGAGCAATCTCACGCAATCCTTTTGTTCATAGAAGGAATAGGATGCCGGTTTGCAACGCAAGAAGGGAATATACTTTTGAGAAATACTTTTTTTTGTGAAATTTGATAAGTCCTCCGCTAGCAGTATTTATGTGCTATGCGACTCTTCGAGATTGAGCTGCCCGAGGCTGGATTCACCGCAAAACCCTGTAAGGCATAACGAGAACCCTACAAAACCTGCATAAAATGGCGATTTGTTTTATAATAGTCTGCACCATGAAGTTTCTGCCTCGTTTTATTATTGCCTTTGCCATCTGCCTTCTGGCAATCCCTGCTCTCACTACTCCTGTTCAAGCCAGCACCACAATCAAGCTCTCCGAATACGAAGGCTATATGGGTGATGAGATAGAAGTCTCTGGCAAAGGTTTCACTGCCGGGAAAACAGTTTATATTTACTACGACGAGGAATTACAAGATGAAACTTCAGTAGAAGGAGGCAGTTGCAAGTGCCATACCACGTTTACCTCAGATATCACCATCCCGGAGAGTTCCCAGGGATATCACTATATTGAGGCCAGGACCGGGAGCGGTAGAACTGCTACGGCAGAGTTCATTGTTAAGCCAAAGATAAGCCAGGATGAAAAATCAGGTCATGTAGGAGATATTGTGAAGGTAGAAGGCAGCGGGTTCCCCAGCGAGGGAACTGGCATCAATATCAGGTATTACCTCGACACCAGTGACCACTTTGGATTGGATAGCAGCCCGTATGTTGATTTCCCAGTAACTCATGCTGATACCCTTGGTAGTTGGGAACAGGAATTCGCCGTACCTGCCTCAACGGGAGGAACGCATAGCATAGATGCTTACTACGACGATGAGGAAAGTACCTTAGACGAAGTTAATAATGACGAAACTAGTTTTAAGATACGGCCTAGCATGGTTTTGAGTTCAGATTCAGGCTATGTTGGCGATACTATCGCCGTAAGTGGCGCTGGCTTCGCCAGGGATGAAGGCGACGTCAGCTTAAGATATGACGACTCGGAGGAACTTGCCGATGGAAATGTCGATGAGTATGGCGATTGGGGGCCACTGAACTTCACCATACCTCCCTGCGCTAAAGGCGACCATCTTATTGAGGTTTTTCATGACAGTTCAAGCACTGCGTTTGCTTCGGCTACTTTTACCGTAGGGCCCGGTATATCCCTGAGCCCGGCTATGGGTTATGCGGGGCAAACCTTCAGCGTTGTAGGCACCGCCTTTGATCCCAACATCATGATGAAAATCAGTTATCAAGACCAGACGTCTAGTGTCACTACTGATGACGGCGGTAATCTTCCTAACGTAACTTTCACTGCCAGTGGAAAGCATGGCAACCAGCAGATTAGTGCCACTTACGATGGCAGTTCGACCTGTTCTGCAACCTTTCATATGGAGGGGACTCCACCTGGCGAACCAAGTCTCATCTCGCCCATTAATGCTGAGAGGATCGGTGGCCTATTAGCTAGCTTTGCCGGCAAAATACGCCCCCAATTTGAATGGCTCACGGTGACTGATGCCAGTGGAATCACCAGCTACAACCTGCAGATAGCCAATAGCATGGATTTCAGTGCTCCTGTGGTTTCTACCTCTATCGCCAGTGGAAATCCTGGCTCAATCGATGACACCGCTGCTTATACCCTGCCCCAGGAGTATGCTCTATCCTACGGCGGCTATTACTGGAGGGTAAAAGCTATAGACGCCGCAGATAATGAAGGAGACTGGTCGGAGGCACAATCATTCCATGCCGGGTGGCTGCCGCGATGGGCAATGTTTGCTAGCTCTGCTGCGCTGTTGTTGCTCATCATTGTGATAGGCCTCGCTATTAGGAGGAGAAGAGGATACTACTACTATTGATAAGATGCTGCTTGAAATTGCAGAATTGATAGGGCAAAACTGCACTTATTTTACTACCTGCTAGCGTAGAAGCTATCTATCCAAAGTGGTCTGGGAGCTTGTTGCCCCTGCTCCAGCATTTCTTTCCACTGCTCATCGGTAAGCCTTTCATCTATAGGCTGCTTGAACTCGTAGTAACTAAGCGTGGGACCAGCGCCAAGGATAATTCTGCCATCGGGAACTTTATAGGCAACTAGAATAAGGTCGACATAGCCTACCCCTTCCTCCAAGGCTTGCATTGGAGGATTGGTATCAGTATGCACATCAGCAACGAGGGTGGTTTCCTTACCTTCAGCCTCAACACCAGCGACTATGGAATCAAGTTGCTGACCGAAATTTCTGACGAATTCATAATCGCTTTCGCTTAGCTCCTTGCCCTCCAGTTCATCCTTGGAGATTTTGACCAACCTGTCGAGAATGGTTTCCAAGCTCTCCAATCTTGACCTTTCTTCATCAGTCAAGGCATCAAGCTGGGCTAGTCCCTCTTTCGTCATTGTGGTAAGCGACAGCATGCGGGAATAAAACCCAGGAACTGGTTCGACATAGCCTACCACCGGCTTTGGCTGAGGCGGTGCCGCTGTTGCCATTGGTGTATAGCTTTGCTTGGCATACAAAATAGTGTCATGCCGAAGCTCAGTCCAAGACGCCAGAGCAGTTTGCAATTCCTTATCTTTCCAAGCCTCAGTCTGCATAAAGGTGGGATAGCCTTGACCAAAATCCTCAAGCAGAGACTTCAAGGCGTAAAGCCAAGCCCAGTAAAGATTGCGATTCCAATCCTCTTCAGTGAAAGCACTAAATTCCTCCCTTAGTTCGCCTAATTGCTCATCATAGCTGGTATCCTCTGCCTGATATTCGGTGTCTCCTTCAACTTTCAATATGTCATAAGCCCGCTCTGAGCCTAAAACCGCCATGACGTCTAACCCTCTGGGAAAGCATCTTTGTGGACCGAGCATGGTCATTTTCATGGTAAATGGCTCACCATCGCCCACATACCCACCCACAGCGGGAAAGACCAGATTTTGAAACATATATGAGTCGGGAATAAATCTCTGCCCCATAAACCTCAGCCCTTTTGTCTTTGCCAGACACTCATAGAGCTTGTCCTTGGTGACTGGAGGGTAGATAATGCAGATGCCAGAGCCACCGTAAATCTCGGGATTCCTCATTTGGGCTAGCTCAGCCTTCAAATTGAGCAATGCTTCTTCATCGGCAAGCTCGCTAGCATCAAACTCGATGCCCATAACTTCCTCCATAGCACTCAGATACTCGTAAGGTGTAAGGTCATCAGCGGTGCCCACAAAGAACGAAGTGACGGAATAAATTCGATTCCACGTTTCCCAACAAGTGGCAGTGTCGTTGACTTTCACGTTGGGCAACTCCGCAGAGATAAGCGAAGCCTGAATTGTAGCTATTGTGGCGTCTTCTTCGCTAACAAGGGCATCATCGCCTCCTTTGAGGAAGAAAGCCATTCTGCCATACCACATCATCGCCTTGAAATATCTCTTGAGCGCCTCGCTCCTGGTGTAGTGTCCCCTAGGGATATATTGAGAATAGTCCTCACAATAGCAGCCGGGATAATCACAAGCGCAACTCGCATTTGAATTAAATATGATGCTTGGCTTGAAGCCCTCATGCTCTTCAATGTTCTTAATCTCTGCATCAACTTCTTTGGCTACATAACTCGGGATGGTAAAGTTAACCTTCTTTAACGGCTTAAATTCTTTCTTATCCCAGGGGTATTCCCTATTCCATTCCTCAATTTCCCGCTTGATTTTCTCTTCGTCATATCCCTCAGTTGGCGTTTGCAAGAGCCTTAAGGCAACAGCAAAATAGGCAGCATTCCTTCCGGCGGCTTCCTTCAAATGAGCATCCTCAAAGTATTCATAATCACCCTTTGCTCTCTCCATCATCGCCAGGCTCATGTCAATAAGCTCGTCAAAGAACTCTTTCTCCTCAAGGCGCTTTAATATTTCATTGAACTGGATGTGGTAGAGATGAAGCAAGGTATCAGAGGTAACGAAGATGGGAATCCCGTCCTCCTTAAGTCTCTTATAGGGCTGGACAATGTCATCGCCATGCCAGGGAATAACTACAAAGCCATTTGCCTCCAGAAGCTGTTTTTGATTGTGGTTTGGACTGATATTCGGTTCTATGTCCTCAAAGTTTGCTATTTCACCTAAATCCAGAGGTAATATGTAAGATGGAGCATCAGGAGATACAGATAGCTCTTCAGGCTCGTAGCAGCTTGCCATGACGAGCTTAGGATTTGACACTGCGCTTTCACTCACTGGAGGTATAGTAAACTCAGAGGATACAGGAATTGCTGGCTGACCGGGCACACAGCCCACAGTCAGAACAGTAGCAATCAAAAGTATGGAAATCAAAACCCTTACCATCTTCATCTTATCCCGCTTCCGTGGGTGGGCTTTCAGCTAAAGAACTTGAGCTGCCATTCGCTGCCAACCTAGCCGACAGCAATTCATCACAGAGAGTTACCTTGTTAGTTACGGTGAGGATTCGCTCGATGGATACCATTGCCTCCCGGGCTTTATTGTCAATTACCATCCAAATTTTATCATGGGAAAATTCCTTTTCAATAGCAGTAACCACCCCAAGGCTAATATCATTGGGTGTAATAACCTCCTTGCCCAAGAGAAGTGCCTCCAAGCCCTTAGCTGCCAGCATGGTTTTCAGTATCTGCAATATTTTCATAATTCGCTCTCCAATACTAGAAACGAACACATCTGTAAAAAGGTTTATATGCAATAAAGGCATTTTTGGCAAAGCAAGGATAATATTTCTATTCTATGCTTCGAGTAGAGAAAACCATAGAAGTTCAGCCTTGTTTCCGTTTTTGCTCTATCTGCTTGACTTTACTCATCTCCTGTTGAGATTGTGACCGGCAATAGCCCGTAATTCTCGGTAGTGTATCATAATGAACATGAGGCGATTTACCCTGGGCTGGCCAGCGTTTTCTCAAAGAAGTTAGAAAACTATAAATCACCTGCAACGGCAGCAGGGATAACTAATCATATCTGGAGTGTTGAGGAGATTGTGGGACTAATTGACAAATATTGTAAACTTTTGGGATTTAGAATAACCGTAGGGAGTGTACACAGTTAGCCTGGCAGAATGATTTCCGTTAAGCAACCATTGAGGTGTATCAAAATTTACATATCCTGATTCATCCCCTTGTATGTCATGCGGTTTCCAATCAAAGGGGATAATTTTCTTGCCGCCTATACTTAGCAACATTCTATCAACTCTAATTGGTGATAATGCCCTCAATGTCGTATACATAGTCAAATACTGCCTATTACCCTTGGGCGGGAAGCCACCATAGTTTGTGATTGTAATTTGGAAGAGGCTATGACTGTTTTTGCTTGGAAAGCAGGTGTATAATTTAGGCTGTCTTTGTCGCTAGAATAGAACATGGTGAAGGTGATGTAGTGGGGTAGGAATTAAAGTAGCGAAATAAAATTAGGGAGGTATAGATGCCAGGAGAGATAATCGATGGAAGGAAAATCGCCAATGAGATCAGGGAAGAGCTGAAGCATAGGGTGGAACGGTTGAAAGGAAAAGGAGTAACGCCGGGACTTGTAGCAATCCTGGTTGGAGAAGACCCTGCTTCTTTATCTTATCTCCGTGGGATTGCTAGGGGGTGTGAAGCAGTGGGCATTTTTACTGAAACAGTTGAGCTTCCTGCAAATGTCACCCAACAGGAACTTGACACCAAGATAGAAGAGCTTAATAAAGACCCTAAATTCCACGGCATCATTCTCCAACTACCCTTGCCTAAACACCTTGACACTCTTAGGGCAGAGAGCGCTATATCACCTGATAAGGACATTGATGGGACTAACCCTGTGAATGCTGGGAAATTACTTCTGGGGGAGGAGACTTTTCTGCCCTCTACCCCTTACGGAGTTCAGGAGTTATTGGTTCGCAGCGCTCATAGTCCTGAGGGTAAGCATGTGGTTATCTGCGGTCGGAGCAACATCGTAGGGAAGCCACTTATGGGCATACTTGTTCAGAAACAAAAGGGGGCCAATGCCACAGTGACCGTCTGCCATACTGGAACTAAGGACATTCCTTCAATCAGCAAGCAAGCCGATATTCTGGTTGCTGCTATGGGGAAAGCTAGGGCAATCACCCCGGATATGGTGAAGGAAGGAGCAATAGTAATCGATGTTGGAGTGAATCAAATAGAGGATTCGGAAAATCCTGGGAAGTTCAAATTAGTAGGGGATGTTGATTTCGAAGCGGTGAAGGAGAAAGCTGGAGCAATAACTCCCGTTCCTGGAGGCACAGGCCCAGTGACTTCAGCAATGCTGATGGCCAATACTATTAAAGCTGCTGAGAAGATTAGCTGATTGCAAGCGAGAATTATCTTTAGGAGATGAGAATATGGATGCTAAGGTACTCGATGGCAGAAAACTCTCGGCAGAAATAAGGGAAGAGCTAAAAGGGAGGACAGAAAGGCTTAGGGCGAAAGGCATAATCCCAGGGCTTGCTGGCGTTCTTGTGGGTGAGGACCCAGGTTCGACAACTTATATCAATCTTAAAGAAAAGGCAAGCGGTGAAGTAGGCATTAGGTCGGAAATGGTAAGATTGCCTGGGGATATAAAAGAGGAGGAACTGCTTAATGAAATTGGTAAGCTTAATTCGGATGCCAAGATTCACGGCATATTTATCCAACTTCCCCTCCCTGGGCACCTCGATGAAAATAGAGCTTTGACCGCTATTCTGCCTGATAAAGATGTGGATGGATTCCATCCTGTGAATGTAGGTAGGGCTTGGATGGGGCAACAAGCATTTCTTCCTGCAACTCCTGTAGGAATTTATGAGATGCTCATTCGGAGCGGATACAGCGATCTCAGGGGAAAAGACGTGGTAATTGTAAATGTGGATAATCTGGTGGGGAAGCCCTTAGCATCTATACTGGCTCAGGAGAAAATAGGTGCCAATGTAACTCTTTGCCACCCTTCGACACCGAATCTCACCGCTTACACTCGTCAGGCAGATATAGTAGTAGTCGCGGTAGATAAGCCGAAATTCCTCATTGCCGATATGGTAAAAGATGGCGTGATAGCCATAGATTTTGGTGCCAATTATATAGAAGACCCTAGTTCTAAGACAGGGAAGCGGTTGGTGGGTGATTTAGATTTCGAAGATGTTAAATGTAAAGCCGAGGCAATTACTCCTGTTCCTGGGGGAGTTGGTCCTATGACAGTCACTATGCTACTGGCTAACACTGTTACAGCAGCCGAAAGACAAACGGGTGGCTAAGGTTGACAGGGCTCTTTTTGGCTGACTCTGACTCGTTGGTGGTAAGCTTTCCCCCACTCCCTCTATTCTCCCTGGGTTCTTCCTTGTCATTTTGCACAAAAAATCAGTATGAAGCTCAAAAAAGTATTGACACAGACAGCAAAACAGGTGTAAATTACTGAAGACAATATTTTAAGTGTTAAAGGAGGGTTTGAGTATGTCAAGAGAAGGAGCAGGAGTTGCCACAGTACCCGTGACTGAAGCACCAATAAAACTTACTGTGAACGGAGAGAAGTATGAACTCAGCGTCAAATCGAACTGGACCCTACAGTATGTTCTGCACGACAAGCTAGGTTTTACTTCGATTAAAGACATGTGTACAGGAAAGGGAGAATGTGGGGCATGTACAGTTATTATGGAAGGGAGACCAATCCTTTCGTGTATGGCCTTGGCTATAGAGTGTGGGGGCAAAACAATAGAAACTGTGGAGGGGATTGCGAGGGCAAACCATCCGCTGATTGAGGCGTACGTCAAACATCACTGCATGCAGTGTGGCTACTGCACGCCCGGCTTCGTAGCGACGGCGAAAGCTTTGTTGGATAAGAATTCCAAGCCGACTGCGGACGATGTGAAGGAAGCTCTTGCTGGCAACCTGTGCCGCTGTGGTACATATCCCCAGCATGTGATAGCAGTACTGGAAGCTGCTTCGAAAGTATAGGAATTTATAGGAGGGTAACTTAAGGTGGCACAAGAAATAAAACTAATGCCCGCTAATCCCTATGAGCTTGATAAATACATGCCTGAAACATTCAATGTGGTAGGGAAGCGAGGTATGCGCCGAATAGACGGGTATAGAAAAGCGAGCGGAACAGCAATATACACGAAAGATATAGATTTTCTAGGGATGCTGTATGCGAAGTTTCTCAAATGCCCCTACCCCAATGCGAAAATTAAGAGCATGGATACGAGCAAGGCTGAGGTATTGCCAGGCGTGAGGGCTGTTCTCAGATATGACGACCCGGAGATAAAGGGGAAAAAGGCTATGAGCACTTATGGGGCGGAGGAGGATATCCTGGCTGATTATGCCTACTTCGAGGGTGAAGAAGTAGGAGCTGTAGTGGCTGCAGACACCGAGGATATAGCCGATGAAGCATTGAAATTAATAGATGTAGAATGGGAGCAGCGGCCATTTGTCTTGGACGAAGAGGAAGCAGCGCAGCCTGGTGCCATACTGGCAAGACCCGAATTGTACCCTGAGAGTAATGAACTGCCGAGACCCATGTGGGTTCCGGCAACTTTTGAAATAGGTGATATAGAGAAGGGCTTCAAGGAAGCCGATAAGATAATTGAGTTCAAAGCTAAAAGGCGATACCACGGCGGCGCGAGCGTAGAAGCCCCTAATGGTATCAGTAGATGGGAGGGGGATTGTCTTGAGTTGTGGGTGCATCACCAGCATCCATACGAGCATAAATGGGCCGCAAATAGCTGGTTTGGCATACCTATGAGCAAGGTCAAGGTTAATTGCCCTTATAATGGGGCAATGTATGGGGGTTGGAACTGGATAGATTACAGCATGGTTCCTCAATGCGTTAGTGCAATCCTAGCCAAGAGGACAGGCAAGCCTGTGAAGTGGATCTTTGATAGAAGAGATGACTTCTACTTCGGTCAAATGGACGTCATGGTGACTTATTTCAGAGTAGGATTTAAGAATGATGGCACTATCACTGCCGTGAAAATGAAGACCTATTTCGCCAACCTTCGGTCTGAGGCTGCAGCTCATCTACTTGAGAATACCAGGATTCCTAATATGTACTCTGAGACTATTGCAGTGCAGGTGAATAAGGGTCCTGTTATGGCAGTTAGGTGCGAGCAAGCTCCACCAGCTTTTGGCTTGATTCATGTGTTTGACCGTGTAGCTGCTGAACTGGGAATGGACCCCACCGAGCTTGCGCTGAAGAATGATGGTG
>JAFGBN010000077.1 GCA_016933195.1 Dehalococcoidia bacterium | reverse complement strand
GACTTAGCTTTGGTATCAGCGGCAGCAATCATTTCATAAATACGCTTTTTAACCTCAGCGTTTGCCGCTCTTTTCCCTAGCACCTGCTCAGTGCCCAGCATCTCCGTAGTCTCTGATAGTATGGCTGAGCCTCCCTGAGCAGTCAGTAGGTCGGTGGCAATACCCAACGCTGGATTAGCAGTAAGCCCCGAAAGGGCGTCAGAGCCGCCACACTCCAGGCCCAGGGTTAGCTCGGAAACATCAAGTGATTCACGTTTGGCGCCGGCAGCTTCCGCCAGAAGCTTTTCCGCTAATCTTTTTCCTTCTTCCACGCACTTTGTCGTGCCCCCTGCCTTTTGTACACTGACGGTCTCCACCCTCTGACCGCTCTTGGCCAATTCCTCTGCAATAATCTCGGGTGTTATAACCTCACAGCCCAGTCCAACCAGTAACACGCCGGCAACGTTCGGATGACCAGTGAAACCAACCATAGTTCGGATCACCTGTTCCTTATCTTCACCCACATGACCACATCCACATCCATGGATGGCATAGACTGTATCGGGTACTTCGTTGCTAATCATCCGTGCTACCTCGGAGGCACACACTATAGTGGAGAATATCAATACGTGGTTTCGTACGCCAACCTTGCCATTGCTCCTACGGTATCCCAAGAATTTCATCGCTTGTCACCTCTGCCTTTCTGACTTTCGACATTGTGGACATGGACATGCTCTCCTTGCCGAATCGGCTTGGTAGCCAGACCTATTACCTCACCATATTTGATTATGGCATCTCCCTGCTGGATATCAGTCAGGGCAAATTTATGTCCGAAGGAAATATCCTGCGATAGCACAACACTAACGCTAAGGTCCTCTACCGCAACCGGGACAGAATCACCTTTCCCCAGCTGGCGTAATGCGGTGGCCACGTTGTCTTTTTTATCTATTAGGATTGCTTTTTCTTGCACCTCGAGACCTCCTTTAAATGTATTATAGCCTGTCTACCACTGTGCCTCAGCTATCTCTCCAGTATACAGTCGCCAAAAAACTGAGACGCTCAGGCCTTAGAAAGCAACGGATACTTTAAGAACCATGCCTTTGCTTTCTGGTGAACCCAGTATAACACTTTTTGATTCTGAATGTCCCGCTTTTTGTGGAGGTTGATATATATGGATGGCGCTAGCAGCATCATTGGTGGTGATATTTACATACCGTGAACAGTCAACAAGACGGGAAAGTCAGCCAGCTTCTATTTCTTTCAGGCTAGGCAAGTTGTTCGGCGTCAGGGGAAATGGGACACTTTCAAGGTAAGAGTGAATGGACACTCTGGGCTTGCTCCCATACGGGTAAACCAGTAGGTTATGATTAATAGGGAGGAGTAAGCTATGGTGCAGCAGACCACAGACGGCTTCTGGCAGGCTGAACTCAGAAGTGAAGAGACAATGAAGTTCATTAGGAATGTATATAGTCATCAGAAGTGGGATACTCTGGTTACCTCTCACGATTGCACTTTTTTGGCGTATAGAGAGCGTAGCGAAATAGTGGGTTGGGACAGTAATCAGGAAAGCCAGCCGTGTGAAGGGGGGGTTCCTCGTTATGAAAGTGAGGTATACGTGCCTTCGCGGGGGCACTAATATTGTAATTGGCTAGTTAGTGGGGGATTGGCATATCTAGGCATTTCTCTGTTCCACGAAGAGGCAGATGTGAAAGTTCAGAACTATCGTCAAGTCGTGTGCAAGGAGGAAGCGCCAGGGGCAACTATGCGCATTGTTGCTGGCCCTGAGGACGGAGCACCGAATTTCGTTATGCGCGTCTTTGAGGTACAACCACAAAGTTCCACCCCTTACCATTCCCATAATTGGGAACATGAGGTCTTTGTACTCTCTGGGTCAGGTGTAGTTAGACACGCACAAGCTGAAACACAACTGAGCGAGGGAGACGTCGTCTTGGTTGCTCTTAATGAACAGCATTCTTTCATTAACACGGGTGAAGGCATTTTCCGCTTCATATGTGTCATTCCACTTGTTGATGGAAAGCTACCGAGCATGCCTCCAGCGGGATAGGCGAGGCAATTTGCAGTATTATGCGGCCAGTCTACGACCTGCGGCATGTCTCATATGAGTGAATATCATACTCGCACAATTCATTGTTTTGTCTATTGCTATCGCCCTCATCTATGAAAAGGAGAATCGTCAACTCTCGTTCCGTCAATGGAAATGTGGCATTATGTGCAGCGCCAAGCGGGGAATTTCCAAGGGTCTTGGCACTGCCGTTTTCAGGCTTTGGGGCTGTCTGTCACTTCTTGCAGCGCTAAGAGGTAGCTTTCATAGGTTCTGGCATCGAAAAGGACAAATACGACCTCCCTAACGGAAGTGGCTTGCTCTTTGAGAAATGAGACCACGGCACTGACCGCTATTCTTGCCGCTTCGGCCACGGGGTAGCCGTAGGCACCAGTGCTTATGGATGGGAAGGAGATGCTGGTCAGTTTGTTCTCAGCAGCCACTTTCAATGATTCACGGTATGCGCTGGCTAGGAGCTCAGCTTCGTTCCTGCCGCCGCCATGCCAGATAGGGCCGACAGTATGTATCACTCGTATTGCCTTGAGGTTCCCTCCTGTGGTGATTACCGCTTTCCCTGTGGGCAGCCGTCCCTGCTCAGCCACGATTTGCTTGCATTCCTCCAGAATAGCCAGCCCTCCGGCCCGATGTATTGCCCCATCTACTCCCCCTCCTCCCATCAAACTGGGGTTAGCGGCGTTGACTATGGTATCAGTAGCCTGACTGGTGATGTCTCCCTGAATTATAGATAACTTTGTGTCGTTAATGATTGCTTCCATTTCTTCCTCCTTTCCTACTCTGCCAACACGGATTTCGTGGTCTTGAAATGGATTTTAGCAACCTCCTTTAGCCTTTCCTTTCCATATCTCTTGACAAAATCCTTCCCTGTTTCAATGACTGCTGACGAGGCTCCTTTAGGGAAATCAATGCCATATTTTTTTGACAACATTGCTAGCTGGCTGAGGAACTCTGCCCTGGCCAATATCGAAGCCGCTGCCACTCCCATGTCGCTTTCAGCCCTGAATCTTTGCTTCATCTCTATCTTTTCCCCTTTCTCCATCAGTGCATTGATTATGAAATTCTTATCTCCAAATTGGTCAGCCAGTGCATAATCACATTCTTCTTTATCCAGGATATTTTCTATGGCTCTGGAATGGCCCCAGGCAAGTAGACGGTTCAGGTTTCCTATCTTATTATATAACTCGTTATATCTTTTAGGCCCTATAACCACCACTGAGCACGGGCAGGTTTTCTTGATTCTGGCTGCTAGGTTCTTTACCGAATTATCTGAGAGTCTTTTGCTGTCCTTTACCCCAAGTTCCACAAGCAATGGGGCAATTGTGTCATCCATCACTACGCCGGCGACCACTAACGGCCCAAAATAATCGCCCTTGCCAGCTTCATCGCTGCCTATCCATTTGGAATGCGGCGGTTTTTTTGAGCTTTCCTGCAATGGTCTATTTGACATAATAGAGACTGGCCAATCTGCTATTTTACTATCCATAATATCAAATTTTTCCAACAATAGGTATGAAGAAATATTGACAAAAAGTTAGCCGTATGATATTTTGTTAGGCTCATCTAACAATTCGAGGGGTAGAAACGATGGTGAAACAGGAGATACAAAGGAAGCATACCCCCAGCATGGAAGACTATCTTGAAGCAATAGCTATGCTTCGTGGAGCGGGAAAAGTAGTGAGGGTAAACCAGATCAGCCAGATGCTGAAAGTGAGAATGCCCAGTGTTACTTCGGCCTTGAAGAAGCTTTCAGAGCAGGGACTGGTGATGCATGAAAGGTATGGCTACGTAGAGCTTACTACCGTGGGCTATAAGGCAGCCAAGGATGTAATTCGCCGCCACAAGGCACTGAGCCGTTTTTTCGCTGAAGCACTGGATATTGACCAGGAAACGGCTGAGAAGGATGCCTGCAGGATTGAACACGTCATTAGCCCACTCAGTTTAGAAAGGGTGATTAAGTTCATAGAGTTTATAGAAGCATGTCCATTGGGAGAGCCTAATTTTCCCAAGAGATATAAATATTATCTGGAACATGGAGAACTTCCTGAGGAATGCGAGGAATGTCTGGAGAAAAACTTGAAGAAGAGAGAGTGAGAAGGGCAGAAAATTTAGGCTATTAAAGCTGGATGAGCACAAGAAAACTTAACAACGTTGAGAGAAAATTTGGAGGATAAGGAGTGATATATGCCGAGTAAGGCTACCATACAAGCTAATAAGGAGAAGCGGTGGCGATGGTGCTAGGTCAACTTGGGGTTGGTGAAATGGCAAGAATTGTGGCGATTGAGAGAGGGCGAGAGCTGAGACAAAAGCTATCTTTAAGAGGCTTGGTTGAGGGGAAAGTGGTGAGGATGATATCCAATTGCGGGCCGGTAACTGTCGAGGTCGATAGAAACGTTGTTGCAGTTGGCCGGGGGATGGCTCAAAAAATTGTAGTAGAGAGGCGTTAAACGTGGAGAAGAAGTTATCTCAGATGAAATATGAAGAGAGTGGCAGAATCAAAAAAATTGACCAGAGTTTAAAGGCCCGAATAGCAGGCATGGGAATCAGAGAAGGCAAAGAGATTAAGATGATGACAAAACAGCCGATAAAAGGCCCTGTGGTGGTGAATGTAAATAGGGCAAATTCATCTATTGGCCTTGGACTGGCAGACAAAATCATCGTAGAGGTAGATGAGTGAAGAAGATATTATTAATGGGCCAATCCAATGTGGGCAAATCCGTGATTTTTAACCGTCTGGCCGGGGCGCATGTCACGGAATCAAATTATCCTGGAACAACTGTTGATTTTGCCAAGGGGTTTATGCGGCTTGACCAAGAGAATGTTGAAATCATAGATGTACCGGGCACCTTTTCCTTAGAAGCCAAGGATAGGGCTGAGGAGGTGGCAGTAAGAATGCTTAAAGAGGAACAGGATGCCTTGATTGTGTGCGTTATTGATTCCTCCAAAATAGAGCGGGGCCTTTATCTAGCTCTGGAGATTATGGAGAGGGGCTATCCCATGGTGGTTGCTTTAAATATGTGGGATGTGGCCAACAATAGCAATGTAAAGGTAGATGCCACAAAATTAGAGCAAATTCTTGGTGTGCCTGTGGCGCCTACCGTAGCGACAAGGGGAGAGGGGCTTAAGGAATTGGTATTGAGAATGAAAGAAGCAACGCCAGGTGAGATAGAAAAAATCATGGGAAGAGTGGGAACTAAAATTGGAACTCACAGTTGACCAGAGATGGGAACTGGTAGAAAAGATATCCAAAGAAACCGTAGAGCTTGGCAAGCATGAGCTGTCCTTAAAAGAGGCGCTGGCTGATGTTACTGTCAGGCCAGCGACGGGCATACCATTTGCCATTGCAGTTATATACGGTTTCTGGATGTTCTTCCGCGAGTTTGCCGGGACACTTTTTACCGACGGTTTTTTTGTCAAGATTTTCGATGGTTATTGGCTACCCTGGCTGCAAGGTATTTTCCCGGGAAAGGATACTTGGCTTTATTTTATCTTTGTGGGGGACCCCTTGGCCAACAACTGCTTTGAAGCCTTCGGTGTGCTCACCAGCGGGATTTTTCTTGCAATAGGCGTGGTTCTCCCCGCAATAGTAGCATTTTACCTCATATTTGCCATTCTGGAAGATGTGGGATATATGCCCAGGCTGGCAGTTCTTGTTGATACTCTGTTTCACAGAATAGGTTTGCATGGTTTTGCTATTGTACCCACTATCCTTTCCCTGGGATGTAATGTTCCTGGTGTAGCGGCTACCAGAGCGCTGGAAACAAGGAAGCAGAGATTTTTGGCCATAACGCTATTAGGAGTATTCATTCCCTGCGGAGCTCAAATTGGAATCATGGGAAAAATGATCCCGGGCTTGATAGGTTGGGTTTTCCTCGCCTTAGCCGTGGGGTATTTCAGCGTTGGCTGGATTATCAACAGAATTACGCCTGGGGAATCGCCGGAAATCTTGATGGATGTGCCACCTTACCAATTGCCAACAGCGAGAAATATATGGAATAAGCTTCGGATAAGGACATTGAATTTCCTTACGGTTGCTGTTCCCTTCGTTTTGCTTGGCTGTGTTGTTGTGGCTGTTTTGTATATAACTGGAGCTATGAATGCCATAGCAAGTGGATTGAGCCCGGTGGTAAGTGGTGTGTTTGGGCTACCTCAGGATACGGCAGCGGCTATGATTGCAGGATTCTTGAGAAAGGACCTAGCCGTGGGAACAATCGGCATGCTTGCGGCAGGAGGAGTAACGATAACGGTTTATCAAGTGTTTACTGCTGTGGTATTACTTAGTGTCTACTTCCCTTGTTTAGCTACATTTGCCCTGATGCTAAAGGAATTGAACTGGAAGGAAATTCTAGGAGCTCTAGCTACTCTTGTAGTGGTGGTCTTTCTTTATGGGGTCATACTTCATGTAATAGGATTATCGGGGATAGGGAGTAGCGTCTGGGTCCCACTGAAATAAGGATTGGCGATATTAATATGAGTGATAGAACAGCAAAGTTTGGCAGTATATATTTTGGCATCTTTGGTGCTATCGTATTGATATTTGGCATAGCAGGGTTTGTAGTGATAGGAGTACACGGAACGGAAGGAATTATCTGGGGGCCTTTAGAGATGTCGGGCATGTTCTTGGTATGGGAGGCGATTATCCTTGTTGCTGCTGGTGCGATGTATCTATCCAGCGTGGGCAATTTCGGAGATGTTCGTCAGGTGGCAAAATCCCTAGCGGCAAGTATAATGATTTGGATTGTTGCCGGGATGGCCATATGGGCAATGTTTGCCGGTTCTATTCCTGGAGGAGAAGAAGGGCCCTGGTTTAACCCTCCGTCGGATTTTGCAGACTGTTATGCCCCACCATATACACCGGCGATGTTCTTGTTGCCCTTCTCCTTAGCAATAATCTATCCCATTCGCAGCAGAAGAAGAGCGGAGGCAAGAGAAGAAGCTAAAAACCCTGATGGAACTAGCACTCTCCAATTCTGAATTAGAGTTCTTTGCCTGTGCATATAATTATGAAAACCTGTATCTGGAAAAGCTTATCTTTATAGCTCTGAAGCAGATCGCTCAACCGTATAGTCCTATAAGCTACAATACTTCGGCAGGGCGGTTACAAGAAATTGGCGCTTTTTACTTCACTTCTTCCCTGATAACAGGACTGGGTGTATTAGTACAGCTTGACTTCACTATTATGATGACAGCAGCTTTCCGGCGGTCCGTCGACCAGGTGAAATATTATAAATTGACTTTACTGTTATGATGATAGCTGCTTTTGGTTTTAGCACAGGTATCCTCTCCAAAAGTTTTGCAAAGACTTCGGGCGGGAGGTTCTTCTTTCTCGATTTAGCGCTGGCCATATCAACGGCAGCTGCTTCCTCAAGCATCTCTCCTGAATATTCAATTCTCGCAGTGCCTTTAAACTGATAGCCCAAAACATTATCCCAATCCCATACAGCGGCAGCTACTTCAGGGTTTTCTTTTATATTTTTCACAGTCTTGCCCATGAAGTTATCTGCTAGCAGGATTTCATTCTCGGAGAGAATCTTGACGTTGCCAACTGCAATGACATTGGGTATCCCTTCCTTGCTTACCGTTGCTAGTGCCCATCCGTGACTTTTCTGGGAAACCTCTTTCATTTCATCCGTGATTTTTACCATCTTATCTCCTTATGTTGATTATGTTTATCAAGCTCCCCGGGCAGGATTCGAACCTGCAACCATACGGTTAACAGCCGTCCGCTCTACCATTGAGCTACCGAGGAACGCTCACCTTGAAAAACCTCCTTTTTCGAAAGGTCCAACTAGTTAGCTGCCGAGCCTGGATTCGAACCAGGGCTTAAGGATCCAAAGTCCTCCGTGCTACCGCTACACAACTCGGCATTATATCATATACTGCCGAAGGTCGGACTCGAACCGACACGGGAATTGCTTCCCAACAGTTTTTGAGACTGCCGCGTCTACCATTCCGCCACTTCGGCGTTTAATATGCTGAGGAGCAGAGTCAAACTGCTGACACGCGGATTTCCAGTCCCTCTCCGAATACCCAAGTGTTAAGCAGTTTCCTTACCTCTCGCCGGCAGGGTCTCTCTCCAAGCACTCTAGAATTTTACCATT
>JAFGBN010000010.1 GCA_016933195.1 Dehalococcoidia bacterium | reverse complement strand
ATTTAATGGACACCAAAGTCAGGTAAAATGGAAAGACGGAGGTGTCAGATTGAGAGGTATCCCACAAGGAAGGTACACCCGGGAATTCCGCCAGGAAGCGGTCAGATTGGTAGCGGAAGATGAGACATCATGTCGTGAATCAGCCCAAAGGCTGTCCCTGGTCTGGTGGCGACAGTTGTGGATGAAGCACTGATTTCTGACCACCAGCTGCTCTGTGCACCAAATCCTCAAGTTTTTGAGAGAGGTAGCTGTTCTGGTTTGGCAGTTTTTTGTGACTTGATTTACATAAGGCTGGATCAGGATTTCTTCGCCCTTTCCATGTCTTCAATGATAATCTGGGCAGCAAGCCGAGCCCCTATGCCCGGCGGTAAGGCACACTTTTCGAAGCCTTTGTCCTTTACGAATGCAGGATAGCCTTCTTTGGCATCTGATACGTCATAATGTTGGCCAAATATCACATCTTTGTGGATGTCGTGACATTTGGTGGTACCTATCTCTTTTTCAAACAGAGATATGAACTTTCGGCTCCTACCATATGCCCGGGCATTAGCAGCTAAATCCAGGAGGTCATCTCGACCGAAGTAGGAAGACAAGGCGATCAGGCCTCCAGATACTGCCCCACAAGTCTCGCCGGTCAGGGCAATGCCGGGAAAAGCTGAGAGTGCTGTTATGGTTTTGATATTGCCTAACCCAAACTCCTCCATTACTGCTAAAGCGGCACTTTTGGCACAGCTCTGACTGACCTGTTCATATTCCTCCGCTCTCCTCTGAACCCGCTCCAGAATCTCTTCTTTGTGGGCAATAATCTCATCTGGGTTAAGCACCTTCTTGGGTATACCGTCTTGAGATAGCTTTCTGAGCTTAGCCTCAATGGCTGCCCTGCCTGTGGGCCCCTTAGCCAGCTCTCGGACTCTGGCCTTTAATGCCTCATAATCTGGGACTGCTCGTTCTACCATTGGTTTGCCTCCTCTAAATTACCTTGTCACATGAATCTTGATATGGCTATGGTAAGCAGCTTCCGTATCTTTGTCAACGAAAATTTACCATGTTAAAGAGCTAACATTCTCTGGGGTTATCCTCTCCAGAGGGCAACTGTTTTCCCTGACTCGGGCTGCCTGCAGGTTGCACAGCCTGGCGTTTTGTCACCTCCGTCGGCGATACCGCGATGTGTGGTAATGCACGAACGACTACACTCTATCGATTGCCCACCAGGTGATATAATGATAACAAGGTCTACTAAGGCAGAAAGAGTAGATTTCAAGTGTGTAGGAGGTATGAGGGAAAATGAGAAAGGCAGATGTGGTTATCATCGGAGGCAGTGCTGCGGGTGCAACGGCAGCAATCAGTTGCAGTCGCCGAAATCCTGGGAAAGAAATCATTCTTATACGTAAAGAGAAAGAGGAATTGGTTCCTTGCGGTATCCCCTATATTTTCGGGACCCTTGGCAGCCCGCAAAAGAATCTGATGCCGGATACAGCGTTACTCAACCATGGCGTTAACCTTTTTATCAGTACTGCTGAGGAAATCAATAGGGAAAAGCAGTTTGTTTATACAGATAGTGGGGAGCAAATAAGCTATGATAAGCTTATTCTAGCTACAGGTTCTTCACCCATGGTTTTACAGATTCCCGGCATTGATAAAGAGAATGTTTTTGTCGTGAATAAGGAGGTTGGTTACCTGCAGAACATGCTGGACGCCGTTGACCGGAGTAAGGATATCGTTATTATTGGCGGAGGCTTTGTTGGCGCAGAATTTGCGGATGAGTGCAAGAAAAACCGTGACAACAATGTTACCATTGTCGAGACACGCCCGCATTGCCTGCAATTAGCTTTTGATGACGAATTCTGCCTTGAAGCTGAAACTTCACTTACTAAACGGGGAGTGAAGATAATTGCTAATGAAAAAGTAGAGGCTATACTTGGTGACAATAAAGTCGGCAAAGTTCGCCTATCAAGTGGCCGGGAGTTGAAGGCAGACGTTGTCATCGTAAGCATAGGTGTTCTACCAAATGTGGAACTGGCTGAGAAAGCCGGGCTTAGAATAAGTGCTTCAACAAAAGGAATCGTTGTTGACCGGTACCAGAGAGTTAGAGGTGACAGTAACATTTTTGCCTGCGGTGACTGCGCGATGAAGATTTCTTATTTCAGCGGGAAACCGATTAAAGCTTGGCTGGCTTCTATCGCTACAGGTGAAGCACGTGTCGCCGCAGCTAACCTATTCGAGATCTGCTATCATGGCCTAGGTACGGTAGGTGTTTTCTCTACACAAATCGGTAACCTGGCTATTGGAGCTGCTGGTCTAACTCAGAGACAAGCTGAAGAAGAAGGTTATGATATCGTAGTAGGCGAAGCTAAGGCACCAAGCAGGCACCCTGGTGGTATGCCAGGAGCAGTGCCAACATCGGTAAAGCTTATGTTTTCTAAGAATGACGGTGTCATGGTTGGTGGTGAGGCTTCGGGAGGAACTTGTGTTGGTGAGATCATTAACGTTATCAGTGCCTGCCTTCATCATAGCATGACGGCTTATGAGGTCTCTTTGTTCCAAATGGGTACTCACCCTGCCTTATGTGCTTCACCGATAGCCTATCAAATGGTAAATGCTGCAGAAGAAGCGGTTGCGAAGCTAAGCTGAAGATATTTGGCCCCTTCTAAGACATAATTACTCAAATTGAGCATGGTAGGGCGCGCCGGACTGACTTGGTAGCTCTATTACTACTGCGCCGTTATTACTGGAGTTAAATCCTCAGAGAATCAGGATGCCGTGGGTTCGATTCGCCTATGACTTACCATCGCCCAGCTATGCCCAAAGTTATCAAGAGGACTATAATGCCAGCCACAACTACTCCCAGCCCGATGGCAGGGAAAGCTCTTCTCCAGCTTATGCCCAATAGCCAGCTCAAAATACTCGCCGTGTATACCCCTGTGATAGGCAAGGGTACAGCTACTAGCAGTGTCAATCCTAGAAAGCCATACTTAGCCACTTTAGGACTACCCCTCCTCCGTACAATATCCAGATAGCGGTTAAAAATCTGAAGCCGGGACAGGAGCTTATCGTAAAACAGGCCCAAGACTAGAAAGATAGGGAAGAATAACAGGGCATTGGCAACAATGGCCATAAAGAAGGTCAATAAGGGGTTTAACCCATAATGCAATATACCTAAGGGTATACCACCTCTTAATTCGCTAATAGGGCTGATTGTGACCAGTAGCGTGAGGCCTATTTTCTGTATCATATGGCTTTGCTTCTCGCTCGTTTCCAGTTCTCTGTAAAGGAGACATAAAGAGTGAAGCGCTTCATGCCATAACCGGCGAGGAGTCTTATAACATGTTTAGTAGTATTACTTCCAGCCTGGCGTACCAGGACTCTATACAAGCTGCGTTGTTTTGTCCACCCGCCATTATCATTTAGGATAATGGCTGCATGCTGTGCAGGATAAACATTCTCCGTCATAGCTCCATTAACTTTATAAGTCCCGAGGCCGAACTCGCCGGCGGACAACTTCTTGCCTCATCTTTGCCTCGGATGTAGCCCGGATGTAGGAGTCCAATATAAACCTGGCCAAAGATTTACTGTCCGATAGGGGCATTGGCCAGGCGTCTCCTAACACTATCTACTGGCTAAAGTATACCTCAATATCATCTGTGCCTCGAGTTTTTTCTTTTGGCCTGTCATTGAAGTAATCTAAGCCTGATGCCTTTCATTACATCAGCCATGGTTGCTGTAGGGGGAAAGCCATGTTGATTTTGCCACCAGCAGCGATTATACTTCTTGGTTAGGTTAATGAGTGAATAGTAAGCTAGAATAGGGCTTGGCTGAGCGGCAGATGCTCAACTTTCCCCGCTTCCTCATGAAACTCGGAGCCGCTATCTGCCCTCCCATACTCTGTAGGAAATTATTTTAGAAAGGAAGGCTGAATTATGGCAAAACTTGT
>JAFGBN010000009.1 GCA_016933195.1 Dehalococcoidia bacterium | reverse complement strand
CTTTCTCATCCTGATAACTCCTCATGGTAGGTTAATATCATCACTAATCATAACCTGAGTGTTACCCATGTATCTCAGCCTCCGCACCAAAGCGCGAGGTCGTCAACCGCTGGGAGATGACGAGTAAGGGCATTGAGTATAGCTGGACAAGCTTTTTAAGTTGAGTGAAATACAAGTATGCAGTACAATTGACTAAATGAGGCATCTTATTTAAGGAGTATGAAGCATTGTGTCTCGGTTGCTAATCGTTTCAAATCGGCTGCCTGTTAGTGTTCAGAAGAGAAAGAGGAAATTGTGCTTTGAGCCCAGCGTTGGGGGTCTAGCCACTGGCCTAGGGGCGTTCTACAAATCGAGTGACAGCATCTGGATAGGATGGCCTGGGATTGCTCAGGAAAGGATAGAGGGAGAGGAAAAGGATATCGAAGCAAAATTACTGTCGGAAAGTTGCTACCCTGTTTTTTTCTCGGAACACGATGTTGAAGACTACTACCATGGATTTTGCAATAAAACCATCTGGCCTCTTTTTCATTATTTCACCCAGTATGCAGTGTACAACAAAGATTTATGGCAAACCTATGAGCGTGTTAACCAAGCTTTTGCTGATGCCGTTGTTGAAATAGCGGAAGGGAGTGATGTTATCTGGATACACGATTATCACTTAATGCTGCTCCCAAAGCTTATAAGAGAGAAGCTACCAATGGCAACAATAGGTTTTTTCCTTCATATTCCCTTCCCATCTTTTGAAATATTCCGCTTGCTGCCATGGCGTAAGGAAATTTTGGATGGACTCTTAGGGGCAGACCTAGTAGGTTTTCATACTTACGATTATACGCGGCACTTCCTTGACAGTGTACACCGTTTGTTAGGCTACGAGGCGGTTATGGGACAAATCACCACCCCGAACCATATAATGAAGGCAGATGAATTCCCCATGGGGATAGATTACGAGCAATTTTCCAACGCCGCACGGAGTCGAAAAGTGCGGACGCAGATAAGCAGATTTCGCAAGAAACTGGGAGACTGCAAGATAATCCTGTCAATAGACCGTCTCGATTATACTAAAGGTATTCCTCAGCGATTGGAAGCTTTTAACCTCTTTCTCCAGAAAAAGCCACGGTATAGGGGGAGAGTGGTTCTAATGTTAATCGTAGTTCCTTCTCGTACAAGGGTAGGACAGTATGCTCTGCTGAAAAAACAGATAGATGAACTTGTAGGGGCAATCAATGGAAGGTACGAGTCCATTGGCTGGACACCCATTTGGTACCTATATCGCTCTTTGCCTTCTCATTCTCTTGTTGCCATGTATAGCATAGCAGACGTTGCCCTAGTTACCCCCCTCAGAGATGGAATGAACCTTGTAGCTAAAGAATACATAGCAACTAAGATAGAAGGCAAAGGGGTTTTAGTGCTTAGCGAGACAGCTGGGGCAGCGAAGGAGTTAGGAGAGGCTATCACAGTAAATGTAAGTTGCGAAGAGGAAATTGTCCAGGCGATAGAACAAGCTTTAATTATGCCAGAAGAAGAACAGATAGGACGTATTAGGGTAATGCAGGAACGCATCGAGCATTATAACGTAAATCGGTGGGCTGATGAGTTTGTGAATAAATTACTTTGCGCCAGAGAAGTCCAGAAAGAGAGGGAAGCAAAAGCATTAAACTATGAGACGAAAAAGAACTTAGTGAGCGATTTCCAAAAGGGCGATCAAAGGCTAGTGTTGTTGGATTATGATGGCACACTTATTCCATTTTCAGAAAAGCCAAAGAAAGCAATACCAACCAGCGAGCTTGTGGAATTGCTTGAAGAGCTCGCTAAGGACTCTAGGAATGAAGTGGTGCTTATAAGTGGACGCGACAAAGATGCTCTAGGGAAATGGTTTGGCGATCTGAATATTGGATTGGTAGCTGAACATGGTGCCTGGATTAAAGAACGAAGCAAAGGATGGGAGCTGCTAGAAGCTTTGACGAGCGAGTGGAAGGAGGAAATGCGCCCAATCTGTGAGCTATACGTACATAGGACTCCAGGCTCCTTCATTGAAGAGAAAGAATTCTCCCTTGCTTGGCATTATAGGAAAGCTGACCCAAGACTGGGTGCCTTACGAGCAAGAGAGCTAGTAAATGATCTTCTAAACCTTACTGGTAATCTTAACCTACAGGTCCTAGAGGGAAGTAAGGTAGTTGAAGTGAAAAATGCTGGCATAAATAAAGGACGAGCAGCTTTGCGATGGATTCCGAGAGAGGGCTGGGATTTCATATTAGCGATAGGGGATGATTGGACCGATGAGGATATTTTCAAAGTCTTGCCCCCCATAGCATGGTCAATTAAGGTCGGATTCAGTGCCTCGGCAGCCAAATTCAACCTGGGTTCCCCAAATGAGGTGAAGCTTCTGCTGAAAGAAATGGCGGAAGCTTAAAAGCGCCAGAAGCTCTCTATTCCGTCCATTCCAAGCTTTTGCTTAGCCCCCATTCGGTGGAATCCGATATGGAAAAATCTCTGGCAGACCACTGGGTTTAAGGTAACACTTGGTATCTGTGAAAGTCGTCCTGAATAGCCTTTATAAACTTCTTGGTATCGACTTCTTTTAGCGGAGCGTTAATATGAACAAGCGGGGGCTCCTCACCCTCTTTGAGAATTCCTCGATTAACTAATTCGGTTAAAGTTGCCTCTTTTACTTCTTCGCCGCAAAGAGGTGAATGGTAAATGGTGCTCATCGCAGATAACAACATCTCATCAAGGTGTTCCTCTCCTTTTTCTTCGTGCAGATGAGGGTTTCTAGTCTCAATTTGAAATATATCCACCCCTTGCTCCATCACCTTACGCTCTCTGGAAGACAAAATGCCACCAAAATTCTCAAATATAGATATTAACTCTTGAGGTTCCACGGCATATCCCGAAGCATAAGGTACAATTTCTGCCAGCTTCATACTCATGGCATGCTCACCGGCGTTGCCCGTTTTAACCACCTCAGTTTCGAACCCTATTTTGGACGATATCAGGTGATTCAAATGCTTATTGGTGGTCTCTGATACTCTTCCCCATTTCTTAAAGTATACCCCCCCCGATATCTTGGGCTTATAAAGCCATAGTATTCTTACCATGCTATACGAAGATTGAGCTAAGCTGAAACCAGCAGCATAATTTCTCACATACTCCAGCACCGCACCAGGAAAATAATTATCAGCGTCGATGAAACCAACATACTCCTTCCCTGATGCCTTGGCCATAAGCAATCCTATTATCATAGCCTCGCTCTTACCATTACGCACTAGCCCATCCTCACCCAATAGTCCATTATAGCCAGCTTCTATCGCAGCTTCGGCGATAGCCGGGTCCTTTTGATGAGCGATCAAGGCCTGACGCAAGGTAAACCGACAAAGCTGGTTTAGAGCATCGCCTTCCATTCTGAATCTATCAACCTTCTCTATTTGGCTGTTGGAAACCACTATTACCAAGCAGTCATGCGGCACACCACTAATCACTCCTTCAATGAGCTTGAGTTTCTCATCTTTAACCGGAATGACAATAGCCATCCTGTCCTCAAAATGCTTGATTGTCTCCTCCTCTATTTTCATCACTCCCATAGCGCCATGGAGAGGCAGCTCGCTTTTTCTCCCTGAGTCTAAAGCCACTACTCTCTGTACATGATTCATCCTGATTGAACCAAAACGCTCTGTATATCTCGGACTCTCAATAAACATCTCCCTCTCCCAACAGGATAATATCAAATCCATTTGCCAGCGGCAAACTGCCCCTACTGTCGTAATTGCCGAAGCCCAAGTAAGGTTGACACATATCAGTGGCACAAGCTAAAGTTCCCCAAACAGGAAAGAGAAACCTCGCTGGGGAGTAAAGGAACAATGAACCCATATCCTCTTAGCTACGGTGAAACAAATAGTATTTACTGATTTGGATGGTACTCTTCTCGACAGCGTGACTTATTCCTATGAGAAATCGCTTATCGGGGTTAAACGACTTAAGCAGAATAGCATACCCATAATATTCTGCTCGGCAAAGACCAGAGCCGAACAGGAATCATATCGACACAAGATGAAAGTGTTTCACCCCTTTATAGTAGAGAACGGAGGTGCTATCTTCATACCACAAGGTTACTTCCCCTTCCCTTTCATGTACCATAAAATTACTGCAGGTAATCTGTTAGTTATTGAGCTGGGCGCTCCTTATGAGGAGATAAAAGAATTGCTGGATAATGTCAAAAGGGAAGGCAATTTTCACTTTAAAGGCTTTGGCGATATGAGTGTGGAAGAGATAGCCAGAGAGACTGGTTTGGATATAGAGTCCGCTAAATTAGCTAAGCAAAGAGAATATAGTGAAACAGTAAAGCTCGACCTTTCAGATGAAGAGGCAAGCAAGGCCTTGGAAAAAATTGAAGCTTCTGGTCTCAATTGGACCCATGGCGGGCGGTTCTATGAAATCATAGGAGATAACGATAAAGGTAAAGCTGTAGCCATCATGAGTGATCTATACCGCAGGATGTGGGATAGCATAGAGACTATTGGACTTGGCGACAGCCTAAACGATTTGCCCTTGCTCTCCGCAGTGGATGTACCTATCTTAGTGCAAAAGAGAGATTATACATGGGAGAACATGAATCTGCCGCACTTGCGCAAGGTTCAGGGAATTGGCCCTGAAGGCTGGAGCAAAGGAATCGAAGAAATATTCGGAGGTTAAGATGCAAACGATATATCTTGCTCCGCAAGACTTCACCAAATAACCTCATACTATTGGCCCTTAAGAAAGCTGACGACAGCAACGAAGTGATATTGAGGTTCTTTGAGACCAAGGGAGAGGAGACCACAGCAGAGATCGAGCTATTCCGTAATATCGAAAGGGCAACAGTTTCCGATTTGCTGGAGCGAGAGGAATATGAGCTGAAGCCAAATCGCAATAGGCTAACAATGAAAGTGAAACCCTTTGAGATAGTGACCTTGAAGATCAAACACTAGAGAATGGGGTTGCAGGGCCATACCAAAATCTTTCTTGGAGTAAGGCAGGCTAAGTAAGACCACAGCTTAAAGCAATGAGCTTGGAGTGCTTAATTCAAACGTGAAATAGAAAGGTAATTATATCTCCATCCCGGATGACATAATTCCTGCCTTCTGTTCTAAGCAGGCCTTTTTTCCGTGCCTCGCATAAATTCCCACAGCTCTCCAAATCAGCATAGCTGATCGTCTCAGCTCGGATAAATCCTTTTTCCATATCAGAATGGACCTTCCCCGCCGCCCCCGGTGCCATCATACCGCTGGGGATAGTCCATGCTTTCAATTCAGCGGAGGCTGTGGTGAAAAATGAAATTAGCCCCAAAAGATGATAAGAAAGGCCAATAACCTGGTCGAGCATTGGCTCAGTTAGCCCCATAGATTCACGGAATTCCTTGGCCTCAGCATCGCTAAACTGAGCTAACTCCATCTCGAGCTTTCCACAAAGAGCTACAACAGCAAATCGAGGATAGAGGGAGCTTATCTCATCTCCCAATTGTGAAGCCTGTGGTAATAGTTCTTCTCCGATATTAAGCACAACTAGTACAGGTTTAGCCGTAAGAAACTGGTAATTAGACAATGCCCCGAGTTCATCCTTACTGAGCTCTTGCTGCCTTATCGGTATATCTTTTTCCAATTCTGTTTTAATCTTCTGCAACAGTATTTGTTCCTTCAAATACTGTCCACGCTCCGCTGCTTTAGCAGCTTTTAAGCTTACCTCCAGCCTGTCAAGTCTTCTCTCAATAATATTTAAATCGGAGAAGGTAAGCTCTAAGTCCAAAGTAGCTATATCCCGTTTAGGGTCTATACTTCCTTCAGGATGGGGAAGGTTTTCATCTTGAAAGGTCCGGACTACTTGAAGCAAAGCATCGGCAGTAGTTAGATAGCTCAGGAATTCCCCTCCTATACCCTCTTTAAAAAAAGCCTTAACTGACCCTGCAATATCTACATAGCTTACTTCCGCAGGAACAACCTTTTTAGGATGGAATATGTTCTCTAGCGCTACCAATCGAGAATCAGATACCTTGGCCACGCCTACATTTGGGGCTAAAGACGAGTCATAAGCAGCGACCTCAGCCCTGCCTCTGGTTAAGGCATTAAAGACGGTTGTTTTGCCACTCTTGGGCAGTCCAATAATGGCAATCTTCATAGATATAACTATAGCATAATTTGGTTTTGCACTTCGTGGCCATCTGGCTCGTTAGGCCCCAGGGACTCAATAGCGAGGTGGCCCCCTCCTCCAAATTATAAGGTTTTATACCACGGGTAACATGAAGTGCAGGGCTGATGTTCTTCAAATAAAAATTTGCTATCTACATCTTGACTTAGTTACTAAGCTCGCTTACGTGATAAACTCTGTGCTTTGCCTCCGAAGCCAAAAGCGAAGGGGAGCCACCCCTTACGGGGAAACTCCCCTTCGCTTTACCTACCCTTATAACTCAACTACTTGGGCCTAGGGGCACCTGGCTTAGGAGCACTAGGTTTCTTCTGCATGCTTCTCACCTCCTTTTTTACAGGACTCGATTTGGCAAGTATCCATGTTTGCAACCTTAAACAATTTTCTCCTGTGACTGTTTGCTAAGTAATCACAAGAGGTTTGAGTGACATAGCTGAAATAACGTTTACGTTTAAGCACTTTACCAATATTCAATAATTTGCTATGCTATTGTTATTATAATTACTGCAATATATAATGTGAGATGATAATTATGAATTAATTTTCTAGAATAAATATACTGCTACCATCAATTTTGTCAAGTGGTTTTACAAGGTTTTAAGATAAAATTTCATTTTTTTTGAGGAGAACTGAATAAAATGGGAGAGTGGACTTTTATTACCAGTCATGGCATGGTCCTGAGCCATATCTCCAGGCATCAGCGCAGCACCACTCGCGACATTGCCTTGACCCTGGGCCTTACAGAGAGGACCGTCCACAAAATAATCTCGGACCTGGAAGCCGCAGGTTACTTAAAGCGCAGAAAGGTGGGGAGGAGCAACACCTATCGTATTAACCCCGATTTGCCTCTAAGGCATGAGACAGCGAGGGATACAGTCGTAGGAGATTTGCTGACAATATTAGGCTGGAAAAGGCACAGGACAGCTAAAAGTGCAAAGTGAGCATGTAACTTCCAAGACCTTAACTTGTGAATTAGATAAGACTCTTACCAAATGGTGTTGTGGTACAATACCAAGAAATGCTCTATATTCTTCATGGCCAAGATGATTTCTCTCTTTACCAAACCATAGAGAGAATTAAAACTGACTTAGGCAATTCAGAAATGCTAGCGGTTAACACCATCAAGCTAGATGGTGAGCATTTAACCCTGAATGAGCTTAGGAGCAACTGTGACATCGTCCCCTTCTTATCGTCACAGCGTTTGGTTACAGTCAAAGGCTTGCTAGGACGATTTGAGTCAGGACAAAGGAAATCAAGATCTAGCAAAAGCAATACCAAATCTGCAAACAAGCCAGGAAAGTGGCAGGAAATGGCTTCTTATATCAAGCAAATACCAGAAACCACCGTGCTAGTACTAATTGACGGCAAAATAAGTGGGAATAATCCGCTCTTGAAGAATCTTTCCCCAATAGCTAAGGTAGAGGCATTCCCTTTGCTGCGAGGTAAGAGGCTGAAAACTTGGATTCAACAGCGAGTAATCAACGAAAAAGGCAGTATCACTTTCCAGGCCATTGATTTACTAGCTGAACTTATCGGGGGGAATTTATGGGCATTGAATAGTGAAATCCAAAAGCTTCTTCTTTATACCCAAGAACGCACTATCGATGAAGACGATGTTAGGCAACTGGTAAGCCATGTTCAGGAAGCTAGCATCTTTCCTTTAGTAGATGCAATCCTTGAAGGTCAGGCTAAGACAGCCCCGAGGTTATTGCATCAACTGTATCAGGCGGGTGCTTCGCCAACTTATATCATAACTATGATTACCAGGCAATTCCGTTTAATAGCACTAGGCAAAGAGCTAGGTGACCTGTCCCGCCAGCAAGTTCAAGCTAAGCTGGGCTTGGCAGACTACAGCCTGGATAAGACACTTAATCAAGCCAAACTGTACAACTTAGAGCAGGTAAGAGAAGCGTATGGCAAGCTCTTGGAAGCAGACTTGGCTATCAAAACTGGTAAATATAACGACCAGCTAGCTGTCGAGCTTCTCGTAACTGAGCTTAGCAGCTGTCGGACTCGGACCTAGGATACTCGTGCCCCATTACTCATAGATTTCTCGGCACTAGTCGTCCATTCTACTCTTAAAAGCGTCTTAACGAAGCAAACCCTGGTATAAGGCCATACAAGTAAAACATTAACACGGGTGTTTAGGTGCAGGTTCCTGCCACACTTAAAGCCAAGGAAGGGTATACGCTGGAAAATGTAAATGGTCGAGTACCCGCCGAGTCAATGTATCCTCGCAGAAGCTTAAGAGAGGCAGGGCAAACTGATAGCCAGGTTTACCCCAGCGTCTCCGATGACTATACAGCGCACCGAATAAATGTTTAAAATAATGCAAGGTTAGCCTCTGCAGAAAGTGCGGAGCATGGAGGTAACATATGTTCCAGTTGAGTTGGGCCGCTGTAGTTAGCTGGCTGGTTGAACATGGCATTCGCATTCTCATCATATTGGTGGTGGGGATTGTACTATGGTTCGCTTTGAGAAAGTTTCTCCCCCTCCTAATAGGCCGTACCATGGTCACAATCAGGGGCGAAAGCAAGGAGGGAATTAAGAAACGGAGAGATACACTTACAGGTGTCCTGACCGGGGTAGGGCGGATATTTATCGTCGTAGTTGTCATACTGATGGTCCTATCTGAAGTAAAGATTTCTATTGCTCCAATCCTGGCTGGTTTCGGCATTGCTGGAATAGCCGTCGGCTTCGGCGCTCAGTATCTGATAAAGGATATTATTGCTGGCATCTTCATAATCTCAGAAAACCAGTACAGGGTTGGAGATGTAGCCAGAATAGCCGACGTCACTGGGCTGGTGGAGGAGGTTCATCTAAGGAAAACGGTGCTCCGTGACTTAGACGGGATAGTCCACCATGTCCCCAATGGCGAGATTAGGATAGCCAGCAACTATACCAGACACTTCGCCAGGGTTAATCTTAATGTCTCGGTGTCCTATGGTACCGACCTTGACCATGCCATAAGTGTAATAAACCGTGTAGGCCAGGAGCTGGCTGTGGATGAGCAATGGCGCAAGGTGATTAAAACTGCGCCCCAGGTACTGAGGGTGAATAACCTGGGCGACTCCGGGATAGAAATCAAGATCTTGGGTGAAGTCAAGCCCATCGAGCAATGGGCGGTGATGGGTGAGTTGAGACTTCGCTTGAAAAAGGCCTTTGATGCTGAAGGCATAGAAATACCCTGGCCTCACACCAAGGTATACTTCGGTAATGCACCGGGAGAGTAAGAGAGGCAACCCTAGCAGCAGCGCACGAGTGAGGCAGCGTCATTTTATTAGCCAATCAACCATACTATCTCTGGCGAAATTATTGCGTTCAGCAAAACTCTTTGCCCGATGGCAACGTTTATGCTAGCATAGTCGAGCTTGGGCATTAATTGATCGCTAAACTAATGTACTTTGAAATCAGAGAGGGCAACTGCAAATGACTGGTGACGAAATTAGGCAGGCCTTTCTGGAGTTCTTCCGGGATAAGGGACATAAAATTCTCCCCAGCTCATCTTTGATTCCCTATAAAGACCCCACTTTGTTATTAACCAGTGCCGGCATGGTACAGATTAAGCCCTATTTTTTGGGATTGGAAGCACCTCCAAGCCCACGATTGGCCTCTTGCCAAAAATGCTTTCGCGCTACTGATATAGACTCAGTTGGCGACAGCAAGCACCTTACCTTTTTTGAGATGCTGGGAAACTTCAGCGTGGGTGATTATTTTAAGAAGGAAGCTATTTCCTGGGCCTGGGAATTCGTTACCAAGTATCTGAAGCTGCCCAAGGAGCGGCTCTGGATAACTATCTACCTTGATGACGACGAGGCCTTCAACTACTGGCAACAAATCGGTATTCCCGCCGAAAGGATACTGCGATTTGGTGAGGAGGACAACTTCTGGGGTCCGGTTGGTGATTCAGGTCCCTGTGGTCCTTGCAGTGAAATCCATTATGACTTGGGTGAGGAATTTGGCTGCGGCAGGCCTGAATGTAAACCTAATTGCGAATGTGGTCGCTTCTCTGAAATTTGGAATCTGGTATTTACTCAGTATAATCAAGGTAGCGATGGAAAACGTACTCCTTTACCCAAACCCAATATCGATACCGGGATGGGACTGGAGAGGACTGCCGCAGCTACTCAAGGCAAACCCTCTCCCTATGAAACAGAGCTTTTCTCGCCCTTAGTAAAACAGGTTTGTCAGCTAGCCAGTAGAAATTACGGCGAGGATGAAAATACCGATCGGGCCATTAGAGTTATCGCTGAGCATGGGAGAGGCATTGTCTTCCTTATTGCCGATGGTGTTATGCCTTCCAACGAAGGAAGGGGCTACGTCCTGCGGCGAATACTGCGTCGCGCCTCACTCTTTGGTCGAAGGTTGGGCTTGGATAGGCCTTTCCTCGGTGAAATGGCTGAGATTGTAGTCAATAAGATGAGCCGCATATACCCTGAGATTGTAACTAGTCGAAACCTGGTCACTGAAGTAATTGGAACTGAGGAGGAAAGATTTATTGCTGCTTTAGATGCTGGGCTTAACTTGGTGGAAAAGCTCGTTGACGAAGCTTTACATCAAGGGAAAAAGTGGCTGCAAGGACACGAGATCTTCCCGCTTTATGATACTTATGGCTTTCCCCCGGAGTTAACTGCTGAAATTGCCAGAGAAAAAGGGCTGTCCATAGATTGGGAAGGTTTTCAGGCTGAGATGGAGAGACAGCAAGAGCGGGCTAGGGCAGCAAACAAGATGAAGATACTATGGAAACATGGAAATACGACTACTATTATCATACCAAGCACAGATGTTTGCTTTGTGGGTTATGAAACAACTGCCTCTGAATCTAAAATCCTTGAGTTGACTGTCAGAGAAAAGCTTGTTGAAAGCGCTTCTCAAGGAGATGAAGTTGCCATCGTGCTTGACAAGACGCCCTTCTATGGAGAGATGGGTGGGCAAGTGGGCGATACTGGCGAAACCAGCAGCCAAAAGGGGAAAGTAGACATCACAAATACCCTTAGAACTCCCTTCGATACGATTGTCCATCAGGGCAGAGTCATTGAAGGCAGCATATCCGTTGGCGACGATGTTGAAGCGAAAGTGGACGAAAAACGCCGTCTCGACATCGCTCGCAACCATACCGCTACTCATCTCCTTCAGTTTGCTCTGAGACAAGTACTGGGTAACCACATTGAGCAAAGAGGTTCATTGGTGGAGCCAGAAAGGCTAAGATTTGATTTTTCACACTTTTCAACCATAACTGAAGAGCAGCTCATGGAGATTCAGAAACAGGTTAATGAGAAAGCGCGACAAAACTTGCCAGTGAAAGCAAAAAAAGACATCCCCTATGGGCAAGCTATTACTGAAGGCGCTCTTGCCTTTTTTGAAGAAAAATATGGAGCAACGGTCCGAGTAATCGAAATTGGCGAGCCACCGATAAGCAAGGAGCTCTGCGGGGGTACCCATGTCAAGTCTACAGGAGAAATTGGCCTCTTCTTTATAACCAATGAAAGCAGTATTGGTACCGGATTACACCGCATCCAAGCAGTGACCGGACGAGCTGCGGAATCTTTGGTTGAGAGACATTTTTCTGACTTGCAAAATATAGCTAAAGAAGTAGAGAGTCCGCTAGAGGAAGTCCATGGCAAGGTAAAAACCTTGCTTAGTGAACTGGAAACCGAGCACAGGCGCACGCTCTGGTTGGAAAGGGAGCTATCGAGGAAGGTAGCAGAATCCTTACTCGAGCAAGTGGAGAAGGTGGATGGCGTAACAGTCTTAGCAGCTAAGGTGCCGCCACTAACTATGCTTGTCCTTAGAGAAATGGGCGATATATTGCGGGACAAGTTAAAGAGCGCTATAGTAGTTTTGGCTACAGTTTACGATAACAGGCCCAACTTCGTGGCCATGGTAACCCCTGACTTAGCAGCCAAAGGATTTCATGCCGGAGATATTGTTAAAGAGATAGCAAAAGTCACTGGCGGCGGTGGTGGTGGCAAGGCAACCATGGCTCAGGCTGGCGGCAAAGATATCGCTAAGCTTGACGAGGCCTTAATCTCAGTTAAAAGTGTCATTGCAAAGCAAATCTCCCCCTATTCAATGAAAGAGGATTAAAAGGAGAGCTCTCATCCACCCCACTCATTATCTAGCGAGGGGTGTAAGGGCAAGAATGCGCAGCTTAGGGCTAGATATCGGAGATAAAAGAACTGGAGTAGCAGTAAGTGATCCGCAAGGCATTCTAGCTCTCCCTCTATCTGTTATTGGCGGTAGTGATGAAGAAGCAACCATAGATGACATTCTCAAGCTCATTAAACAATATGAAGCCGAATGCGTTGTAGTTGGGTTGCCCTACTCTTTAAATGGTAATCTTGGCCAACAAGCTAACAAAGTAACATCTTTTGCTGAGAAATTGTCATCTCGAACAAAGCGAAGCGACCTCAACCAGGTCAACATACAATTATGGGATGAGCGGTTATCCACCATAGCTGCTGAGCGATTAATGACTGAAGCTGGCACAAAAAGAAATAAACGGAAACAGCACCGAGATGCTATAGCAGCTGCTTTTATCCTTCAAGGTTTTCTGGATAGCTTGAGGCGTTAGAATGCCAAAGTTCATTGGCCTTATTGGTTACCCCATCAAGCATTCCATCTCCCCTTATTTCCAGCAAGCCGCCTTGGATTACTATCATCTTGACATTCGCTATAAAGCTTGGGAAACAAGCCCTGAAAAGCTTCAAAATGCAGTAGATAACTTAAGAAAACCTCAAAACCTTGGAGCCAACGTCACCGTTCCATATAAAGAAACAGTCTTGCCTTTATTAGACGAAGTTGATGACCTGGCAAGTTCGATTGGGGCAGTCAACACTATAGTCAAAAGAAGTAATAGACTCCTGGGTTTCAACACCGACAGCTATGGTTTTATTGAGGCGTTATATAAAGATGGGCGCTTTGATCCAGAAGGTAAGCGAGCGGTAATCTTGGGTGCTGGCGGGGTAGCCAAGGCGGTTAGCTTTGCTTTGGTGAAGAAGAAAGCGAGCTCGCTTCTTATTATCAATCGGACTTTAGAGAGAGCCGCGACATTGGTAGATAGCATAAATCGCTATGTTAAAGACTTTTCAGCAAGCCCAGAAGAATTAAAAAGTAAGATCACCGCTCTGCCCTGGCGGAGTCTATACTCAGGCAAGACTTTAGAACACTGTCATCTTATAGTCAACTGCACTACTATTGGAATGAAGTACAGTTCTCAAGAAGGGCAGTCACCTTTGAGTGCCGAACTGATTCCCCAAAATGTCTTAGTCTACGACTTAGTATATAATCCCAGGGAGACGCCTTTGTTACAGTTAGCACGAAATGTAGGAGCCAATATACTTAGCGGCTTAGCCATGCTAGTATATCAGGGCGTTGCCTCCTTTGAACTATGGACGGGGAAAAAGCCCCCTATTGACATAATGCTCAATAAAGCCGAACAAATATTGCTGAGAGGGGAAGGCTGAAGGTAAAAATAGCAGTTATCAATTTGGCGATATCATTGCTAGCTGCAACTGTAATTCCCCCCCATATGTATTTTGGAGCCCTACTGTTATACCGGAACTGCTAAAGGAGCAACCGGATAGAGCACAGAGGGACACGACATGGGAGATTTTCACTTTTTCACCGCCGGAGAATCCCACGGGAAGGGATTAATAGCTATTGTCGAAGGAATGGTAGCTGGCCTTCCCTTGGAAGCAAAATACATAAATAGAGAGCTAAAACGTCGCCAGGGAGGTCATGGCCGTGGCTCTCGTATGGAAATAGAACAAGACAAGGCTGAAATCATTTCCGGAGTCCGCTATGGACTTACCATAGGCAGTCCCATTGCTCTCTTTATCCCTAATCGAGATTGGCAAAACTGGCAGGGGGCAATGAGTGTCACCTCGCTAGAGAAGGAAGCTGAGCCCATAACTTGCCCCCGCCCAGGACACGCCGACCTGGCCGGGGTAACCAAATATGGACTCAAAGACATTAGACCAATAATAGAAAGAGCCAGTGCCAGGGAAACAGCCGCCAGGGTAGCCGCTGGGGCTGTAGCCAAGAGATTCCTGGAGGAATTCAGCATTGCTATTCACAGCCATACTATGGCTATTGGACATGCTAGTTGCGAGCAAAGCGAAGCAATCTCTTCAAATTGGCAGCAGGTAGAAACTTCCCCGGTTCGCTGTGCCGACGCCAAGATGGAAAAGGAGATGGTAACAGCCATCGATGAAGCTAAAGCCAGCGGGGATACACTGGGCGGCGTTTTCGAGGTAATCGTCAATGGAGTGCCTATAGGTTTGGGAAGCCATGTTAGCTGGGATCGCCGCCTTGACGGCAGAATTGCCCAGGCGATAATGAGCATCAACGCTGTGAAAGGAGTGGAAATCGGAGGTGGATTCGCTTCAGCCAAGCTTAAAGGCTCACAAGCCCATGACGTTATCAAACCGAATCCCTCAAAGCAACCTTTTCCCTGGCACCACACCACCAACCGTGCCGGCGGCATTGAGGGCGGCATAACTAATGGGGAACCCATCGTAATCAAGGCTGCAGTCAAACCTATTGCTACCTTGGCCCAGCCCTTGTCCTCCATAGATTTGCGTGACGGCGAGGTGGTCAAAGCGCATTATGAGCGCAGCGATATTTGCGTTGTCCCCGCTGCTGGTGTGATTGCTGAGGCAATGCTGGCTATCGTTTTAGCCGATGCTTGCCTAAAGAAATTCGCTGGCGATAATCTAAAGGAGACCCTGGCAAATTATCATAATTACTTAAGCAACATATCTCGCCTACGGCTCTAAGCTGCTGGGCGTGTAAGGCGCACACTCAAAGACCACATATTCGCCGCTTCGTTTGTAGTGAATAGAGAACACACCAGACTTCCTCCACTTCATCAATGCCCAAGACCGCTGGTTTAATGATAAAGTTTTAGTCTCGCTTTGAAAGAGCTAGTTCTTGCTCTAAGCTGGCTTTTTCAATATACTGAGCGAAATGGAAAGGCAAGTAAGTAATATCATCCTCGCAGGTTTTTCTGCCACTGGCAAATCTTTTGTAGGCAGAGAGGTGGCCCGGAGGTTAAGTTGGGGTTTCGTTGATACTGATGAAGAGATAGTCAAACAGGCGGGCAAGCCAATTAGTGAGATTTTTCAGCAGGATGGGGAAGCAAAATTCAGGGGGCTGGAGCGGCACATGATTAAGAAAGCTTGCCAGCAAAAAAAAACGGTCATAGCTATCGGAGGCGGTGCTATTGTTGACAGTCAAAACTATAAACTGCTTGCCAGAAATGGGTTAATCATTTGTCTTGAAGCCAAGCCAGAGACAATATATCAACGTTTATTCCGAGATGCCGCTTCTACCCCTGAAACTGAGGTTCGCCCTCTTCTATCTGACAATAATCCTCTGGAACGCATCACAAACATTAAAGCCTCCCGGCAGCCTTACTACGCCAAGGCCCACTGGACGGTTCATACCGATGACTTAAGCATTAGTGAGGTAGCTGAGGAAGTAGTAAGAGCTTGGGAATTGCTTCGCGAAGTTTACCCTGAGCGAGATTCTTCAGTCACTTCTCTCCCTCAGAATGACAAGAAGCGAAGGGCTTCGGCTCACCACAATGACAAAGGCAAAGGTCGCAATGATACTGATAAGGACATTGCCTGCGAGGTGAAAACTACCACTCAAAATTATCCTATTTTTGTGGGCTATGGCCTATTAGACAAACTCGGAGAGAAAATAAAGCAGACTGGTTTGTCTGGCACGGTCAATATAATTAGCGATGAAACTGTATTTTCCATCTACGGTCACAAGGTCGGAGAAATCGTGAAGCACGCCGGCTTCGAAGTCAACTCCTTCGTTGTACCGCCAGGCGAGGCAACGAAAAACACCGACTTTGCTAACAGAATCTATGACTTTCTTGTAGAACACCGAGCAGAGCGAGATGACATCCTCATTGCCTTGGGTGGTGGCATGGTAGGCGATTTAGCTGGCTTTGTCGCTGCTACTTTCCTGCGAGGCGTGCCCTGGATACAGGTGCCAACCAGTTTATTAGCCATGGTTGATGCCAGCATCGGAGGCAAAGTAGGAGTCAACCACCCCCGGGGGAAAAATCTAATCGGCGCTTTCTATCAACCCAACTTCGTCCTGGCTGACTGTCAGACTCTTACCACTTTATCTCAGCGTGAGCTGACCTCAGGATGGGCTGAGGTGATTAAGTATGGTCTCATACTAGATGAAGAGTTCTTTAAGTTTCTGAAAACCAATGCTGCTATGCTAATGAAATTAGAACCAGATGTGCTCACTCAGGCTGTCGCTCGCAGTGCTGCCATTAAGGCTCAGGTCGTCACCGAGGATGAGAAAGAGAAGGGCAAACGTACCCTCTTGAACTACGGGCATACTATTGCCCACGGGTTGGAGGCAGCCACTCAATATAGGCAATTCCTTCACGGTGAAGCAGTAGCTATTGGCATGGTGGGTGCAGGTAAGCTTAGTCAGAGATTAGGTTTTTTATCTCCAGCCAAAGCTAAACAGCACCAATCCCTGTTACAAAGATTTGATTTACCTGTAAGCTTCTCCAAAATAGACTTAACCGATGTGGAGAGAGCTATGGAACTGGACAAGAAGGCAAGAGGAGGGGTAATCCGCTGGGTGCTTTTAGAAAATATAGGTAAGGCGGTGATTCACAGTAGCGTTCCCAGGCAAGATGTACTGGCTGTTCTCCAGGAACTGCTGCAGCCATGATGTCGTTATGCATAGAGCAAGCTCAATAAATTACAAAAATAACGAGGAGAAAAGGAGGAGTAACCAAGATGCTAAGTAAAGGTTCAAAGGAAGAAATTCTTGACCAAGTGGCAAAGAGAGCAGGAGACCAAGAAGAGCTTCTTATTAATTGTGCTCAAGGTACACTGGCTGCCCTGCAAGAAGAATTTAACCTAGGCGAGGGAGGTGATGCATTAAAAGCTGCAACATTCATGCCTGGACTCGTGAGCAGAAAACAGACGTGTGGAGCGGTCATTGGAGGCCTCATGGCATTAGGGCTAGCCTACGGGAGAAATAAACCCCCTGATTCCGAAAGCAACACTCCTGAAGCAAAAGAGAAGGCGTTTAAACTCAAGGAGAAAGCATGGAGATTCTGCGAGGCCTTTGAAAAGGAATTTGGCAGCACTATGTGTGGTGATATACGTCCCAAAATAATGGGTAGAGAGTATAACACCATGGACCCAAAGGAGATACAGAAGTTTCTTGAAGATGACGGAGCGAAGAAATGTCGTGTCCCACCTGAAAAAGCAGCCCGAATTGCCGCTTCGATAATGCTTGAGAAGTAATTGAAAGCTTCTCTTTTAAGTATTGCCAACTTAAGCCACCCTTTATTTTTACTAGAGGAGACTCTTAGGGAGTATCTGCTGGCAAACGAAATCCCCAGGAAAGAAATCAGCTGTTAGCGATTGAGAGAAAACGCCCCATAAGCTATAATCAGCACATACGCGAAGCTGGAGATGATTTTTGCTCAAAACCCATAGTTGTGGTGAACTAAGAAAAGAACATGTTAGCCAGGAGGCAACATTAGCTGGTTGGGTGCACCGACGCCGTGACCACGGCGGCATGGCATTTATTGACCTGCGGGATACAGACGGCTTAGTCCAAATAGTTTTCAACCCCCAGGTATCCCAAGCTGCTTACCACATAGCTGGTTCACTCCGCAATGAATATGTAATTCAAATTACTGGAGAAATTGTCCCCCGGCCAAAAGGCACCGAGAACTCCAAATTGGCTACCGGAGATATTGAAGTCATAGTCAAAAAAGCTGTCATCCTCAATCCTTCAGAAACTCCGCCCTTTTACATAAATGAGGATGTGGAAGTTGAAGAATCACTTTGTCTCAAAAATCGTTATCTGTACCTGAGAAGACCTAGAGTACGAGACAATATCATCTTACGCCACAGGGCGGTAAAATTTATCCGTGCCTTCCTTGATGCAAAAAGGTTTATCGAAATCGAGACGCCTGTCTTGATTAAGAGCACTCCAGAAGGAGCTCGAGATTACCTTGTACCTAGCCGCCTCAATCCAGGCAAGTTTTATGCTCTCCCTCAATCCCCCCAACAACTCAAACAAATCCTCATGGTAGCTGGTTTTGAAAGATATTTCCAGATAGCTCGCTGCTTTAGAGATGAAGACCTTCGAGCGGACCGACAACCTGAATTTACTCAGCTTGACCTGGAGATGAGCTTTGTAGAAGAAGAGGACATATTACAACTTATGGAGGAGCTTTTCACCTCGCTTGTAGAGATTGTTAAACCAGAAATGCGAGTATTAAAGCCTTTCCCACGCCTCTCCTACAAGGAAGCAACAGAGCGCTATGGCACAGATAAACCAGATATGAGATTCGGCTTGGAACTCAAAGATATATCTGATATCGCTGCTCAAACTAACTTTGATATTTTCCGTTCTGTTATTGAGAAGGGTGGTAATGTGAAGGGAATATGCGTTCCTGGTTGTGGTCATTATAGTCGCCACCAGCTTGATGGATTAATCAACTTGGCTGAAGCCAGCGGAGCTAAAGGTTTAACCACTATAGCTTTTACTGGGGAATCTGTGGCATTAGATAAGGTAAAGTCAGCAGCTGCCAAATACTTGACTCAAGTTCAACTGGAAAATATAGCTGCTAGATTTGAGGTAAAACCTGGTGACCTTTTACTCATCATCGCTGACAACCTAGATGTAACTAACAGGGCGCTTGACGAGTTGCGTCGCGAGATGGCACGCCGGCTTAGCCTAGCCGATGCCAAGCTACTCGCTTTTACCTTCATAGTTGATTTCCCTTTATTGGAATGGAGTGGGATGGCAGATCGCTGGGAGGCAATGCATCATCCGTTTACCGCACCGCTGGAGGAAGATATGCTACTGCTTGATACCGAACCGGCCAAGGTTCATGGTCGCCATTATGATATTGTATGCAACGGCTACGAGCTTGGCAGCGGCAGCATCAGAGTTCATAAGCGCCAGCTGCAGGAGAAAATATTTGAACTTCTTGGTTATAGTCAAGAGGAAATGGAAAGCCGTTTTGGATGTCTTTTAAGAGCGCTGGAATACGGAGCACCACCCCATGGTGGCATTGCCATAGGACTAGACCGATTGCTAATGCTGCTTGCTGGAGAGCAACGTATCAGGGAGGTCATTGCCTTCCCCAAAAACCAAAATGCTGCTGACTTGATGTTCGACAGTCCCTCATACGTCGATAAGACCCAGCTTGATGAACTAAACTTAAAATTGAAGCATGAGATTCTTCGCGAAGTTTACCCCAGTGAGCCAAAGCACTGAATCCTTATGCTAGAAAGGAACTAAATAGGAGATTCTTCGCTACACTCAGAATAATAAAAGGTGTGAGATATGAAAGTAAGCACGGAAAAGATGGAAAATTGCCAAGTAGCCCTCACTATAGAGGCTGAAGCAGGAGAGTTAGATAAATCCCTAAGTGAAGCCTATCATCGCTTAGTTAATAAGGCATCTATACCTGGTTTCCGCAAGGGAAAGGCACCAAGAGCTATTCTAGAGCAGCATCTAGGCAAAGGCGCTTTACTGGAAGACGCCTTGGAACGTCTAATACCACAGCTTTATAAAGAGGCAATTGAATCGCAGGAGATCAAGCCTATTGCTGAGCCACATATGGAAATTACTCAAACTGACCCCGTGGTTCTCAAAGCCATCGTGCCCCTCAAGCCTACAATTAAGCTTGGCGATTACCATGGTATAAAGTTGGAGCCTGAGTCAGTGGAAATCAGTGATGAGCAAATCGAAGCAGCTATAGAACAGATTCGACAAGAACAAGCAATATTATCACCTGTAGACCGTCCTGTTCAATTTGATGATGTGATTACTATGAATATCGAAGCTACCATTGAAGGTAAGCCATTTCTAAACCATAAAGATATGGTATATGAAGTGAGTGAAAAATCAACCTTTCCTCTACCTGGATTCAACCAAAACCTAGCAGGTACCGAAAAAAACAAAGAAAAGGCTTTCAGCCTTAATGTTCCCGCCGACTATAGAACCAAGGAACTAGCCGGTAAGCAATGCGTTTTCAAGATTACTGTTGCTGAAATAAAGGAGAAGAACTTACCGCAGATTGATGATGAATTTGCTCAGAGCGCTGGCTATGATAACCTTGCTGCTATGAAGGAAAAGGTGTTTGCTAGCCTGAAAGCTGAAGCTGAGGAGATAAGCCGCCAGAAGCTAAGGCAAAAAGCGCTCGATGATACTATCGAACTCAGCGAGGTAGACTACCCTCCTGTTTTGGAGGATAGAGAAATTGATAGGCTCCTTGAAGATGAGTCACAACGGTTTGGTTTCAAGGAGATACAAGACTATCTTAACAGAACTAACAAGACAAAGGAAGAATATAGAGAGAAGCTGCGTCCTATAGCCAAAAAGCGAATCATTCACACTCTCGTTCTAGATAAGATAGCTGAGGAAGAAAAAGTTGAAATTGATTCGTCGGAAGTAGATAATAAAGTAGAGGAAATTATGAAGGATGCCAAGGATAAAGAGAGGATGCAACAGTTCTTTGCCCTGCCGCAAGTTAGAGAATCAATCGAACAATCTTTACGCACTGAGAAGACAATAGCCCGATTAGTACAAATAGTCAGCGGCTATCAAGAAGAATAAAGCCAAGGAGAGCCAAATGGAAATGAAATCTCAAGTAGTAATTCCCACGGTAACTGAGACCGGTGCCCGTGGCGAGCGTGCCTTTGACATATATTCCCTTCTACTGAAGGAAAGGATCGTTTTTTTAGGCACACCTATAAATGACCAGATAGCCAACCTCATTATCGCACAACTCCTCTATCTTGAGAGAGAAGACCCTGATAAGGATATAAGTCTTTATATTCATTGTCCTGGCGGCGTTATCAGTGCTGGCTTAGCTATCTATGATACTATGCAGCTTCTTCGCTGCGGTGTGTCCACCATCTGCGTTGGTTTGGCAGCTAGTATGGGCACTTTGCTTCTTTGCGCTGGAACTAAAGGTAAGAGGTACGCTCTACCCAACTCCACTATACATCTCCACCAAGCAATTGGAGGTGCTCAAGGTCAAGCAGCCGATATTGAAATTGCTGCTCGGGAAATCATGAGGATGCAAGAAAAAATCCGCAATATCATTGCTAAGCACACAGGCCAGACAATGGAGAAGATTGCCCATGATACCGACAGAGATTTTTATCTCGACCCCCAGCAAGCAGTGGAATATGGAATTGTAGACGAAATACTCTCCAAGCCAGAAAAGAAATGAACTCCTTGTTAGTTGCTAGCCAAGTCCTGACCCTGAATTCAGCTAGCCCTTCAAGTTTTTTGGGCTTAAGCAAAGCAGGCTTGATTACTGTTGTCACCATTTCTGTAATCCTCATTGCTGCAGTGGTGTGGCTGATTAACGGCACTAAGAGGCGAGATTAGGGAATATATATTAACCCAATTTGGCTGCTTCTTCTCTGACCAATCGTCTTATCCTTTTATGGCTCTCCAGTGGGCGACTTATGTCTTGAACTCCATTTAGCCAATGGAAGTAGCCTCTGTCACCACTACCACCAGTTTTCTCCCTACTCTTAATTGCTCTCTCCGTTGCCTCCTGCCCACCTCTTTCCCAAACTTCCAAAGCTGCCCATAAGTCGCATAAATCCGCAGATGCCAAGCCCATAGTAGAGTAAGGCAACACATACTCGTTAGCATTAAAAGCGACCGCCAGACCGCCGACTCTATTCACCGCTTGGAGCATTTTAAAATCCGTGATGCTATCACCCACTGCTACCCATTGGGAAAGCGGCTTCCCCACTCTGGTGGCGAAATATTCCAGTGCCTCCACCTTCCGTTTCCCGCCTACAGGCTTCACCTGCGTCATGATTCTTCCCGAGCTTGTCTTGGGCAACTCCTGCCAATAAAAGCGGTCCAGGGTTTGTTTTATCATGGCATCATCACTCAAGGTTGCAAATTCTTCCTCTGCCTGCTTTAGCAATGTGGAATCATCTTCACTTAGCAACTGACAAATCAAATCCAAGGGAAAAGAGGTGCAAGCTACATTTTCACTGGATATATTCAGCCTTTGCGTTATAGATAAAGCGTACTGTTCATAGCTGGTACTAATGCAAAATACCTGCCATCCTCTAGCTTCAAGCTGGGAGAGTAATTCGGCCGCGCCTGTGGTTAAGCTAGCTTCATGCCCCATAGCGGTAATTTGTCTTTCCTTTATTCCATGACAGGCAAGGAAAGGAGCGATGAGAGCCAGTGTATCCCCGGGCTCATAGTCAGCTTTGCCCTCCAGAGTTAGCAAATCGTCGTAGCGGCTGATGACCTCAAAAACTTTATCGCCATTGGGGAATAGCTTCATTAATTCATAGGCATTATCCCTTGGAGATAGCGGACCTTCAAGGTCAAAGCAGATTAGGTTCATTTCAGTCTTGCTTCCTATCTTTCTATCCTGGCCCCAAGATTGCTTCAGCACTCCGTGCTTCGCAATGATACCCCATTTGTCATCGCAAGCGAAGCAATATTGCTCTTTACCATCTTGTCTATTTCACTGCTAAGGTCATAGCCACCAATTGAATTTCCCCGGGCATCGATTACCTCATCTCCTCTCAGGTTAAGCTCGCCCTGACTCAGAGCTTGTAGCGTGGAGATAATGAGAGGGAATTCCCTAGCGAGCTCATGCCGACGAATAAGGCAGAACAGCGTATTTTTATCATTCTTTTGCCAATATTGAGCAAATGGCTCGCCTCTGATAGAGAAGGTGCAATAACTAATTACTGGCCCTCTGTCCAACTCAGGAGTGACTAAGTGCATCATTGCTCCGGCTTTCTCAGCTTTGTCTTGCAGCAGTTTTCGAATAACTTCTTGCCAGCTACCTGTAGGCCCATCAGGAGGTGCTGGATGAAGATTAATCATATTATATTTTCGGCACAGCTCTTCTCCTACGATGAGCATATAACCGGCAAGGACACAAATGCCAGGGGTGAATTCTTCAATTCTTCTGTGTATCTCCCTATCATATTTAAGTCGCCAATTCTCTCGGGATTGCTTCGCTTCAGTCTCTCCTGTCCCACTCCTTTCAAGGAGTAGGGTTTTGAACTTTCTATGGGAGAAATAAACAAGAGGAATGTCGTAGCTGTGAACCAGCTTAAAAAACAAATCACTTTCCTCCGCTTCGCCAGGCTCCCGATTGCTGAAAACGAAGCTGATTTTGCCCTTAATCCCGCCGCTGTGGATGCTATCCTGCACAGTTTGCAGAAGCCGACCTGCCGCCTCATCTCTGCCTGTGGAAAACCAGCCAATCTTCAGCAAAGCTTAGCTTTACCTCCTTAAGCAAGGCGCTTTCTTATCTTTGTCCAGGTGATAGCAAAGTGAACCAAAGGGCTAGACCTTCGGCCAAATATTCTGCCCTGCGTTAAACAGTCAAGGAAATCTTTCGAGCCGTTGAATTCAGGCATTTCCACATATGCTCGCCCAATTTCACGAGCAGTATGAGCATCACTGCCAGCGCTGGCAGCCAATCCACGCTCCTTGACCAATTTCCAGGCCTTAGTGGTGCTATTAGGAAAGGGAGTGCGCGAGTTAAAAACTTCTATGACATCAACCTGAGATAGAATTTTCTCTGACAGCAGCTTCTTAGCATTTTGGAAAGGTACTCGGCCAAATGGATGAGGAATGCCAACTAGACCACCCTGACTTCTGATTCGAGCTATTGTTTCCTCGGGGGATAGTCCCTTGGGAATTTCCTCAGTCAGAAATAGCCCCATCAACTCGCCAACGGGGGTTAACACTTCTTCAGCAACAATCACCTTGAAGGGAGCCATCTCCTTTAGTTTCAGGGCACCAGCAATGGTGTTGTGGTCAGCTATAGCAACGCAGTTTATACCCACCTCAAGGCAACGAGAAATTACTTGCTCCAAAGGCGTGCCGCAATCCCCGGAATAGCAAGTATGAACATGTAAATCAGCTCTAAACAATTAGCTTACCTTCTCCAGATATCCACCGGTACGAGTATCAACCTTAATAACATCGCCCATGTCAATGAAAAGAGGGACTTGAACTGCAATGCCTGTTTCCAGCTTAGCAGATTTAGTGCCCGCGGTAGCCCGATTTCCCTTGAAACCAGGTTCTGTCTCTATAACCTGGAGTTCTACCGAAGTAGGCAACTCTATACTGACTGCTTCGCCTTTACAGGTAAGAATCTCCAAAGTCAACCCATCTTTTAGATAGTTTATTGCCTCTCCTATTTGCTCCGCGGCCAAAGCTATTTGCTCATAGCTGTCGTTGTCCATGAAATAATAGAGACTGCCATCAATATAGAGATACTGGACGGCGCGGTGCTCCAGAAAAACTGGCTCAACTTTGTCACCAGATTGAAAATTTCGCTCCGTGACGTTACCGCTGCGAACATCACGTAGCTTTAATCTGATTACAGGTTGCCTTTGCTGCATTTTAACATGCTGGTACTCCACAACTAGATATATGCTGCCATCCAACTCTATGGCAACTCCTTTTCTCAACTCTCCAGCATCAATCATAGAATAACCTCCGCTCCTTCTCTATAAGCATTCAGCCATCAGCATTCAGTTTTTGTATCAATCCTGTAAGCATGCGCTTTACTTCCGTTACTCGGTTGTTCAATTCCTCATAAATTTTCGTCTCTAGCTATTCGAGATCTCGGGCTAGAAGCAAGTGATATTCGGTCTCACTGGCACTCCTCAAGGCAATACCCAAAAAGCGGGTGAACTCACGGTTTCCATTACAACCGCATCCCTCAGCAATATTCGCCGGAATTGATGAAGCAGCTCTTCGAAGCTGACTTATCAATCCATAGATTTCGTCTCGAGGAAAGGACAATGTAACCTTATATACGAACAATGCTAGCTCATGGCTCCTTTGCCATACCTTCAAGTTTCTAAAATCTTTCATTGTTGAGCATTCACCAGCCAGCCGTCAGTGTTCAGTAGGTTGCTGATTACTGAAAACTGATAGCTGAATGTCTTTCCTTGACTTGGTAAGCACCTTAACCCTGCCTTTTTCCAGGGTCACTAAGTCCTCGATTCTAACACCACCCCACCCAGCTATGTAAATTCCAGGCTCAATAGTGAACACCATACCATCCAGCAACATATCGGGGGAATTAGAACCGAGTGTGGGAGCTTCGTGCACTTCAAGTCCAACGCCATGTCCTAAGCTATGCCCAAAAGCGTCGCCATAGCCAGCTTGCTCTATAACGGCTCGAGCCAGCCCATCTACTTGAGAAGCATCCATACCTGATTCAATTCCTGATATAGCGGCGGTTTGCGCCTTCAAAACTATACCATGAATTTCCTGCAGAGTTCTGTCAGCTTCTCCACAACACAAAGTGCGGCTGAAGTCGCTACAATAACCGCCAATCCTAGCTCCCATGTCAATCAGCACTGGTTCACCAGAGCAAATTAGTCTTTCGCCAGGCTTAGCATGAGGCAAAGCTGAATTAGGGCCTGAGGCTACTATAATCTCGAAAGCTACTCCTTCACTTCCCCCCTGACGGAGAAACTTCTCCACCTCCCAGGCTATCTCTTTTTCCGTTACTCCAGGATGGACCATCGATTTAGCCTGTTCAAAAGCAGCGTCAGTTAATTCCGCTGCCTTATTAACAAGCTCCAATTCCTCTGGCTCTTTTACGCTACGAAGGTGCTCTACCAGGCTGGTGGTAGGGATAAGCTCAAGGTTACTTTGCTTGGATTTTATTGTTTCGCTGAGCTCGTGATAACTATGGTAAGAAACGAAATTAGCCTCAAAGCCCAGCTTCTGCCAACCCAGATCTGATAGCAAATCAGGGAGCCAATTACTCAAGTCTCCTCTCGTTTGAATGATTTCATAATCAGGCGCTTCCCCCTTGGCTTGCTCTGTATAACGGAAATCAGTAGCCAAAATGGCATTATTGTCGGAGATAAGCAGCCATCCTGAAGAGCCAGTAAACCCAGAAAGGTAACGCAAGTTCTCTGCATGGGAAACTAAAAATGCATCCAAGCCCTTTTCGGTAATCCCCGGCCTCAATCTCTGCAACCGCTCTATTTCCAATTCCCACCACTCAATTCATCTATCAAGGTTTGCAAAGCAGCAACATACCCCCTCCACCCCAAACCACTGATTTGACCTTTCACTATAGGAGCAATTACAGAATTTGCTCGCCATCCTTCCCGACTGTAAATGTTAGATAAGTGAACTTCGATTATCGGTAACCTAACGTCAACTAAAGCATCATGAAGAGAGAAGCTATAGTGAGTGAGCGCTCCAGGATTGATGATTATGCCATCGGCTGAATTTGATTGCTCCTGGATAAAATCTATAAGCTCACCTTCGCTATTAGACTGAAATGTTATTACCTCTACATCTAGTGCCTCGCCTTGGCTCTTCAACAGTGATTCAATTTCAGCCAAAGTCTTCTCCGTATATACTTCCTTGTCTCTTCTACCCAGAATATTCAAATTGGGGCCATTGATAACTAGAATTCTCATAAGGTTACTCCTTCCGGTTATTGCGAGCTAACCATGGCAATTTCAGAAGATTGCTCCGGCACTATGTGACCCGTAATAGTATCCGTTCCACTTTGTTTAATTGACTCCATCTCAGCTACTCTTGCTTTATATCCACAAGCTATACATTTCACCCAGCTTTTTCCGCTTAATACTAGAAGCTTGCCACACTGAGGGCAGGGCTCGGCTATTGGTTGATAACTTGTAGTGAATTGACACTTGGGGAAATTGCTACACCCATAAAACACCCTCTTCTTTTTGTTGACTCTTTTCACCAGTTCACCATCGCACTGCGGGCAAAGAACCCCCGTTTTAACCATATAGGGCATAGTCGTCTTACATTCGGGATAGCCACTGCAGGCCAAGAACTTGCCAAACCTTCCCACCTTTATCACCATAGTACGACCACAGTTAGGGCAAGTTTCGTCAGTTGCCTTGCTTATATCAATCTTAACTATATTGGCTGAAGCCTTGCGCAGTGTATCCTCGAATGGGGAATAAAAATCTCTTAACACAGCTACCCATTCCTGCCTGCCTTGAGCTATTTTGTCCAGTTGTTTTTCCATTTGAGCAGTAAAACCAAGGTCAACAATTCTGGGGAAATGCTTATTCAAGATATCATTGACAACTATCCCCACCTCATCAGGGCACAGTTTACCATCCACTTTATGAACATAGTCTCTCTCCTGAATGGTAGATATAATAGGGGCATAGGTACTGGGGCGCCCAATTCCCTTTTGCTCCAGCGCTTTTATCAATGTAGCTTCGCTGTAGCGAGGTGGTGGTTGAGTAAAATGCTGCTGGGGAAAAACTTTCAAGCAGATTAAACTATTGCTATCTACTAGTTCAGGCAAGGAAACAAAGTTTTCTCCCTGTTCATCTTCATCCTTGCTTTCGCTATAGACAACCATAAACCCAGGAGATTTGACCACAGAGCTAACTGCTTTAAGCAGGTAGCCTTGAGGTCGCCTTGTTGCTGGCTCGTAGTTAACATTGCGTGCCTCTATCTCTACATTAGTCATATCATATGAAACTGATGCCATTTGGCTTGCTGTCATACGCTTCCATATAAGCTCATAAAGCTTCAGTTGGTCTGGTTTAAGGAATGCCTTGATTTGCCCTGGTTCACGGTAAATTTTGGTAGGGCGAATTGCTTCGTGAGCTTCTTGTGCCCATTTTGCTTTCCTGGCGAAACTACGCGGCTTCGATGGCAGGAAATCACTTCCATACCTTTCGCTGATGAAATCTCTTGCTTCAGCTAAAGCAGTGGCAGCGACATTAGTAGAATCGGTGCGCATATAGGTAATGAGCCCTACTGAACCTTCCTTGGCTAGAGGCAAACCCTCATAAAGTTGTTGAGCAATAACCATAGTGCGTTTAGCAGTGAAATGCAGTTTTCTCCAGGCTTCCTGCTGCAGTGTGCTGGTGATAAAAGGTGGAGCTGGGCGCCGAGCTAAGTTTTTAGTCTGTATTGACTTGACTATATACTCAGCCTTCTCCAGATAGGCAACAATATCATCTGCCTCCCGCTTCTCGCAGACATCCAGCTTGGTGCCATCAATTAATCCCTGAAGCCTGGCTTTAAAGCTTACCCCTTTCCCTTCGGGTGGAGCTAATTCAACTTCGATAACCCAATACTCCTGGGGAATGAAATTCTGGATTTCACGCTCTCGATCAACTACTATTTTCACTGTTACCGACTGAACCCTACCGGCAGAAAGGCCTCTCTGAACTTTCTTCCATAGCAGCGGACTTAGTTTATAGCCAACGAGCCTGTCGAGGATACGCCTGGTTTGTTGAGCATTCACCAGATTCATGTCGATAGAGCGAGGATTTTCGAACGCTCCTTTGACTGCTCCTTCGGTTATTTCGTGGAAACCAATACGGTAAATAGGAACGTCATTCTTATCCAACTTAGCCGCTTGCACTAGGTGCCAGGAGATTGCTTCTCCTTCACGGTCAGGGTCGGTAGCCAAATAAATGGAGCTAGCTTTACTTGCCGCCTCCCTAATCTCTTTAATCACCTTTCTTTTCTGCAGCGGAACAACGTACTTTGGGGCAAAATCCTTTTCTACGGTTACCCCCAAACTCGACTTTGGTAAATCGCGTACATGCCCCAGCGATGCTTTAATAGCATAGCTACGACCCAGAATCTTATTGAGCGTCCTCGCTTTAGCAGGGGATTCAACGATGACTAGTTTAGTTGACATAACTTACCCTATCCTGACTTCACGAGCCAACACATAATTCATATTCCCCACCTGTTTCACTATCCCTTTCAATTCCAACATAGCCAGTGTGCTACTCACCTCCGGCATAGCTAAACCACTGTGACGGCAGATTTCATCTATATGGTTTGGCTCAGAAGTCAATTGCTTTGTTATGGCTGATTCAACCTCGCTGGCTGGCTGAAATTCTTCAATTTCCAGTTGCTGCGCTATTGTGGTCAAGTTCAGCTCCCCAAGAATATCGTCACAATTACAAACTAACTTTGCTCCCTCTTGAATAAGGCGATTAGTTCCCTTGCTGGCAGGAGAAAGAATGCTGCCAGGGACAGCAAAAACATCGCGATTTTGTTCTACTGCCTGATGTGCAGTGATTAAGGCCCCACTCCTCTCTCCTGCTTCTATCACCAATACTCCTAAGCTCAAGCCACTCATAATCCGGTTACGCAGGGGGAAGTTCTCAGCTTTAGGCCTTATGCCTAAGGGATGCTCACTTACCAGAGCCCCGCGTTCCATAATGGCCTGGGCTAATTTAGCATTCTCAGCAGGATATACAATATCCAACCCAGAAGCAAAAACGGCTATAGTCTTACCTCCAGCATCTATAGCAGTGCGATGAGCCACGGAGTCAATTCCCCTAGCTAGTCCACTAACGATGGTGATATTGCTTCGTGTCAAATCATCAACGATCTCTTCAGTTACTTGCCTTCCATAGATAGTAGCGCGGCGGGTGCCAACCACTGCAAGACAAGGCTCATCCTGAGGTGAGAGATTACCTCTAACATAAAGCACTGGTGGACAATCGTAAACCTCCTTTAATCTAGAAGGATAGGAAGGATCTTCACAGGCAAGAGCTTTTACTTTGTAGCGTTCCAGTTTTTCCATCTCTACGTCTAAGGGAATTCTGGAGCGCAGCAGAAGTAAAGAATCTACACTTCGCGAATCCAAACCAGCCTGTTTTAATCCACCCTCTGAAGCTTCCCAAGCGGCCTGTAAACTCCCAAAGTGCTCTTTTAGATGGGAAATCCTTACTCGGCCAATCCCTGGTATCATGGAAAGGCCTACCCAGTATCTCAGTTCATCATAACTTACCATCTAGCTTTCAAAAGGCAGTAATAAAGCAAAGCCAACAACGCTACCCTCATATTTAGAAACAGTAGCCGCAATGTGACTATAGCCCTGTATTAACCCGTATGCCAGGTAAAAATCAAGCCTCCCCTCATTTTTCCGTGTAGGTGACAGTAAGGACGGCTGATAACCATTCAACGTATTCAGCAATATGGTTACCATTAGTTTGGTGTATAAAGCTAGCTTCCACCTGTAAACGGTCACTGGCGCTAACTCCCAGCCCAATATTCCTTACCAATTTTGTTACATCTATATCCTCTGTCGGCGGCTCCCACATAGCTGAAGCTAGCTCGCTGTATATCTCTGGGTCAAAAACGGGCAATTGTCCCTGTTCATAACGAACTGCCACTATATGTAACCCACCAAGCCCTGTATTCTTATCGAATGGCTCGCCAACTACAGCTCCTTTCGTAGTAAAGGTGAGCTTGGCATCCTGTACGTCAGTGCCCCTCAAGCTATAGAGGTCAAAGCTCCAGAAGGCATGGTAAGCAACATCATTGACATCATCTCCAGCCATGGTCCTTGACGTATCTTTATCTCCGCTACTGGATACTCTGCCAGTTTCATTAAGCACAGGGGTAAATGTGGCTGTTCCTTGAGTTGTAACGACGGCAACTGATACATCTGCTACATATTGACCACCTTCCCCATCATCAACAGTAGCTGTAATGGTAAACTCTCCCACCCTATCTGGTGCTATCCATATAACTGCGTCACCTACTCCGGTGATGCTACCATAATTGGCACTCCAACCATAACTCAGCGTATCGCCATCCGGGTCTGTAGCAACACAGGTAATCGTCGATTTCCCGTTGCACAACACCGTATTCGGTTCAGCAGTCAGACTTAGAATCTGCGGGTTCTGGTTGGACACAACACTTAAATTTATAGTGGCTTTTGCGACACCACCTTTATCATCTCTAACGGTAACTGTGGCATTGTAATCTCCATAATGCTCTGGAGCTACCCAAGAGACCGTGGGTCCGGTCCCGGTGAAACTCCCGCCAGTGGTTGACCACTCGTAACTAATAGCATCGCCATCCGGGTCTGTAGCAACACACCGGACCTCGATGATGGACAAAGGTAAAACAGCTGTCTGCGCAGACGTCAGGCTTGAAATTTCTGGTGGCTGATTGCCGGCTGACTCCGCTGGTCCTGGTGCTGGTCCTGGCTCCAGTTTTGGTTGTGCTGGAGAAGGTGCTGCTTCTGGGCCACAAGCACTACTCAGCATAATTGCCATAGCCAATACAGAGAAAATTACACCAATTTTCATTTTGAGCATACCCATTCTACTTACCTCCTTACCCTGAACATGTTAGCCAAGATTATATACAGCTTATATGAGCATGGCAATGGAGCGTGCTCAAGATAGACCTCTCAAGCATTATAAACGTCATGATGCAATGGGACAAATCATTTCTTGCAGCTTTGGCAATGCGTTCTTTGCAGCTTTATAGCCTTGAGCTATAGCCTCCTTCCCCTTATTGAATCCGAACATTCCAATGTCGCCGACGTCAGGGCTTATAACTATATCGGCTGCTTTTATTCTTAACCTAATCCGCTCATATTGCATGGCCTCCAACGAGTGCATCAAGACATCGAAAATATTTGGAGTCTCGGGGTCCAGCCTGCCTCTGCCTTCATAGACTGCACTCTCTGCGAGCTTTGAGAGCCTGTCGAAAACTTCAATTCTTTCTTTATGCTCCCGCAGCAAGCTATTAAGCTTCTTCCTCACAGCTAATAAATGTACACTACTAGGGCGCAAACTTGGCGTTTCCTCAGGCATTTTCTTCTCCTCGGTCAGCCTGACCTGCCTTTTGGGGAATGGACTAGGTTCCACATTCACAGCAATAACCACTTCTGCCCCCATATTGCGAACCACATCCACAGGTACGGGGTTGACTATCCCACCATCAATCAAGAACCTATTCCCATGCTTTACCGGTGTCAATATCACTGGCAGCGAGATGCTCGCTCTCACCGCTTCCAGCACCGAGCCTCTGTCGATGACGATTTCCTCCGTAGTTTGAGCATCAGCAGCTACAACCGCAAGCGGTATTTCTAAATCCTCGAACTTTGCATCCCCGATGATGGACTTGCCAAACTCTTTGATTTTATCCCCATGAACGAACCCCTTGCCCAACAATAACAGGTTTGGGTCAACCAGACGAGCCATCTTTCTCCAATCTATCCCCAGCACCAGTTCCTCCAGGATAGACGCATTCCTTTCTTTGGCATAGCAAGCACCGACCATTGCCCCCGCACTCGTGCCAGCTATCATGTCAATAGGAATTGATTCCTCTTCCAGGGCCTTCAATACCCCGATATGAGCTAAGCCCCGAGCACCACCACCACCTAAGGCCAAACCAACTTTTGGAATTTTGCGAGCTGAAGCACTCATCTAACAGATCTCTTCCCCTTAGTCCCTAAGGGCATAATCCACAGCAGCTTCAGCATGTATTGCTGTGGTATCGAAAAGCGGAATGGGGCAATCCCTTTGTTTTATCAGAAGAGGCAATTCCGTGCAGCCTAGAATGATTCCCTGGGCGCCATTGTCAATAAGCCTTTCCATAATTTTCTTAATTTGCTCTCTTGACGAGTCCTTTATTTCTCCCAAGCATAATTCCTCGAAAATTACATTGTCAACTACTTTGCGCTCAGCTTCGGCCGGAACTACAACATCAAGACCATATTTCTCTTTTAGACGTCCCTTATAAAAACCTTCCTCCATAGTAAATGTGGAACCTAAAAGGCCGAGTTTCTTAAAACCGAACGGAATAATTTCCTCAGCAGTAACATCAACTATGTGCAGCAGGGGAATGTTTATACTTGCCACCACATCCTCTGCCATTTTGTGCATGGTATTGGTACAGATGAGAACAATGTCTGCGCCACCTCTCTCCACTCTTCCAGCAGCATCTATCATTAAGCTTGTAGCCTCAACCCAGTTTCCCTCGAAGTGAAGCTTCCTGACTTCTTCGAAATCAACGCTATACATTACGATTTTCGCTGAATGAGACCCGCCCAGCCTTTCTCTCACGGCTTCATTCATGATTCGATAATATTCCGCCGTTGACTCCCAGCTCATTCCCCCGATAAGCCCAATTGTTTTCATAGTAGTTCTCCTTTCATAGTGTTTGTGCATTTGCCGTTTGTGCCGTGTTAGCCCATGTGGCAAAAATCATGAGAACCGATTCTCGCATTTCTCGACTATCCTAGTTAGCTTGACCAACTGGTTTTCGCAAAATTCTATTACGTCTACCTGTTCAAACTTTGGAAAGAAACGCCGAACTGTTCTTGGACTACTCTTTGCAGTTGGCTTATATTCAGGTTCCTTGGCTTGCTCAGCCACCGAAACACCCTCTTTAACCAAGAGTAGGCCTAAATTAACCTTGATTTCACGAGTGATTCCAGTCTGTACATACTCTGTATGAATATCATCGGCTCTGGCTTTGTTCAGGTATTTAAGTTCCGGGTCTGCGGGCATCTTTATCTTATATGTGCAATACCATTCAGCAAAACCATTACGGTGAGCATATTGCTTTTGCAGATACAATGTGATGCTTCGAGCAGCGGACAGGAAGGCGCTGAGATTGTAAGAGAAGGTATTATCGTCTTCAAGTGTCTGCTTCATCATGGAGAGAAAGTGTTCCGCTTCTCGAACTTTGCGCTTAGTTGGATTCTCCATTGAATTACCCTTCGCTGTTCACACGTTCAGTCAACTCCTGAATATGCCAACGTTCCATAGTTGGCGGAGAGGGTGGGATTCGAACCCACGGTCGCCAAAGGCGACACGCGCTCTCCAGGCGCGCCTGATAGGCCACTCCAGCACCTCTCCGTGGGAGTTAGTTAACTTGCTTATTCTCTTTCCTATTTAGCTCGTTTCCTGCTATTAACAAAGGTATTCCTATTCCTGCTAGTACAAGTCCAGCCCTACCATGACAGGGATCTTTACCATCACCCCACCTTCCATAAGAAATACGGTGATGTATTGTCATAGCAGGCCCAATTACCTCCAAGGCCAACCCTATGCTCGTTAATACTTTGCCTGCCTTTTCTTTCGCCATAGCCTGTCCTTTATCCATATGGCGGAGAGGGTGGGATTCGAACCCACGAGGCACTGCTGCCCACCGCTTTTCGAGAGCGGCACCATAAACCACTCGGTCACCTCTCCATGTCAATTATTGTAGCTAAAATCACCCTTTTGACATTGCCACCAGGGAAGCAAAAATGCTTTTTGCTAATAATTTGCTAATAATAATTTTCAACAGCTTCATTTTGACAGTTCTCATTATACTTTGGAGATACCAGTTTATCAAAGCCTTCCGCCGCCGCTTCCTGAAGACCGGGGGCAACGTGACTATAAGTGTCAAGGGTTATCTGAACACTCGCGTGACCTAATCGCTCCTGGACTATCTTGGGGTGCACTCCCTGCTTAAGCATAAGCGAGGCGTGTGTGTGGCGAGCGTCATGCAGCCGAATCACCTTCACTCCTGCACGGGCAGCGAGCATAGTCCAGGCTCTGGAAACTGTGTTAGGCCGCAAAGGTTTGGCTTCTGCGGCACTGAACACGAAGTCGTCTTCTTTTAGCGGCATTCCCATCATGGCTCGTATTGCTGCCTGCTTTTCCTTGTGCTCTGCTAATATAAGAATAGATGAAGGCGATAGTGCTATTGTCCGCCTGCTCTTAGCTGACTTTGGTTGTGTAAGTACATAGCTGCCATCCGAGAGGTGATGGAGTGAGCGATTAACGTAAATCTGGTGGAAGGCTATGTCTTGCCACTGCAAGCCTAGCAGTTCAGACCGCCTCATTCCAGTGAACAGTGCTGTATGAAACAGGGCATAATAATGACTGTCCTTGGCAGCCTCCAGGAAGCTGGTGACTTCGTATTCGCCCCATGTTTGCATCTCAGTGTAGCGGGCACGGGGCACGTCAACTCCGTCAGCTGCGTTTCTGACTACTAGCCCCCATTTTATAGCTGTCTCTAACGCCTTATGCAACACCACATGGTGGTAGCGGATAGACCGGGGGCTAAGGCCGCCGTTAAGCTTTAAGGTGTAGTGCTTTTGGAGGTGCTCCGGCCTGAGCTGTGTTAGTGGTATGTTACCCAGGCTGGGTATAAGGTGAACTCGCACTATGCTTTCATACCGCTCGAAGCCTCTCGGTGATAGGTTAGGCTTGGCATAGTCTGATAGCCACTTTTGAAGGTATTCAGCAGTGGTTGTCCTTCCGGGTTTAATGAAAGTCCCGTTATCAAGCTGGTGTAGCAGTTCTGAAAGGCGTCTTTCGGCATCCTTCTTAGTCCCTTTAACGCTTACCCACTGGTATTTATACTTGCCGGTAGTGGCGTCTTTACCCAAGCTGACGGCTATAGAATAACTATTTCTACCCCTCTTGGTTATGTGCCCCCTCATTGTGTACCTCCCTTTTATAGTCTTCCCATTTCTTTTGGTGTTTTAATATCCTTTTGCGAATCTTAGCCGATTTTTGTAGTATCTGCTCTTTAGTTAGGCTTTCGTCAGGCGGCTGCTCTTTGCCTATAGTTATCCCTTCGCTTTTTCCCTGCTTCAAGTTTCGAATCTGGTTAACTGCATCCTCTTGCCTTGCCAGCAATGGTAATAAACCTTCAGGACCGTCTTTACTGGTAATTGAATAAGGGATAGTCATAATCTCTTTATCTAACTGTGTAGTATTGAAAGGGCGACCTATTAACTGGTATATCAATTCAAGGCGAGCGTATCGACTGGCATATCGTGATAGATTTTTAATGTCTTCAAGGGCTCTTGATAACCGGGCTGCCCATTTTGCTTCACGAATGGTAAAACCTAGCTCTTGTGCTATACGGAGCTTCCAGACTTTGAGCACGGCTAATAGTGCTTCTGGGGTAGGGGACTCAATGTTTAATTCCCTATAATTATTGAGTACGGCCATACTCCAGGGCTTCTCTAGAGTGCCGCCCTCCGCATGATTCCGATACCAAGAAATCTTACGTTCTAGCACTTCAATTTCAGGTATATCGTAACCTAACGCTTCAAATTCTGTCTGCAAGCTTTCAGCCAGTTTTGTCCTTTGCATAGGGGGAGACTCAAGTGAACGGGCTATAATGAGTGATTTTCCGTCAAGTGTAATGTGAGCACGTTTACCCTTAACTGTCATTTTGTTCCTTCTATTCCTAAACTAACCATATATTAGTCCTTTATGTAAGTCTAGTAACTCCTGCTATCTACCATTATAATTCCTACTAGACGATAAGTCAAGAGGCAAACGGAGGCAAAAATGAACAATAGTGAAAAAGGGGAAAGGCTAACCTTAGACGTACCAGAAGCCGGTCGTCTCTTGGGTGTTAGTAGGCCAACAGCTTATTCCCTGGCAAATCAGGGTTTAATCCCTACAATCCGGCTAGGGCATCGTGTCGTAGTTCCAAAGGCAGCACTTCTTAAGATGCTGGAAAACGCTGGTAAACCGGAAGTCCAGAATTAGAAGAAAAGGTGAGGGCTGACAGTATGAGACAACTAGATTATAGACATCACTTCCGGGACAAAGTTCTCCATTGCTGCGATTGTAGGCAGAGTTTTGTTTTCACAGCTGGAGAGCAGGCTTACTTCCAAAGCAAAGGGTTATCAGCGCCTAAACGCTGTAAATCGTGCCGTGAGCTAAGGAAAAGGACGCTGATACCCGACATGGAGGAGCGAAGTGGCTAGGCCACCATCAGTGGCACGAGGGGGTGACTTTGTAAATCTGTCGTGGCTTGACTTAGGCATAAGAATCACGGCAGAGAATATCAAGGGGTCAGTGGCCACACTCCAAGTATTTCAGCAGGGTACGGATGGGCCTCTGCATACAGGGCGGGTTGACCTATTAGATAGTGGTAAAGTATTTGCGTTTCAGCGAACACTTGAGGGCCGCACAGATAGCCTGCCTTGGCCAGATATTTTATCCCAACTCGCAGAGAAAATGCTTGCAAGGGGAAGGCGAACTGACGACAAAGGGGTTAGCCTTGTTTGCATGGCAGATGTTGAAGCTGAGACGGTGTCTTGGCTATGGCATCCTTACATACCTATAGGCAAGCTCACGTTATTAGAAGGTGACCCTGGCATTGGCAAGTCATGGGTGAGCCTGGCAATCACAACGGCTGTGTCCCTCGGCAAAGGTTTACCAGGGACTGAAGCGATAGAATCAGCTAAGGTAGTACTGGCATCGGCAGAGGATGGGCTAAGCGATACTATAAGACCAAGGCTTGATGCTATGGGGGCTGAGGCTAGCAAGATTCACTCTATCAAGGGCACTCTGGACTTTGACAACGGCGGGCTGGCTATCATGGAGGGGTATATTGAGACGGTAAGGCCATCACTGGTGATAGTTGACCCATTAGTGGCTTACATCGGCGCCGGCGTTGATATTCATAGGGCTAACGAGACAAGGGCAGTCATGGCAAGGTTAGCAGACTTGGCGCAGCGTTATTCAGTGGCTATTCTGGCTGTTCGCCATCTTACAAAAGGCGGAACTCTTAAACCGATTTATAGAGGCTTAGGGAGTATCGACCTGGCTGCAGCTTGCCGTTCCGTGCTTATGGCTGGTTGTGACCCTGATAATTCCCAAAAACGAGGGATAGTGCAAATCAAGTCCAACCTCGCACCTACGGGCCCGGCCATCGGTTACAAGTTAACGGATGGGGGCTTTTACTGGACAGGTGAAAGCGACCTCACTTGGCAGAAGATTCTATCAGCAGAGGACACAGACAACAAATCATCCTTAGACGAGGCGGTGGACTTCCTAAGAGATGAACTGGCAGACGGGCCGATAGAGGCGAAGCAGGTTTTCAGTGACGCTAAGAGTTTGGGCATATATGAGAGGACATTAAACCGTGCCAAGTCCAAGCTGCGGATAACTAGCAAGCGAGAGGGTGAAAGCGGAAAAAGAGGCATTGCACGGGTTAAATGGCAACTGCCAGAAGATTTAGAAGGCCAAAAGGATTTGGATTGCCAAGATTGCCATATAGAGAATTTTGGCAACGTAAATCAAAATAGCTATGAAAATGCCTCTCAAGGAAATGGCGTTGGCAATGTAAATCCCAATCCCCAGCGTGAGGCTGTCCTGGGTATGCCGGTAGAAAAGGTTATTGAATTGTGGCGAAAGCAGGGTGCTCCGGTTATTCACCTGGGGACGGGTGAGAATTGTCTTGACCTTGAAAAGCTGCTATCTAATCCTAACGTCAAGCCTGAGCATTTACAAGCGGTGTGGTCATGGCTTAATAAGCATGGAGTGAATGGGTAATGCCATATAAAGACGCTTTGAAACAAAAAGAATATCAGAGACAATGGCAGCGGTCAAGACGGGCCGGTGAGGGTGCCGGGTTCAAGGTTATACGGGTAAGTTCGCCAGAGGAAATCAGGACGGCAAACGCCTTATTGACTGTCTTAGCGGGGCTCATAAAAGAAGTCCTGGAGACAAAAGAGGGTGATGTTTTCATACGCTCTAGGACTGCCGGTTATTTAATCAGTATTGGCCTAAAGGCTGTCGAGGTGGCAGACTTGGAGACAAGGCTAACTAACTTGGAAGATAAGATTATGGGAGGTCAAAAGTGAGTAGCTTAAAGCATAGAATTGACAAGCTGGAATGTAGCCAAACGGCCCCGGCGGGTAAACGATGCAACTGGCCGCATGGCGATAAACTTGACCCCGGTGCCCCCTGGTGCCCAGTGCATGGTTACGGGCATCGCTGGAGGCTTACCGATGCTGACTTAGAAAAGGCAATCGGAATAGCAATACAATGCGGAATTAAACCGGAGCAAATCGGGGGTTAGTTAAAATGAGTAACATCGGGAGTAGAATTAAAAGACTGGAGCAGCAACGGGAGGCTGATAAACCGAGAGCCACCATCGTATATGTGTATGATAGCAAATCAGAGACCAGGACAAGAAGTGCTAAACAGAAGGCTATAGCTGAATACAAAGCCAAACATCCTGACTGGCAACCTTCACCTAAAGACCTGTATATTCAGGTTATAGACACCGAGACAAAAGAATTAACCGAGCGTGTCATTGCTGGTGAAAGGACGGGATAATGACGCTAGAACGTAGATTAAGCCAGCTTGAAGCCAGTTTGAAATCATGAGATATTAGAGACGCCCCGGATGTTAGCATAGATAGTGTTATCGAAAAATTTGGACTTGAGCCGGACACGGTGAGGGCTACTGCTAAAAAAACAACAATAGCATAGCGGAAGTTATCGCCGATGAGCTGGGTATGTCTTACGGGGACTTTCAAAAGGCTTTGAGAAATATAAGACGCTAGCTAATCTAGCCCTTGTATGTCTTTTAGAATATTATTCAGCCAGTTTATATTTTCCTTTTTCTTCTGGATTTCCCCTTCTGAACCGAAGGATAGCCACAATCCTGATGGCTTCTTAGTAGCATCCATTATCAATGATATATCATGGGCAGTAATAGTGTCAGGAATACGCAATAATATATTCTCCAACGCTTCCATATCTAAGCTCGGACAATAATACGATAAACTGGTACGCAGTTCACGCTCTATTTGGAATAACACTCGTTCCTTGTTTATATGTAAGTTCCCTTCACTATCTAGAGTTCCGTAATTCTCCCCATCGCATATATTTGAAAGTGTGAGTTTAATATTTTTACAAGGGAATAACAAATTCGTTTGCGGGTACGAATACTCACTAACCCAGCAGTAATATTTTTGGTGACTGTAACCACGCTTATCAAGGTGGCAATTTAGAACGCTTATTAACTTATATATATCCATAACTGTAAGAGTTCTGTTATCTACTGTTATTCGTGACGTTTTCCAACCCCTAACCAATTCAACTAATCGCAAGAATTGAGACACATGGTCTAAATCCAAGCCAACATAGTATCGTGTAATACTTGGATATTCTTCTCTAGTAAAAGAAGGCATAGATTCCGCTATCATCAATGCCTCTTTGAAGGATGATGAGGAGGATTTACTGAATTCTATTTTCAGTTGAAACTGCTCCGGTAGCATATATATTGTGGTAACTCCTTAGCTCTATGACACCTATGCAATAAGTCTTTTGATGGGCGCTGCCAAATGCCCCTTTATATACGGTTACTGTCAAAATATTCTTTAACTCGTGCGTAAATAGCTTTGGTATTATCTTTTAGAGCCGAGCTAATAATTCTTTTTTCTTACTCTCAAACTCCTCTGGGCTTATAATACCGGCATCCCGCAATTCAGCCAGTTTCCTAATCTGGTCAGGGATAGACTCAGCCGTTTTGCCCTCTGGCGCTTTCGTCCCCATGACGGCTAACTGTGGCGGAGCATAAAATGACCAGACCTCTTTCATCATGCCCTTGTTGTGCGTCACAGAAATCGGCACCGATGCCAGCTCACTCAGCTTATCTTTGAGCGCCTCAAATAAGGCTAATGCAGGCTCATGCACATCTTTCTTCTGCCCACTAAGGGTAAGTTGCTTCTTCCCCGATTGGGTGGTAACGGAGAAATACGGCACGCCCATATGCAACATATACTCAGTGCTAACAATCTGCTCAAATGGTATCTCAGTCACGTCCATGCCAGTTAGCTTTGGGTCACAAATCACAATCCCAGATTCCGTCAATACTATTGTCGCCACCAATTTCTTAATCAATCCAAAGCCAGTAACAAACCCCACAACTTCCCGGTCACCAATAGCTTCCTTGACCTTTTCATGTAGCACCATTTCCTTTTTGCCCATAACCGAGCCTCCTTTCCTAGCTCAGATTCTATACTCACACTCAAACTGAAGCTAGAATTTTGCTAATAATTTGCTAATAGACCTATTTTCACGGGCTTTTATCAGTTTGCATTTTAGCCTCAAAATCTACTTTTTGTTAGAAACCTCTTTTCACTGTTTTGAAGCTAAAATAACCCATTTTCATAACTAGTAGCAAATTTCGAGAGCGGCACCATAAACCACTCGGTCACCTCTCCTTACTTATATATTGGCAATTATACCATACAGTGCACGTTAGACTCTGCTTTATAGCTTGCTCCTGGTGTAGTATGATTGTTTTACTTTGATTTGGTTCAAGTTTGTTCTGTGCCTCGCCATCATCTCCATTGCAGGAATGAGGTTAGCTCGATATGGGGACGCTATTGCTGAGAAGACAGGCATAGGGGGGATATGGATAGGACTGGTGCTCCTTGCCGCTATTACTTCTATGCCTGAACTGGTCACTGGAGTTAGCTCTGCTGCTTTAGTTGGCTCGCCTGATTTAGCCTTGGGCACACTTTTGGGAAGTTGCTCCCTTAATCTCGCCATCTTGGCTTTGCTAGATATCCTCCACCATCATACCCCTATTCTAAGCCAGGCAAGCCCAAGGCATATTGCATCGGCTGGTTGGGGAATTCTGCTTATTGCCATTGCTGGAGCGAGCATCCTCGCTGGGATAAAGTTTTCTGAATTAGCTTTAGGATGGGTGGGCATCCCAAGCATCATTATTTTCGTAGTATATTTGGTGGGGATGTGGCGGGTGTTCCGCTACGAGCGTAACCATCAACAAATGACTCAAACTGTCTCCCGAAAGTATGAGGAGATTTCCACAAGGACAGTGTACCTTAGATTCGCTCTAGCAGCGGTAGCAATTATTGCCGCTGGCATATGGCTATCATATATTGGTGACGAGATTGCTGCAGTTACCGGTTGGGGTGCTACTTTTGTGGGAAGTTTATTTCTGGCAATAACTACCTCCATGCCCGAGTTGGTGGTTAGTGTCGCTGCCTTGCGTTTGGGCGCTGCGGATATGGCTATTGCTGATATATTGGGGAGCAACATGTTTAACATCGCTATCGTTGCTCCAGTCGATCTCTTCTACACTCAGGGAGCTATTCTCTGCTCAGCGTCAAGTTCTCACCTTATCACTGCTGCGGTGGTAGCGATAATGAGCCTCCTCGTTATTATCGGACTCAGGTTTCGGCAGAAGCGTAAGACCTTTGTAGTTGTTAGTTGGTATGCTCTCGCTCTAATCGGGATTTATGCCTTTGGAGCCTACGCCTTATTCAGTTCCAACGTGGCTTTGTGATATACTATTAAAAATGAAGTAGCCCCTGTAGCTCAGAGGATAGAGCGCTGGCCTCCGGAGCCAGGTGCAAGGGTTCGAGTCCCTTCAGGGGCGCTTTTTATGATAAGGAGGTCCTGCGTTATGGTTGAGCTTCTCGAGGTGAGACGATATGGTAGATGAGGACTGGGAGCAGTGACCTCAGCATAATTGGTTGCGAGGGCTGCCATAAGCGAAGGGAAAGCATGCCCAATCATTTCCTAGTTCTGAACCTGAAAGAAGAGAGACGCCAGTTCTCGCTTTCCTGAGGATAAAGGTAAAATCATAATTAATCCCAGAAAATCCCCAGATGAGTTGAAGGCTGAATTTGGTTTTAACTGGCCTGTAGCTGCAGTTAACGCAACAAGGATCGCCAGGGAAACAATAGGACTACCTATCACTAACATTGCTATGGCTGGCGCACTACTAAAGATTACTAAGGCAGTCAGGATAGACTCTTTGGTTGAACGATTACAGGAGCGCTTGGGGATACAAGCTGAGGGTAATATTGAGGCGATGAAAAAAGCCTATAAGGAAACTGTAATAAAGGAGTAAAAATGGGGGAGAAAAAGCTAAAAACAGCATACGATTTCACCTGGAGAGATATGGAAATTGGCAATATACTCACAGAGCCGGGAAGTGCTAGCTTACGTAGAACTGGAGACTGGAGATCTCAAAGGCCCATACTGGATAGAGAGAAATGTAACAAATGTGGCTTGTGCTGGCTCTATTGTCCTGATGCAGCCATTAAGCTTCTTGATGATGGGCATTATGAGCCCGATCTTTTTTACTGTAAAGGGTGTGGCATTTGTGCCAGTGTGTGCCCCAAGGAAGCTATAACAATGATGGAGGAGGAAGAAGTATGAGTAAAAGAGTAGCGTTAGAAGCTTCACACGCAGCTGCTGAAGCAGTCAAAATGGCCGATGTTGATGTCATTGCTGCTTATCCCATAACACCTCAGACGCATATTCCTGAACGGCTTGCCGAGATGGTAGCCAATGGCGAATTAGATGCAGCTTATATACCTGTTGAATCAGAGCATTCAGCTATGAGTGCTTGCCTTGGGTCCGCAGCAGTTGGTGCGAGAACTTTCACTACTACTGCAGGTCAAGGATTGGAACTTATGCACGAAGCTGTTTATGTCGCTTCATCCATGAGATTTCCCATAGTTATGGTGATATGCGATAGAGCTCTCTCCGCACCACTGAGCGTTTGGGGAGACCATTCCGATGCTATGGCTGTTAGGGACACTGGCTGGATTCAGGTGTTTTGTCAGAATAATCAAGAGGCATTTGATATGACTCTCTGGGCCTTTCGTGTAGGCGAAGACCCCAAAGTTCTATTTCCCGTGATGGTTCATTTTGATGGGTTTACCCTATCGCATGTAACCGAGCCATTATTCTTGCCAGAGCAAGAGAAAGTAGATAGATTTCTACCCAAATTCCAGTACCCATTTGCTCTAAACCCTGCTAAACCCATGACCCATGGAGCTTTTGGCCCACCCGATATATATTCAGAAGCAAAGATAGCTCAGGAGGTGGCATTCAGGAAATCCAAGGGGGTGATAATTCAAGGATTTAAAGAATTTGGGGATATATTCGGCCGTTATTACCACCCCGTTGAGCCATATAGGACAGAAGGAGCTAAAACGTTGCTTTTGACCATGGGAAGCTTTAGCGAGACGGCAAAGATTGTGATAGATGAGAAGAGAGACAAGGGAGAATCCGTAGGGCTCATAAGTTTGCGTCTCTGGAGGCCTTTCCCATTTGAGGAACTCCGCCAGGCAGTAAAGAGTGCAGAGGTCCTCGTTGTTTTTGACCGGTGCATTTCCTGCGGAATGGGAGGCCCAGTCTTTTCTGAAGTTAAATCAGTTTTATATGATGAAGCGCCAAGACCAAAAGTAGTTAGTATCACAGGTGGCTTGGGTGGAAGGGATATATCCGTGAAGGATTTTGAGTATGTTATTGACAGAGGCAGGGAGATTGCAGAAAAGGGGTCGGAAAAGATGCTAGAGACGGTGGGCATAAGAGGCGAGATGGTAAACATAGGAGGGTAAAAATGGAGGAAAGAATCATAAAATTCGGCAAAAATCTCGTAACCACAGAGGAGTTCTTTGCCGCGGGACATAGTTTTTGTACTGGCTGTGGTGAAGCCTTGGCATTAAGACTCGCCTGCAAAGCTCTAGGAGGGAATGTAATAATCGCCTGCGCCACTGGATGTATGGAGATATGCACTTCGCCGCTTCCTGTTACGTCATGGCGAGTCCCTTGGATACATACACTCTTTGAAAATACTGCTGCTGAAATCTCCGGTGCTGAAGCTGGATTGAAGATTTTGATGAAGAAAGGCAAGATGCCCCAAAGTGATATTAAATGCGTCGCTATAGCTGGAGATGGAGGAACAAGCGATATAGGACTTCAAGCTTTATCTGGAGCGTTCGAAAGAGGCCATAACTTCTTGTATCTCTGTTTTGATAATGAGGCATATATGAACACAGGAATCCAAAGGTCGAGTGCTACACCCTATGGAGCTTCAACGACCACTGCACCTGCAGGGAAAATCAGCATTGGGCAAACCACCTGGAAGAAGAACATGGTTGAAATTGCTGTTGCCCATGATATACCGTATGCAGCTACAGCTTGTCCCAGCTATCCTTTTGACTTAATGAACAAAGTTAAGAAAGGGGCAGAGAGCAAAGGCCCAGCGTACGTACATATCCTGTCTGTTTGCCCCACAGGGTGGAGGACTGCCACAGAGAGGACTATTGAGATAGGTCGGCTTGCTGTGGAAACAGGTATCTTTCCTCTTTATGAAGTGGAAGAGGGTCACTACAAATTGAATATCGACCGCCCTAAGCTTAAACCAGTTGAGGAATACTTGAAGCTACAAGGGCGATATCGCCACTTGCCGGATGAAGAAATTAAAAGGATTCAAGAAAAGGTAGATAAGTCATACGCCAAACTTAAAATGAAGGTAGCGCAATTTATATAATGGGAATGTGAGTTTGGCTGAGATTACTGTGCCTCTGAAAGTCAACTATAATTTAATACAGGAAAAGATAGATTTGTCTTGATTATGGAAACTGAATCAGGCCAAATCACAAGATTCTTGGTAGTCATGGTTGCTTAAAAGCAGGATATGTAAATGCTGGAAGATTATAGCGGAGCATTTGACCCAAACATAAGTTTTGATAAGTTGGCTAAAGATACACTCGTGAGCTTAACCAAAATGTACGCTAAGTTATATTCGGCAATAGATGGGTTTTGGTATCTGTCTGTTAAAGAAAGAATAAATGATGATGAGGCCTTAGCTTGTGATATATGGGTCTGGGAAAAAGAAATCAAATACGAATTGGGCAAGCTTACAAAACTATTGAAAATCCAGGGAAGGGATGTTATCACTCTCATTAAAGCTTTGCAGGTTAGTCCATGGTTTTGGGTGCTCAAATATAAATTGGGGGTTGAAAACAAAAACCATGTTATACTAACTATCACCGACTGCCCTACATTGACTGCGTTGGAAAACGAAGGAACAGGCCGAGAAGAGAAGATATGCAAAACAGTAGAGCCCCTAATCTTCAAAAAATATGCTGAGTATTTTAACCCAAATATAGAGGTGCGCCATTTGATGTTACCTCCCAGGAAAAATAAGGACGGCATTTGCTGTCAGTGGGATTTCAACCTGAAATCAGAAGTTAAGTAAACACGGGGTGTGGCGCAGTGGCTAGCGCGCATGGTTTGGGACCATGAGGTCGGAGGTTCAAATCCTCTCACCCCGACCATAAATGATGGAAATGAATAACTCCCCTGTCATGAAGCTCCGAACATCTTGCTCTTTTCTCACAAAATTCGTAATAAAGCCGACAGGTTTTTGACTTAGCTGGTATCAGCTAAGCATAAATTGCCACAGGTGGAATGTTTTCGCCTAAATTAGAATAGACCAGGAGGTAAAAGTGAAAAGGATTTGAGATTAACAATAATTCAAGTTTGGAATAAAAGGAGACAGTAAAAATGGGAAATGTTGCAGCTGATATGAAATATTATCTTGAACAAGCAGGAAAGACTATGGAGCAAATAGAGGAAGCGGACCCAGCATTCTATGAAGCATACATGAAGTTCAGTCAACAAGCAGGAAAAGCAGGCGTGCTCTCCACGAAGGTAAAAGAACTTGTTAGCCTTGCTCTTGGCATAGCTGTGCATTGCACCTTCTGCATCGCATCTCATACAAAGAAAGCAATTGATGCAGGAGCCAGCAGAGAGGAAATAATGGAAACAGGATTTGTGGCAGTAAAAATGGGAGGGGGACCATCGCTCGCTTACCTCAGGTATGTCATTGATGCTTGCGACCAACTAGGAGCAACATAATCATTGTAGAGCCTCTCTCCCATAAAACTAAATGGAGGTGCGCCTGGCTTCCAATAGAAATGTAATATTGTGAAATCTGGTAGCCCTTCGGTTTGTCAAGACAGAAATAGTTCTTGCAATCAAATTCAGTGTATCAGTAATAATACAGGTCGGGGCCAGGGCAGTCATCATCGTGTAATCCGCTGTACCTTTATTGATAACAGGCAAGACAACGGACACACCTAGGGAAATAGGACAAGCATGAGCATCAGGCGTTAGCTTAATTGGCGCTACAAGAACAAGAATCTTGCCCTTGATTGGCAGTTTTCGAGCTGGTATGTCAACCTTGCCGAACTGAGGCCACAGAAGTTGAACTAGTTCAGATGAAGAAATGGCACTTCAAAGGATTTTGGGGTAGTGACAAAATCATAGTACTCCAACAAAGAGCCCACCTTCAGTTGACATTATATTCTCTCTTATTTATACTATCCAGCCAAAAGTTGCCCGAGTGGCGCAATGGTAGCGCAACCGATTTGTAATCGGTAGGTTAGTGGGTTCGAGTCCCCTCTCGGGCTAGTGGATTTTTGTTAAGCTTTGTGATAGATTTAGGGTTGGGAGGGGTGCCGGAGTGGTTAATCGGAGCAGTCTGTAAAATTGCCGCCCGTTTGGGCTACGTAGGTTCGAATCCTACCCCCTCCACTATATATGGTAAAATAGGCCCACATAGCTCAGCAGGCAGAGCACGTTCTTGGTAAGAACGGGGTCACCAGTTCGAATCTGGTTGTGGGCTTTAGATGAAGGAGGTTAGTCAAAATGGCTAAAAAAGTTTATGAGCGCACTAAAGAACACCTCAATGTGGGTACTATAGGACATGTTGATCATGGCAAAACCACATTGACTGCAGCCATAACTCAGGTGTTGTCCAAAGCTGGTCAAGCTCAGTTTCGTGCCTTCGATTCCATAGATAACGCTCCTGAGGAGAAAGCCCGAGGGTTGACAATTGCCATTGCCCATATTGAGTATGAAACCGCCATTCGACACTACTGCCATGTTGACTGCCCTGGGCATGCTGATTACATTAAGAACATGATAACTGGAGCAGCTCAAATGGACGGAGCTATTTTGGTTGTTGCTGCTGACGATGGGCCTATGCCACAAACTAGGGAGCATGTTCTCCTAGCCAGGCAAGTGGAAGTTCCCCGCATAATGGTGGCTCTCAACAAAGTAGACTTGATGGAAGACCCTGAGTTGTTGGATTTGGTGGAGATGGAGATTAGAGACTTGCTAAAAAGTTACAACTTCCCCGGAGATGAAGTCCCTATTGTGAGAGTAAGTGCTCTCAAGGCTCTGGAATGTGGCTGCGGCAAAAGAGAATGTCAATGGTGTGGTGGAATATGGAAGTTGATGGATACCATAGATGAATATATTCCCATGCCAAAGAGAGATAAAGATAAACCTTTCTTGATGCCAGTGGAAGATGTGTTTAGTATAAAAGGGCGAGGAACTGTGCCTACAGGCAGGGTTGAGCGTGGGACCATCAAGGCTGGAGATGAGATAGAGATTGTAGGGTTAGGAAAAACCAGGAAGACAACAGCAGTTAGCTTGGAAATGTTTCACAAGGGCATGACTGAGGCGGAGCCTGGTGATGCTATAGGTGTGCTATTGCGGGGTATAGATAGAGATGAGATACAGAGAGGTCAAGTCTTGGCGGCACCTGGCACAGTTAAGCCTCATGACGAAGCCGAAGCTGAAGTGTATATATTAACTAAGGAAGAAGGCGGCAGGCATACTCCTTTCTTTAATGGATATAAGCCTCAGTTCTATGTCAGGACTATGGATGTTACTGGCGAGATAAGCCTCCCTGAGGGTGTCGAAATGGCTATGCCTGGGGATAGCTTAACCCATATGAAAATCAAGACTATCTCTCCTGTAGCCATGGAAGATGGATTGCGTTTCGCTATCAGGGAAGGTGGAAGGACAGTAGGCGCAGGAGTGTTCACCAAGATTAGTGCATAGATATGGCCAAGAAGAAGGGTGAACTGCGCACAATTATCCATTTGGCTTGTAACCAATGTCAACGGAGAACATATGTTACGACAAAGAATAAGAGGAATGATCCCCAGCGGTTGGAGCTAAACAAGTACTGCCCTTATTGCCGCATCCATACTCTTCATAGGGAAGCGAGGTAGTGCCATGGCGAGCGGAGAGAAGCAAACTGTATGACAGGCCATACTCAAAAAACTAAAGTTGTCAAGTCTGTTGCTGCACCAGCTAAGAAGTCGAGACTTAGGTTCTTTGCTGAGGTAGTAGAAGAATTAAGAAAAGCGCACTGGCCAACAAGGCAGGAGGCCTTCAGATTAAGTTTACTGGTTATTATTGTCTGTGTTACAGTAGGGGGCATCCTAGGTGCTTTAGATTATGGCTTCACCAGGCTGTTAGCTAGTTTCTTATTAGGTGGCTAAAGAGATGCTTAATGGAGAGTGGTACTTATTATATGTTTCTTCCGGGCATGAGGAACAAGCTAAGAGAAACCTGAAGCAGCGAATTAAATATATGGATGTAGATGATAAGATATTTGATATAGTGATACCCACCGCTAAGGAGATCGAAATCAAAGTCGGGAAGCGTCGCACTGTAGATAAGAAAGCTTTCCCTGGCTATATTATGATTAACATGGAACTAGATGAGCATAGCTGGGATGTAGTACGGAATACCCCTGGCGTTTCTGGCTTTGTGAGTACTGGCGTTAAACCTGTTCCTTTAGTTAGAGAAGAAGCGAACGCCATTTTGCAACGCATGCAGGAGGCTCCTTCCGAGGTTAAAGTGACTTTTAGGGAAGGGCAGAGTGTGCGTGTGACGAACGGCCCATTCATTGATTTTATTGGCAAGGTAGATCAAATTAATCTGGACAAGGGCAAAGTGAAAGTCTTGCTATCACTTTTTGGCAGGGAAACACCTGTAGAACTGGACCTTTTAGGAGTGGAGAGTATATAACGAAGGTTCCTTGAAAAGTCTACAGATTATTAGGATGTCGTAACATGGCAAAGAAGGTAAAAACGATCATTAGGTTGCAAATCCCAGCAGGTAAAGCTACCCCAGCACCTCCGGTGGGACCTGCTTTGGGACAACACGGTATCAATATTATGGCTTTTTGTAAAGAATACAATGAGCGAACTGTCTCCCAGGAAGGTTTTATAATTCCCGCTGAGATAACTGTGTATGTCGATCGTTCCTTTAGCTTTGTGACCAAGATGCCACCTGTTTCTGATTTAATATGCCACGCTTTAGGAGTGGAAAAAGGTAGCGGTACCCCGGGGAATGAAAATTTAGAAGACAAGATAAGCAAGGACAAGATTTACGAAATTGCTCGAAGTAAAGTGAAAGACCTCAATACTACCGATATCGATAAGGCGGCGAGTATTGTTATAGGTACAGCTCGAAGCATGGGAATAGACGTGGAGTAGGTTTGATCCACCTAAAAATTTGTAGAATTTTGAGAGTATAACTAAGTGGCAAAACACGGTAAGAAATACCAGGAAATTAGTAAACTTGTAGATAAGTCAAAGACTTACTCAGTTGAAGAGGCCGTTGATTTAGCTAAGAAGGCTTCTTATGCTGCATTTGATGGAACTGTTGAGCTCCATTTGAAAATGGGTGTTGATCCACGCAGTGCCGATCAACAAGTGCGAGGAGTAGTACTATTGCCTAACGGGTTGGGGAAAAGGACACGTGTGCTTGTGTTTACCCAAGGTGAAGCAATAAAATTAGCTGAAGAAGCAGGGGCTGATTATGTTGGAGGGGATGAGCTTGTTAAGCGAATTGAAGATGGATGGCTTGAATTCGATGTATCTGTAGCTACTCCTGACATGATGCCCAAGGTAGCAAAGCTCGGGCGTATTTTAGGACGACGGGGATTGATGCCCAATCCTAAGTCTGGTACTATGGTGCCACCTCAGGACTTGCCCCGAGTTGTGAGCGAGGCTCGTATGGGTAGAGCTGAGTTTCGCTTAGATAGAACAGCGGTTATCCATTTACCTATTGGGAAAATCAGTTTTGACAATGATAAGCTTCTAGAAAATGTAGCAGCAGTGGTTGAAGCTATAGTTAAGGCAAAGCCTAGTGGAGCTAAGGGTCAATACATCAAGAGTGTGTCCCTGTGCACCAGCATGGGCCCAGGATTCAAGCTTGATATGGGATCATTGCTGTCTCTAGCTAGTTAGATTTGCTAAAGCAAATAAGAAGAAATCTAAATAAGAATACAATTTAGTCTTGGGACTAAAGCCCGAAATTTTGTTAAAATAGATATTGGTGCCAGTGATAGCAGGTACCTTAAAAGGTTTAAAGGATTTGCCTGCTGAGGCTCTTGTGTCCTTCCGAAGTACGAAGTGCCTCAGCAATCCTGGTAGGAAGAGAATGCTCTCCCAACGTTATCCCCTTATTTGTTAGAAGGTCAAGGGAAGAAATGCCTTCCTAGCAGTGCCCTTCCTTGTTAGGGACAGGTTAGCTAGTATAGGATTTTTCTTCCCAGGATGGAAAGATGTTAAGAGAAGAGAAGACGCAAATAATCAATAAATTAGCTGACGACTTATCTCGAAGCACTATTATCATTGCTACCAATTATCAGGGCCTCACGGCCAAGCAAATGGATGAATTGCGCAATACCTTGGCAAAGGCAGATACTGAATACCATGTGGTCAGAAATACCTTAACACGTTTTGCTGCTGACAAGGCAGATAGGGAACATATAGTGGATATAATCGAGGGTCCTGTGGCTCTGGCCTTTGGCCATGGTGACGTAGTCAATCCAGCTAGAGTTCTCAGTCAATATATCAAATCCACAGAATCAACTTTGCAAATTAGGGGGGCATTGCTGGGAGAACGAGTACTTGCGCCAGAGGAAGTGCTAAACCTTGTTAGTTTACCGCCTACGGAGGTTCTTATCTCTCAGCTAATAGCTGGATTGCAAGCCACCATAGTAAGGTTACATAATGTTCTCAATTCTCCCTTACAAGGGCTATTGAACGTGTTACAGAGTAGGAGTCAAAAACTTAGTGAATAATAAAGGAGGAAAGTATGCCGCCGGAGGAACTAAAAGAAGAAACTAAAGAAAAGACAGGAGTAAAGAAATCTTCGAAGGCAAAGAAAGAGGCTGAAGGATTGACCAAAGAAGAGATTATTGCTGCCATTAGGAATATGACAGTGATGGACCTATCTGATTTGGTTAAGACTTTGGAGAGCGAATTTGGAGTCAGTGCTGCTCCCATGGCTATGGCGGCAGCACCAGCAGCGGTTCCCAGTGAGTCAGCAGAAGCAGCCCCGGCAGAAGAAAAAACAGAATTCAGCATCACCTTAAAGAGCTTTGGTGAAAGAAAAATCGAGGTTATCAAGGCGGTACGCGAAATAACCTCCCTAGGACTAAAACAAGCCAAGGATTTGGTAGAAGCTGCTCCACAAGTAGTGAAAGAAGGCGTCTCTAAGGAGGAAGTCGATACAGCAAAACAGAAGTTGGAAGGTGCTGGAGCAGTTGTAGAAATTAAGTAGAGTTCCCTGAAAATTCCCTGAATTTTCAGGGAGGGATTAAGTGCCATGCCACTTGTCACTTGCCAAGCTATCTTGGGGATGGGAGGCTTTTTTATCCTTCTCGGTGTCGCTTTCACTCTTTGGAATAAGATGGAAAGGAACAAATACTATAATTCTATATTACTTACCAAGAGAGACGTGAAGGAATTTGTAACCCATGAGCCGAAGCGTCCCTGGCTAAATGCATGGCAAATAGGTGGCAGGATTTCCCTTATCATTGGCATTATACTGGCAATCGCTGGCGGAGTTTTGTGGCTGGTTTTATATTAAGCTTCCTCAGCTAATTATGAGCCAGCCAAGCAAGCCTGAGTTACATAAATTCCTTACGCCGGTACTGCAAAGCTTCAGCTACATGATATGCCTTGATGATGTCGCTACCTTCCAAATCAGCGATGGTTCGGGAAAGCTTAAGGATACGGTGGAAAGAACGGGCGGTGAGGTGAAGTTGTTTCATAGCAGCGCGAAGCAAATTTTGTGATGCTGACTCTACAATGCAGAATTCCTTGACCTCCTTAGGTGTCATATCAGCATTGCAATAGAGTTCTGTTCCTTGAAAGCGCCCAAGCTGGATTTCGTGAGCTGCCTTGACTCTACCTCTAACCTTTTCTGAGGCCTCTGCAGGCTTATCTTCAGTGAGCTTTTCATAATCGATATGGGGAACATCAATAAAGAGGTCAATGCGATCTAGTAAAGGTCCGCTTATCTTCTTGTGATAACGGGAAATTTCCCCTGCTGAGCATTTACACTCCTTAAACGGATCTCCATAATAGCCACAGGGACAAGGATTCATAGCTGATGCCAGCATAAAGCTGGCGGGAAAGGTAACACTGCCCTGAACGCGACTGACTGTGACTGTTCTGTCTTCCATTGGCTGGCGCAAAGATTCCAGGGAAGCATGTCCAAATTCAGGGAATTCGTCCAGAAAGAGCACTCCATGATGGCTCAGGCTTATCTCCCCGGGCCGTGGCCATTGCCCCCCTCCCACCAAGCCAGCATGGGAGATGGTGTAGTGAGGAGAGCGAAAAGGACGCTCCACAATGATAGGGGTATCCTGTGGCAGCAATCCACTGACGCTGTAAATTTTAGTCACCTCTATGGCCTCCTCCATGGTTAACCTAGGCAATATCGAAGGCAAGGAGCGAGCTAACATGGTCTTACCACTTCCTGGTGGCCCAATCATCAGGATATTATGCCTTCCTGCCGCTGCTATCTCTAGAGCCCTCTTGGCATGTTCCTGTCCCTTAACGTAAGTAAGGTCAAAGACGTAATCGTGGCGGATTTCTTGTTGCCAGTTTGTTTCACTGTGGTATTCAGGAATGCCTATTTCCCCGTGAAGGTGAGTGACCAATTGAGCGAGCGATTCTACAGGAAATATGTGCATACCCCTTATTAAGGATGCCTCTTTAACATCATCCGAAGGCACAAACACACTGGATAGGTCTTTATCCTTGGCTAAAGCTACCATAGGCAATATGCCATGAGTGTGGCGTAGTTTGCCATCAAGGGAGAGTTCGCCTAAGAAGATGCTGTGTGAAAGGTCAGCGTCAGCATATAGCTGTTGGGAGCTAATTAGTATGCCTATGGCTATGGGCAGGTCATAAGCAGGGCCTTCCTTTTTCAAGTCTGCCGGGGCCAAATTAACAGTAATGCGTCTGGTAGGGAATTTGTAGTTAGAGTTTCTTATAGCTGACCTTACCCTCTCTCTTGCTTCTTGAACCGCTTTATCTGGCAAGCCTACAATCGTAAAGGAGGGTAACCCAGGCGAAATGTCAACCTCCACATCCACCAGGGCTCCCTCCAGCCCAACCACGGCGCAGCTTGTTACTTTAGCCAGCATAGCTGGTGCCAATTATAGCAGAATTTCTTGAGTGACTAACGGTACATACTACACCATGAGTCTGTGCCCGTGCGGAATGCAATCGCAATTTTGTAAAGGGAAGTGGTTCTGGCGGGGAGATAATGGGGGGCTCCTGCATATGTAGAAAGTCTTCCGTATAATCAGCAATTAGGCGCCTACATGAATAATTAAGGAGAACCAAATGAAAGTAAAACTGTTCGCAAAAGACACTCCTTTGGGCAAGAAGGAAAGTAACTAACTCGATCTTGAGAATGAGAGCAATAGCTGGCTCGAAAAGAATCTCTCTACCAGAGTGATTAGCATCAAGCAATCTGCCCATTGGGTAAGCTTCGATCACAGTAAACTGTTCATCTCTGTTTGGTACGAGAAGGTCGCCTAACAAGTCACTGCAGGCGAACACTAGAGGCGGCCGCAAATTAAGCCTGGTTTTGCTTACAAGGGTTAGCCTCGATGTTACTCCCTTTTGTCATTGCAAGGAGCGATAGAGACAAGCAATCCCTGAGATTGCCGCGCCTTCAGCTCGCAATGACACAGGGAACTGCTATGGCTTGCCCAAACTTAAAGTGGAAGATAACCCCCCACTTTGAGGTGTCACTCGGCTATCTGAACTAGATTATGTGCCTATTGCTGCAGCCACTACGTATGGTTTAGCATGGGAAAGGCTGACATGGGAATGTTTTAAGAACTAAAGAGGATTTAGAGAGAAGTGGGAGTCACACCTTACAAGATCTTGGCATAAACTATAAGTCGACCAACGCCGAAGCCCATATCCTCAACCAAACTAAGCAAGCTCTTATCTCGGTGGTCTATTCCTATGCGCATTATTTTAATACCTTTGGAGCGATATTTGTCAGCTAGTGCATTGACAAGCTTAGCGCCAATACCTTTCCGCTGATACTTGGGGTGAACCCCTATCATTTGAATTACGCCTAGATCGGTAGCAGCTTCACGCAGACATGCCAACTGGCCCAAAATAAAGCCACGAACCTGACCATCAGCTTCAGCTACAAAGCTAAAGTCAAGTAGTGCTGCTACGTTTCCAGTAATCGAACTTACATAGCTAGTTGGATTGTCCTGATAACTTGCTTTCCTGTCAGTGGATAAGACATATTCAGTAGTCAAATTTGCGTAAGTAATGGCTTTCCCTGCTGCTCTTATTTCCTTATCAATGGAAAGGATAGCGTCGGTGTCTTTAAGATTCATGGGTCTAACTTCTATTTTACCTTCTGTACTGCTCATACTAGCCTGCTCTTTCCTAATCGATGCCTTCTAATTTAGGTCTTATTATAACATGTAACCAAGGCTAGTAAAGATATGTGGTGCCTGAAATTTATGTGCCTATTGCTATAGCAACAGCGTGTTGCCTGGTATCGGAAAGGCTAACGGAAAGTTCACTCAGACTCAGCTTTTGAGCTTTATTACTGGCTCGACCATAAAGTTTAACTAAAGGTTCACCATTGCTGTGGGTCAGAATTTCAACTTCAGGTCAGACACCTCTTACGCCATACGCAACTTACTCAGTTTAGATTACGCGCTGCCAGTAAACAAGACTCCTTGAATAGACGAAGTGAAGTGAGAGTCCTATAATTATAAAAGGTCTGCTTTGCCATGGAAATTTACCCGGTAGCAGAAAAGGTAAGCCTTCTTGATTTGGAACTAGCTATTCCAGGATTCGAACAGTTTATTGGATGCTACGTTATTAGAAGGGAAAAGCTTGCTTTGGTTGATGTCGGGCCTTCAAGCTGCTCACAAAATATTCTTCGGGGGTTAGACGAACTTGGAGTTGACCCTGGGGATGTAGAGTATATCTTTATCACGCATATCCATATTGACCATGCCGGTGGCATAGGAAAGATATTGCCAGCCATGCCGCGAGCAAAAGTTGTGGTTCATGAGAGAGGGAAAAAGTATTTGGTCGATCCAGAAAAACTCTGGCAGGGGAGCAAAAAGATTCTTGGTGAACTAGCAGAGGCATATGGTATGATATACCCGGTCCCCGAGGAAAGAATCCTAACCCCTGATGAGGGGGAAATCTTCGATTTGGGTGAAGGTATCGAACTCGAAGCGCTTCTTACCCCCGGCCATGCTCCCCATCATCTAAGCTTTCTGGAAAGGAAAAATAAAATTCTCTTCATTGGCGAGGCAGGAGGGGTATATACCCTAGGGAGAATTCGGCCTTCTACTCCTCCGCCATTCGATCTCGAGCAAATGTTATCTTCAATAGACAAGCTTGTCAGATTGGAGCCCGCTCTTCTTTGCTATGCTCACTTTGGCCCTGCTACAGACTCCGTTAACAAGCTCCTTTCCTATGGAAATCAGCTAAATTTGTGGCGGAGAATCATATTTGATGGCATTATGAACGAGGAAAGTTCCGACAAAATTTACCACAAGCTACTTAGCCAAGACGAAAGCTGTGATTATATAGTTAAATCTCACTTCGGGGAAAGGGAAAGGGGATTCCTCCTAAATAGCGTCAAAGGCTTTAGCCAGTACCTTCGAGAGGCAACTAACAAGAGTTAGAGCTACCTATAGCTACAGCAATAGCGAGTTGCTTCGTATCGGAGAGGCTGATAGAAAATCCGTTCAGGTTTAGCTCTTCAGCTTTGTTTCTAGCTCGGCCATAAAGCTTGACTAAAGGCTTACCATTACCATCAGCCAGAATCTCGATTTCACGCCAGCTAATGCCTTTGGCACCAGTGCCCAGGACTTTCATCACTGCCTCCTTGGCAGCAAATCGAGCAGCTAAGGGTAAGACTCTATCCCGGCAAAGCTTGAGCTCAGCTTCAGTATAAACTCGGTCTAAAAAGCGCTTCCCCCACTGCCTGGTTGCTGATTCAATACGCTCCGCCTCTACAATATCAACGCCAACAGAGGTCACCGACTCTCCTTTGGTTTTTAGATGGTGATTTAGGCAAACCAGCTACCATAATTGACATAACATCAAACTACAAGATAGGCAGATACCGTCTGAGTTCATAGTCAGTTACCTGGCTACGGTAGCGATCCCATTCTAGCTGTCCATTCTGAATAAAGGTGTTGAATACGTGCTGCCCCAAAGCCTTCCTGACCAATTCGCTTTCCTTGCTAAGTTGTAAAGCTTCATACAAGCTGCCAGGTAGTGTGCCTATGTTCTTTTCTCTCCGCTCCTCCTCAGTCATTTCAAAAACATTTCTCTCCAAAGGCGGTGACGGTTCATATTCTTCCTCCATTCCTTCCAGTCCTGCAGCAAGCATAACACTTAAAGCCAAATAGGGATTACAAGCGGGATCGGGAGACCTAAACTCAATCCTGGTAGCATTCTCTTTCCCTAGCTTATGTTCAGGTATTCTGATTAAATCAGCGCGGTTTCTTCTCGCCCAGGTGATGTATACAGGAGCTTCGTAGCCTGGAATGAGGCGCTTATAAGAATTCACCCACTGGTTAGTAATAGAGGTAATCTCAGGTGCATGTTTTAGTAAGCCAGCAGCAAAATGTTTAGCTGTCTTGGATAGATGATAAGGGTCATTTTCGTCAAAGAAGGCATTCCTATTACCTTTAAACAATGACATATGGACATGCATCCCGCTGCCATTTACATCAAACACCGGCTTGGGCATGAAGGTGGCGTAAACGCCATGTTCTTGAGCTACTTGCTTGACTACTAACTTGTAAGTCATTACATTGTCAGCCATGGTCAAGGCATCAGTGTACCGCAGCACTATCTCATGCTGGCTAGGAGCAGCTTCGTGATGGCAGTATTCTACACCAATACCCATCTCTTCCAGGACGAGGATTGTTTCTCTTCTCAAATCAGTAGCTATGTCGGGTGGAGTTAAGTCGAAGTAACCGCCTTGGTCTAAGAATTGAGGCGACTGGGAATCCTGGAAGTAGAAATACTCCATTTCGGTACCAACGTAGAAGGTATAGCCCAAATCAGCAGCTCTCTTCAAGTTTCTTTTCAGCACATATCTAGGGTCGCCTTCAAAAAGTAGTTCTCCTGGCCAGTGAATGTCGCAAAACATACTGGCAGTTTTATGTTCCTTTGGTTGCCTGGGGAGGATTTGAAAGGTGCTTGGGTCAGGCAAAGCTACCATATCGCTCTCATCAATTCGGGCAAAGCCATGAATGGATGAACCATCAAAACCACTGCCTGATTCTAAAGCCGTCTCCAATTCCTCGAAAGTGATAGCGAAGCTTTTAAGAAACCCCAATATGTCTGTGAAGCACAACCTTATGAATTTAACGCCCTGCTCTTTAGCTAACCTGAGCACATGCTCCTTAGCCCGGGCTCGATCTTCAATATTCATTCAGTAATGCTTTTCCTTACAGTATTTTGATGCCATCAAACCACAGATTAGAACCAGAATCAACTAGAGAAATGCTAGCAATTCAGGCAAGCATTCATTACCCAAAAAATCCTCGAGTTCTTAGTGAATCCGTCCTCGCGAGGCAATATCCAAGAAATAGGCATGAAATCTCAGGTCCGAATTCAGTTCAGGGTGGAAAGCTGAAACCAGCAAGTTTTTTTGCTTAGCGGCTACAGGAGTGCCGTCAGGAAGACTAGCCAGGATTTCCACTCCAGGTTCAGTCTCCACAATAACAGGCGCCCTAATGAACACAGCAGGGAAGGGAACTTCGCCCAAGGCCGGCACCGATAAGGATATCTCAAAACTATCGCCCTGTCTGCCAAAAGCATTGCGCCTTACTTTTATATCCATAGCTCCGATGGTCTCTGCATCTAAATCGAGGGTGCTTTTTGCCAGCAAAATCATGCCAGCACAAGTCCCAAATATAGGGAAATCATCCTGGCTTAATTTTCTCAACACTTTCGTAAAACCGTAAAACAACATCAATTGCGCAATTGTGGTGGATTCCCCGCCAGGTATGATGAGTCCATCTAAGTTTTCCAGGTCTCGAGGCAAACGTACAGGCGATGCTTCAGCCCCTAATTTTTCCAAACTAGCCATATGCTCGACGAAAGCACCTTGCAAAGCGAGAACCCCAATTTTTTTCTTGCCATTCATCTTCATCAGTCCATGCCGAAACTATTGCTCAGCAGAGCTTTCCCCTAGAGTATCGAGCCCTTCCTAAAAGTATCATTTACATAACCTTTACTGCTGTCCCATAAGCTACCATCTCGGCAGCTCCCGACATTACCATCGAGGTCACAAACCTAGTACCTACTACAGCGTTAGCTCCAATATTCTCAGCTTGCTCAATCATCCTCTGCAGAGCTTCCTCCCGAGCCTGCGCCAGCATTACAGTGTAATCCTTAACCTCGCCGCCGACGATATTCCGTAAGCCAGCCATAACATCACGCCCCACATGCCTGGCCCTGATGGTGCTGCCTCTAACTAAGCCCAGGGTCTCAGTTATCCTTTTGCCCTCTATCTGCTCTGCTGTAACCACAATCATTTTTCTACCCCTTTGAATTTCTCCTTCTCTTTCTTTGATGCTTGATATCTCTCCCGCCCCAGTGATGCCAGGAGAATAATAAGCCCTATAGCTACAGCAGCAATGGCAATCTTAACAGCCAAGGGCAATGAAGGGAAAGCCAGGCTGAAGAACCAATAAAGCCCCCAGCCCACCAAAATGCCCAGTCCGATTCCCAATAAGATACCACCTATTTTTCTCACGCTGCTTCACCTTCTTCTCGACTGATTTATTCTCTAAATCGGTTAGTTATAGGCAATCTCCTATCTCTGCCAAAGTCCCTGGGGGTTATCTTTATACCCGGAGCAGCCTGGCGGCGCTTGTATTCATTCCTGTCCACCAAGCGAGCCGCTTTCATAACTATCTCAGCGTCAAAACCCATGGCTACAATCTGGTCAAGCGTCATATCATCTTCCACGTATGCTTTCAAAATAGGGTCTAATGATTCATAAGATGGCAGAGTATCTGTATCTTTCTGGTCATGCCTGAGCTCAGCTGATGGTGCTTTGGTTAAGACACTGGATGGTATTACCTCTTTTCCTGCCCGGCGATTCTTGTATCTGGCTAATTTGGAAACCGTTGTTTTAGGCACATCCTTGAGAGGAATGAACCCTCCAGCCATATCTCCGTAAAGAGTGGTATAGCCTGTAGCTGTCTCACTTTTATTGCTGCAAGCAAGCACTAACCAGCCAAACTTGTTAGATAAGGCAAAGAGGATATTGCCCCTGATGCGTGCCTGAATGTTCTCCTCGGTTACATCAGGCTGAGTATCTTTGAAAGGCTCTGCCAGCGTTTCCAGATATGAACTAAATGCTTTCTCAATAGGTATTACCCTTAGCTCTATTCCTAGATTCTTTGCTAGCGCTTCTGCGTCTGATTTGCTACCAGGTGATGTGTAGCGAGAGGGCATTGAAACACCTATGACATTGTCAGCCCCCAGGGCGTCAACTGCTATGGCAGCTACCAGAGATGAGTCAACTCCGCCAGATAATCCAATAACTACCTTCTTAAAGCCGTTTTTGCGCACATAATCTCTGGTGCCAAGGGCGAGAGCCTGGGATATCTCGGCAAGTTCGTCTAGTGGTTCAATTTGCCTTGATGGCAAGGATGGTTTGGTAATCGTGGGATATCCATTTGATACTTCTATCTTAGTAGCTTGTTCCAGTTCCTTTTTCACCCATGGTGTATCTTTTCTCCACCGAGGGTCATGTAACTGTGAACGAAACACCGATTCTATGTCCAAATCGGCTACTATAAGGTCTTCCTCAAACTGTCTCCCACGAGCAATGAGCTCTCCCTTTTCGTTGATAATCAGGCTATCGCCGTCAAAAACCAGCTCATCTTGTCCTCCAACCAGATTGTTATGGGCTACAATGGCTACGTTATCGGCTGCTCTGGTAGCAAGCATCCTTTCTCTAAAACGCCCTTTCCCAACATGGTATGGGGAAGCGCTTATATTAACTAATAGCCTAGCTCCAGCATAAGCTTGAACTGTTGCCGGTCCGGTTTCATACCACATATCCTCACAAATGGTTACGCCTATGTCGACGCCATAAATGATAAACACAGGGCATTTCTTTCCTGCTTGAAAATATCTATTTTCATCAAACACGCCATAATTTGGCAGATAAATTTTGTGGTAAACGCCAGCCAATTTTTTATCATAGATTACTGCTGCTGCATTATATATATCGTTGTTGCTATCAACGAAGCCCACTACCACCGCTATGTCTGATGAACACTCTATTATTTCCTCAAGGCATTCCTTGTTTTGCTCAATAAAGTGTGGCTTGAGCAACAAATCTTCTGGAGGGTAACCAGTTATGGCTAATTCAGGGAAAGTCAACAGGTTGACTCCGAGCGCCTTTGCCTCGCCAATGGACTGTATTATTTTCCTGGTATTGCCACTCAAATCACCCACAGTGGGGTTAATCTGAGCCATTCCGATTCTCATGGTCTGCATTTCTGCTTTCCTGTAATAGCCGATTATACTATATCAGACGTCTATAAGCACTTCTCAAAGGGAAAGAATGCACGGTGCCATGATAGATAAGCGCGAAAGTTGCTGTCCTTTATTCAGAGGAGAACCTTTGGCGGTTTTGGCTAGCTGGACTAAGGGCACAGAGACTACTGGTGTGGGACAGGATAAAGCTTCTATTCCGAAATGAAGCAGGCAAACGCCACACACTACTTCCGGGCAGAGAGAGATTTTCATTCCAGAAGGGGGAGTAGCATTGAAAGATAGGCCTGTTACTCGCTCGGCCTGATGCAGAACAACTTATGATTTGCCCCTTGGATTCGGATACAGATCTGGCTTGAGTAAATCGAATTCCGGAACATTGTTGTTAATGAATCCCCGGCTTTGCTGAAGTGTTCTTACTTTTGAGTCGTTCAGTTCAAGGCCTACCTTGTGATACCTGGCCCATTTTCTTACGAAGCACCAGAGCTCGAGGTCATATTTCCCCTTACTCAGCTGCGCGGTAGGGCGAAACCCTTGTGATTCTGTCTTTGTGTATCTGCCCACTTCTGGTGCAACAAATACAATTCCGATGTCACGTTGCTCGCCTCCGCCAAGCCTCATGACAGGATTACCCCCCTGTAGAATCTTCGCAGAGCTAGCATCCCCTTTCCTCAAAGCATCAATCAGGGTCGCAACATCTACCGAACCAGCCCCGTGGAACACAAACACTTCTTTCGGGTTGTCCATCTTACGGAGATATACAGCCCAGTTGGTAATTACTCCTGGTCTAGCTCCCCCGTTTGCCACAGTAATCGGTAGGACTATATGAAACCCTTGTCCCTTGTAATCGAGGCCGTCAAAGACACTCGACTGGAAACGACACCAAAGTCTGAATGGTTTCAAATGTTGTTTGCATAAGATAAACATCGATATTGCAAGCGCAATACCAGAGATTGAAATAGCGGCTAGGCTAAGCACCTCGCACCTTTGTAAGATGTTTCCCTTCCATTATAGCAACGTCGTGAGAAGGATACCAGCAATCACGCTTTCCGCCGTTAGCCTATTGATTCAGAAGGGTCACGGTCTTCTCAACACCTTATCATGCTCCCCCACGTTACGCATGAAGATGGTCTCTCCAACCATCTTAAAAGTCATCCGCAATCTCTTTGAAGGAGAAGCTTCCCAGATGCTCTTCCTGCCTTCCATTTTCTTTACACGGAGGCTAGGGTATTTGGGGTCATCGTCCAATAGAGTAAGTGCTTTGCGGACGCTCTGTTTCTCGGCTTTGGTGAGCTTCTCGTATACCTGTTCAAATTGCTCAGTGAAGAGGATCTCCACAGCTATGCTTTGCCTTCAAGATACTTCACTGCATCAGCGGCTGACTTGAACCTCTTCATCCGGCCAGCTTCTATATCCGCATCCGCTTTACGTTCTCCCGCTTGCCACTCCTCAGACCAGAAATAGGCCTGGTTGGCATCCACAAGCTTCTTCAGCGTCAACACAATGTGCCCCTCCTCATCAAGCTTGACCTCAACAAAATCGCCGGGCTGCATATTGGTCTTTATCCTGATTTCCTTAGGAAGAGTGATCTGCCCCCCACTGGTTAGCTTTGTTAGTGCACCCATTGAAGTTTCCTCCAGCATTGGTTCATTATATCATGATTCAATAGAATCTTATCATATATGTTTCGTCAGGACAAGAGAAGGGTAGTGATTAGCGAAACCAGAAGCCAGACTCAACAAGCAAGATGGTCGAGAATCCGTTTCCCGCGGTTAGTCCAGTAAAAAGCTCCCCCAAGCGGGACTTGAACCTGCAACCAAGCGGTTAACCGTGGAGTTGCCCTGAGCCATTCCAATCTTGATGGTATACAGCTTCTCCTCTTCGCTTATGGCAAATTATACTACATCAGGTGGCTGGTAAGTATTCCCGCAATTAATATTGATTCCAGGGTCTTAATAGGATAGAATGGCGGGTTGAAACGGTCCGGGCAGGAGTACCATCATAAGGTGCCAAGCTCTGCCCAGATTCTAGGAGTTGCAAAATGGAAACAGTAAGAATCATACCTTGCCTGGATGTTAAGGAAGGGAGAGTAGTCAAGGGGATAAACTTTGTAAACCTCAGAGATGCCCGCGACCCGGTGGAGGCGGCAGAGGCTTATTGCCGCGAGGGCGCTGATGAGCTTGTTTTTCTCGACATCTCCGCTACTGTGGAGAGTAGAGGAACAAGGCTGGAATGGGTTAAGAAGGTAACTGAAAAGGTTACCATCCCCTTTGCTGTAGGGGGCGGGATTAGAAATGTTGAAGATATGGAAGCTTTGTTTGCTCTTGGCGTGGATAAAGTCTCAATAAATACCGCTGCGGTGAGAAATGCCGAGCTTATAAGCGAGGCTTCAAGGAGATTTGGGAAGGAGAAACTTGTTATCGCCATCGATGGGCGAAAAAATTCTGCTGAAAGTCACCTTCCTCGATTAGAGGTGGTGGTCAAAAGCGGTAGCGAGGCTACCGGGATAGATGTTGTTGATTGGGCAAAGAGGGTGGAGAAGCTGGGTGCCGGGGAGATTTTGCTTACCAGCAAGGATGCTGATGGCACCAAAGAGGGCTACGATTTAGAGATGACCAGGGCTGTAGCTGAAGCCGTTAGCATTCCTGTTATTGCTTCTGGGGGAGCAGGTAAACTTGAGCATCTTTACGAAGCAGTAATCATTGGAAAAGCTTCGGCAGTGCTGGCCGCGTCTATTTTCCATTTTGGCGAAATAGCCATAATGAAAGCGAAGGAATACCTTAAGGGAAAGGGAATCCCCATAAGAACATAAGGAGGTTAATAATGTCTTTAAGCAAGCCAAATGCAAGTGCAGCAACCATAACTACAACCAGGGTAGCACCCTCACCCGTATCAGGACTATGCGTGACCTGTGTAGATGGCTGTCCTGGATATTGCGAGGTGGGAAGGTCTGCTCTCAGAGGAAAGGAGATGATCTACCCACAACCCTTTGGGAAAGTTCTGGCTGGGGCGGAAAAGGATTATCCTGTCGATTTCTCCCACTTTAATATCCAGGGAAGCTGTGTTGGAGCAGCTGGCATTGAAGCAGACTCGGATAAGGCTCTTTTTTCTGCTGTCGATGTTTCTACTGAGATAGGAGCCAATGATAATAGGATAAAGATGAAGTTGCCCTTCTTCACCGGCGCTTTAGGTTCAACTGAGATAGCCAGGGTGAACTGGGAAGGTGCCGCTATTGCCATCGCCATATGCGGAGCCGTGTTGGTCTGTGGAGAGAATGTTTGTGGTATGGACCACGATGCTGAGTTTAAAAATGGAAAAGTGGTAAAGTCGCCTGAGCTCGCAAGAAGAGTAAAGGTATACCAGGACTGGTATGAAGGCTTTGGAATGATGCTCGTTCAGGCAAATGTAGAGGATGCTCGCCTCGGCGTCCCTGAATATGCCGTAGAGAAACTCGGGGTTGAAGGTGTCGAAATAAAATGGGGACAAGGTGCCAAGTGTATTGGTGGAGAGGTCAAACTGCCAACCCTGGAAAGAGCACTTGAGCTCAAGCAGAGAGGATACATCGTTATTCCTGACCCTGAAAGTCCTACAGTCCAAGAGTCCTATAAAGCTGGGGGAATAAGGGAATTTGAGCGCCACTCCCGCCTGGGGATGGTGGACGAAGAGGCATTCTTAAGGCAAGTAGAAAGATTCAAGGAAGTAGGAGCCAAATACGTTACTTTGAAGACGGGAGCATATAGGCCAGCGGACTTAGCTCTGGCGGTAAAATTTGCCTCTGAAGCTAAGATTGACCTTCTTACCGTAGATGGCGCTGGTGGCGGAACAGGTATGAGCCCCTGGAGAATGATGAACGAGTGGGGTATCCCCACCATTTATCTGGAAAGCCTTCTTTATAAATTCCTTAAAAGGCTCGATGAGAAAGGAGCTTTTGTTCCTAGCTGTGCTATAGCCGGCGGAGTTGCCCTTGAGGACCACATCTTCAAAGCTTTAGCGTTAGGGGCTCCTTATATAAAGGCGGTGTGCATGGGAAGGTCAACTCTCACAGCAGCTATGGTGGGAAAGACACAGGGGCAGCTTCTAGAGGAGACCTACGGGAAAGGCAAGAAATATCAGGAAGCCCTATTCCGCACTTTTATCGCAGCCGCTGAGCTTAAGGAAAAATATGGGGAGGATTTTGAAAAGATTCCACCAGCAGCAATAGGTGTTTATACCTATTATGACCGACTCGCCACAGGATTGAGGCAACTTATGGCTGGGGAGCGCAAATTTGCCCTTAATTTTATAGATAGAGATGATCTTGTTGCCTTGACACCGGAAGCATCCAATGTTTCTGGCATCCCCTATATAATGGAATCGGATATGGAAGAAGTGGAGAAAATTCTAGGCTAAATCAGTTTCTCTGAAAAAGCGCTAGATTTTTCCGAGGTAAGCAAAAAAGGAGGAGAAATGCTCAAGTCAGTATGCGCCCAATATTGTCCTGCACCTTTTTGCCTGACAGCCTGCCCTGCCAGTGCCATTACTGTTGTAGCCAGGGACAAAAACAGGAATATTTGCATTGACACGGATAAGTGCAATGGATGCGGAATTTGCCGTGTCCTATGTATGACCTTGAGTCGAGACAAAACACTTGAAAGGAAATTGCCCTGGGTCTCCTCCAGAACTGGGTAGGCCTTTAACTCGGTGGTAGATGCGCTAGTGAAGCCTTTAAATTGTCTGCCCCACCGCGGCTCTACTACTGATAGAGCTACATATTGTGATTGTCACATCTCTCTTCCAATAAGCAACAGTGCATCAGATTATGAACTCCGCAGTATTTACACGGAGGATACTAATTGTTACCTTGTTGACGATGGTCACCAAGCTTTTGCACGGCTCCCCTTGATATGACTCCTAGAAAGCCATCAACTGTCGCAGAGCATCTGCGAAGAGAAGATATGTAAGCGCAATATCAGCAAAATAGAGAAAAATAGAGCTGAAATAAGAGCAATATCTATTAATTACTGATAAAATGTATCCCACGTCGAATTAAATCCCTGTGTTGTCCTGGCATACCAAAGTGATGCCCAATTTGGGACAAGGGTGACCTCGTCCACCCAGACCTTTGTCTGGCGAGGGAGAGGAGGTAAGCAGAGATGTGGCGTAGAAGGTCGTGGAGGTTTTACTTTGGTTTTCCTCCCTTTGGTTTTTACTGGCACGGATTAAAGCCCTTTCCCAGCAAGGAAGAGTATATAAGTATGCTTCAGGAATATAGAGATGCGCTGGAAGAGGAATTGAAGGAGGTTGAGAAAGACATTGAGGAAATCAAGAAGAGTATCTAAGTCTACCTGCCTCTTCCATTTCTCCTGAGTTCAAGACAAGAGCATGTTAAGTCATTCTAGCGCAAAGCACACTTTGCCTGAATTCTTTATATCTCACAGGGAGGCAGTACAAGCTGAGTTAAAAGAGATCGTTAATGATAATCCTTCAGCCCTTGATAATATGTTACGATACCATATGGGCTGGCAAGATGAGCATGGCCATCCCCATCACAGAGAATCAGGAAAATTTGTTCGCTCCACTCTTTGCCTCCTTAGTTGTCAAGCAGTAGGAGGAGACATATCCCAAACGCTGCCGGCCGCTGCAGCCCTGGAGCTTATTCATAACTTCTCTTTAATCCATGATGATATTGAGGATGCTAGCTTCGAACGTCATCAGCAGCCAACCGTATGGAAACTGTGGGGGCAGCCGCAAGCTATTAATGCTGGCGATGCTATGTTTACTCTAGCTTATCTAGCCTTGCTTAGACTGCGAAAAAAGGGGATAGCAGATGAGAAAGTGATACACTCCATTAATATATTAACTAAAGCTTGTGCAGAGCTCTGTGAGGGACAATATTTGGATATCGATTTCGAGAGCCACCTCGATGTCACTATTAGTGGTTACCTTGGCATGATAAGGAAAAAAACTGCGGCACTGATAGCAACATCAAGCTACCTGGGAGCATACTTGGGTACGGAGGACAAAGAATTAGTGAATTCCCTTTCTCGCTTTGGTGAAAAACTAGGCATGGCTTACCAAATTCGTGATGACGTATTGGGAATTTGGGGTAAGAAGGAAAATGTAGGCAAGCCGGTAGGGGATGATATCTCACAGAGAAAGAAGACCTTGCCAGTAGTCTATGGATTAGAGAATAGCACAGGTAAGCATAAGGAAAGGCTCAAGAAGCTTTATTCCCAAAAACATATCCAGAATGAGGATATAACCGAAGTGGTAGCAATCCTCGAACAAGTTGGCGCTAGAGATTATGCTCAGGACTTATCCGAGCAATACTATCAGCAGGCTTCAGCTCAGCTTGATGCTACCATGCTTGGTTCTTCTAGACAAGCTCCTTTGAGAGAAACAGCAAGCTTTTTGCTGGAGCGTGACTATTAGAAGAAATGCTGAAAAAGACCGTTAGAGATATAGAGGTGGAAGGGGAAAAGGTTCTAGTCAGAGTTGATTTCAATGTTCCTTTAAATACAAATACTGGTGTTATCAGCGATGATAGCCGCATCCGAGCTTCATTGCCTACTATTCAATATCTTGTTGACCATAAAGCCAAGATAATCCTCTGCTCTCACTTTGGACGCCCCAAAGGCAAAATAGTCGAACAATTACGAATGGCGCCAATAGCACGACATTTGTCGCAACTTATAGGTTTGCCTGTAGACATAATGCCCGACTGCGTGGGCAAAGACATAAGAAACAAAGTAGAAACGCTCAAAGAGAAAGATATTATGTTTTTGGAAAATGTGCGCTTTCACCCTGAAGAAGAAGCAAATGACCCTCATTTTGCCAGGGAGTTAGCCAATCTGGCTGATGTTTATGTTAATGATGCCTTCGGCACCGCCCACCGTACCCATGCTTCTACTGTGGGTGTGACTAAATACCTGCCAGCAGTAGCTGGCTTGTTAATGGAGAAAGAGTTGGAGATTATGGGCAATCTCTTACATGATCCGGGGCATCCCTTCGCTTGCGTGATAGGTGGTGCTAAGGTGAGTGACAAAATGGGGCTATTACAAAACATGCTGAAAAGAATTGACCTTTTGCTTGTTGGTGGTGGCATGGCGGCTACCTTCCTGAAGGCACAGGGATATGGGGTAGGGTGTTCCTTAGTGGAGGAAGATAAATTGAGCTTGTCCCAACTGTTATTGCAGGAAGCGGCGGAGTGGAATGTCCCACTCTTGTTACCCACCGACGTAGTTGTGGTCGAAGGGAAAATTGAAACCGGAGCTTTAACCAGGATAGCACCCACAACCAACATACCAACAAATAGCTGCATTGTTGATATTGGGCCTCAGACTATTGAGCTTTTCTGTAATGAGTTGAGGAGATGCCGTACCATTATATGGAATGGCCCTATGGGAGTATATGAAACACCTGAGTTTTCTCGGGGAACCAGGTCACTAGCTAGTTTCATATCCACCCTCAACGCAACTACTGTTATTGGAGGTGGCTCTAGCGCCGAGGTAGTCCAAGAGATGGGACTAACTGATAAGATGACTCATGTCTCTACTGGAGGCGGCGCCAGCTTAAGGTTTTTTGAGGGAGCTGTCTTACCCGGGGTGGAGGCTTTACAGAATAGAGCTAGTTAGAAATTCTAAATCCAGAATAGAATCTTAAAGGTTTTGACTTTAGGGGTTGATTAGTATTTAGTATTAGGGATTGAGGTTTTTAACCCATGCGAGTTCCTTTGGTTGCTGGTAATTGGAAAATGAACACCACGGTCATTGAAGCTGAAGAGCTTGTTTATGACATACTGGATACGCTGGATAGGATAAAGGGAGTAGAAAAAGTACTCTGCCCACCATTTGTGTCGCTGGCTGCAATAAATATGATGCTCCAAGGTTCATCTATTAAGCTAGGTGCTCAAAATATGCATTTTGAGACTAAAGGAGCTTACACTGGAGAGATATCTCCACTAATGCTTAGAGAACTGTGTGAATTCGTCATCTTGGGACATTCTGAGAGGCGGTGGTATTTTGGTGAAACTGGCGAGATGATTAACAAAAAACTTAATGCAGCTTTGACTCACGGACTTAAGCCCATCTTATGTGTTGGTGAAAGGCTTGAGGAAAACGAAACTGGGAGAACAGAGGAGATAGTCAGGAAACAGGTGAGAACAGCTTTGAATGATATAAAGCTTACCCCCGATCTGGTGGTTGCCTATGAACCGGTGTGGGCTATTGGCACAGGCAAGGCAGCTAGTAGTAAGCAAGCGGCAGCTACTATCAAGCTTATCCGCAGCATTCTGGCTGAGCTATGGAACAAAGATATAGCTCAAAATTTGCGCATCCTTTATGGTGGCAGTGTTACCAGCAATAACATTGCTGAGTTCATTTCCCAGCCAGAAATTGATGGTGCTTTAGTTGGTGGTGCTAGCCTCAAAGCCGAAGAGTTCTTGAATATCGTTACCCAAACTGCTGAAATCAAGGGAAAACCTGTTTAAGAAGAATGTCATTGCAGACCTGCCTATCGTCATTACAGCTTCAGCGTAGCAATCTCAGGCAATGCCTCATTGCCATCGTTGGTCCTACAGCGGTGGGCAAAAGTGGACTCGCACTGAGCCTGGCCCAGAGTCTGGAGGCTGAGATAATAAGCGCTGATAGTCGGCAAGTTTATCGATATATGGATATTGGCACAAACAAGCCTACCTTGGCTGAAAGGACATCAGTCCCTCACCACCTTATTGATGTGGTCAACCCTGATGAGGACTTTAGCCTAGCTTTGCATTGCCGATTAGCTACTGAAGCGATTAAGTCTATTCAGCTCAAGGGCAAATTTCCATTACTGGTAGGTGGCAGTGGCCTTCCCGTTTGGTCATTGATAGAAGGATGGAAGATACCACCAGTGCCACCTAATCGAGAGCTAAGAAGTTATCTAGAAACTAGAGGAGAACAGGAGGGTAGCCACGTCCTTTATCAAGAACTGCAAGGCATTGACCCATCAGCGGCAGCAAAAATTCACCCCGGCAATATCCGCCGCATTATAAGAGCCCTGGAAATCTACCACGTGACAGGGAAAGTACCCTCCCAATTGAGATACAAAGAAGCGCCAGATTTTCCTATTCTTATCATCGGTTTGACCACGGAAAGAAGCGAACTGTATAGCAGGATTGATTGCCGTGTTGATAAGATGATAGAGAGAGGACTCATTGACGAGGTAAAAAGTCTGTTGGGAAGGGGCTATAGTCTCTCGTTGCCTTCCATGTCAGGCATAGGTTACAAGCAAATAAGCCAATTCCTTCGAGGTGAGATGCCCTTGCCTGTGGCTATTGATAAAATGAAGTATGAAACTCACCGCTTGGCCCGTCATCAATATGCTTGGTTTCGCCTCAATGATGGGAGAATCCACTGGCTTGATGCTGATAATTCAACCACAAAAGCGAGGAGCTTAATAGAAAAGTTTTGTGATGAAATTCTCTAAACTTCAGGCTACAGGCAATGACTTCATCTTGGTGGATGCCAGAAGAGTAAAGAGAGAGTGGTCAAATCTGTCTCAAGCCATGTGCCAACGTCACTTTGGCATAGGAGCTGATGGATTAATACTGGCACAGAATTCCGAGGTCGCCGATTTGAAGATGCGTATCTTCAATCCTGATGGCTCTGAAGCTGAAGCCTGTGGCAATGGGCTGAGGTGTTTGGCCAAATATTCTATTGAAAGGGGCATGATTGATAAAACCTCCTTTGCTGTAGAGACACTATCAGGAGTGAGGCAGGTCAAGGCCTATATGTCAAGAGATAAAGCAAGCCAAGTTAAGGTAAGTATGGGCATGCCCCAGTTCCAACCGGAGCGAATTCCTGTGCTTCCTGCCGCTACAAACCCCATTGCTACTGCGAGCCGAAGGCGAAGCAAGCTCAGCGAGATTTCTCATTCGTCCTCAGAACAGACTCCGCAATCTCAACCAATCCTAAATTATCCTTTAGTGGTGCAGGGAAGGAAACTGACCTTATCACCTTTGTCTATGGGTAACCCTCATGCAGTGAGTTTTCTATCTGAACCAGTGGTTAGTTTCCCTCTAGCTGAGATAGGGCCTGATGTGGAAAGACACCCTATGTTTCCCCAAAGAACAAATTTTGAGATAGCTAGAGTTTTGAACAGAGAGGAGATAGAATCTAGGGTCTGGGAACGGGGCGTTGGAGAAACTCTATCCTGTGGCAGCGGCGCCTGTGCTATAGCTGTGACTGCTCAACTGCTTAATTACATTGGGGATATGGTTGACATAATACTACCAGGAGGAACTTTAATCGTATCCTGGGATAGGGTAGGGGATGTATGGCTAACCGGTCCGGTAGAAGAGATTTTCACTGGGGAATGGCTCACTTAATGATAGAGCAGAGGTGTCATTTGTGATTACTGCTTACGCGCCTAAAGCCACTGCTATAGCCTCGCGGGTACCAATATACGGTAACACTTTTCCGGGGAGCTTTCAGAGGGAAAGCCATATCAAGCGCCTTTCTTATTCCCGTGTTGCTCTGGATTTGACAGAGGGAAAAAGGCAGGTATTCTTTGTATGTGTGCCTGCCACGCAAGAAGAAACGAGGGAAAGAAACTTTGACTCATCGACTAATCAGGTAAAGGATAGCTGCTCATGTGGAGGATAAAGTGATGCCATTCCCATAACATTGAAGCCTTACCAAATATTAGAGCCAGAAAACAAACTTATTCCTCCGATTCGATATCCCATCATAAATGATGGGATGGACATTCTGCGTGCCAGGGGGTTTCGCCTTTATGTAGTGAGAGCCACTAGAAATACTATGAAGTTCCAGGCAGGGTGAAGAATGTGGAATAACTCCATCGACGCCTGGTTGGTACCCATAGAAGGCGAGAAATGGCCCCAGAGAGAGGAAGTACATGCTAGGGTATAAGCATTTACAAGAATCTATAGGAGAAAAGTAATGCAATTAGCGAGAAGACTTGATAGATTACCACCGTATCTTTTTGTTGGAATAAGTCAGAAAATCGCTGAGCTTCAAGCCAGTGGAGAGGACGTAATTAGCTTTGCTACTGGCGATCCTGACTTACCTACACCATCCCATATTATTGAGCATATATGCCAGGCAGCACATGATTCTACTAATCATCGCTATCCTGAGACTGCAGGCCTGCCGGAGCTTCGTCAAGCTATTGCGCAATGGTACGAGAAGCGCTTTGGAGTTACCTTGGATTCGGAGAAAGAGGTACTGCCGCTTATTGGTTCCAAGGAGGGAGTTACGCACATAGCTCTGTGTTTCATCGACCCTGGAGATATAGCTTTGGTACCTGACCCAGCATACCCACCACTCTCCATGGGCATCGTATTAGCTGGTGGTGAGCCTTATTTCATGCCTTTGAGAGAGGAAAATGATTTCTTGCCTGATTTTGGAGCTGTTCCTGAGGAAATAGCCAACAACTCTAGGCTTATGTGGCTAAATTACCCCAATAACCCTACTGGAGCCACAGCTGAGCTTGGCTTCTTTGAGGAGGCAATCCATTTTGCCAAGCAGCATAACTTAGCAATTTGCCACGATGCTGCCTACACGGAGGTGGCTTTTGAGAATTATCGCCCACCGAGCTTTATGCAAGTATCGGGAGCCAAGGAGGTCGGGATGGAATTCCACTCCTTATCCAAGACCTACTGTATGACAGGATGGAGAATAGGCATGGCGGTAGGCAATGCTGAAATGATAGACGCCTTGTTCAGGATTAAGTCCAACCTGGATTCAGGTATTCCCCAGGCAATTCAGTATGCTGCTATTGAAGCTATGCGTGGTCCTCAAGATTGCACAGCTAATCACAATGCTATTCTCCAGCAGCGCCGAGATAAATTGGTGAAGGTTCTTAATGAAATAGGGATAGAAGCTAGAGCACCCAAAGCCACTTTCTACATTTGGGCTAAGGTTCCCCAAGGCTATACCTCAATAGATTTCACCAAGAAATTACTTGATGAAACCAGGATTGCTGTGGTTCCAGGCCTTGGTTATGGAAAGGAAGGGGAAGGTTATATCAGGTTCTCCTTGACTATTCCTGATGACTGCTTGGAACGAGGAATAGACCGCCTATCAACTTGGTATAGGAGGGATAGATAAAGCGAAAACTTTTCGCTACACAAACTAGGCCAGAACGAGCATTCCTAGTAGGGGTGGGGAGCAAAGCCGCCAATCACGATTGGTCAGCCGCTGATTCCTTAGAAGAATTACGTTATTTAGCCAAGGCTGCTGGTGCTGACATAGTGGGCACGCTTGTCCAGAAACTGGATGTACCATCGCCCACTCATTACATAGGTAAAGGCAAAATTGCTGAACTGGTTAGTCTTAAGGAGCAAACTTACTATGACACAGTAATTTTTGATGATGAGCTATCACCACGGCAGCAGAGAAACCTTGAGGAAGTGCTAGGAGTTAAAGTTGTTGACCGTACTGCTCTCATTTTGGACATATTTGCAAAACAAGCTCGAACCCGGGAAGGGCAGCTTCAAGTTGAATTAGCTCAGCACCAGTATCTCTTGCCAAGACTCTTGGGCCAGTGGAGCCATTTAGAGCGTCTTGGTGGGAGCATTGGCACTAGAGGCCCCGGCGAATCACAATTAGAAACTGACCGCCGCCTCATCCATAAACGCATCAATCACCTTCAACGTGAGATAGATAACGTAAGGCGACATCGAGCCCTTTATAGAAGGAGGCGCAAGGAGAGGGGTGTCCCAATCATAGCTATTGTCGGCTATACTAATGCAGGCAAAAGCACCTTGTTTAATGCCTTAAGCAAAGCTGGCGTGGTTGTAGAAGACAAGCTCTTTTCTACTTTGGATCCCGTAACCCGTCGTTTAGTTCTATCTAACGAACAACAGTTCTTAATTACCGATACCGTAGGCTTTATTCATAGACTCCCACTATCGATCGTTGCAGCCTTTCGAGCTACCCTGGAAGAGCTCACCGAGGCTGACTTACTTCTACATGTAGTTGACATAACGCATAAAAACGCAGCTAATCAGTGCCTTACTGTAGAAAAGACACTCGATGAACTGAACCTTAAAAGCAAACCCAGAATCACTGTGTTCAACAAATTAGATTTAGCTCTAAGCAGCGAAGCAGAGCTGGAAGCTCTACCCCTTGCTCCTCGTCTCAAAGAACAAATCATGCTTCCAAGCAGAAACATGGCTCTCATCTCCGCTACTAAGGGTTGGGGAATAGATAAACTTCTGAGCAAGGTGTTATGCTATCTTACAGCAGGAAAGTGAATAGAAACAGATATTCAGCAGCACCTGGTTTCAAATCAAGGTGGTTCTCCGTCACTCCACTAGTTATAACTCTGATGATTTTGTCCGGTTGCACTCAGCCAGGAATTGTGCCACCGCCAACTGGCAGAGAAGCCGAGCAAATCATAGAGATAAAGACGGAGGCAGAAATTCTACATTATCAAAGGCAATCCCTTTGGGGAGGAGAGGAATTTTCCAAGATACTAGAGTCAAAAAAAGAATTTGAGTCTGAAGAGGTCGATTCCTTTGAGAATAATCTGGAAAGCTATAACAAAGACATCGTTAATGTTGAGGTTAAGTTCGACGAAGCAGGGGAATCAACCATCTTTAAATGCGATATAAGAGGTGCAATGTATAGCGCTAATTCCTATGACTTTCATTGGCTTCTAGGAGATTTGCCTTTCGATTTATATCAATTCAAGCGGTCTGAAAAAGAACTTTATTACGAAGGAGATGTAAATGGTGTTACCACCGAAATCAGACTTATTTTCCCCTATACTATAGCCCATTGCCATGAGCATGTTTGGCCAGAAGAATAAAAATGAGGATAACTAGTATAGCTGATGAGAATTACAAGGGAATATTTGTGGTGACAGGGTGCTCCCATCTTGCAATGCAGAGTATTTTAGGGGCTACCTCAAAGCTTGGAAGGCTTTATGGAATCGCCGATGGGTTCCATGATTTTCACGACTTTAAAATTTTTGATGGTCTGTCGGCTATCTATCCTTGCCATTGCACCATGTATAAGCGAGAAATACGAGATTTATTCAGGGATAAAAGTTTCGAGTGTGGGGTGGGGTTGGTAATTGATTTAGAGCATGATTACAGGTATGATTTCGCAAGGAAAAACAAAGGGGGATTGAAATGAAGGAATACGGTGAATTCCTCAGCGAAGAAGACAAAATGATGGTGACAACCATACGTGACTTTGTGAATAAGGAAATAATGCCAGTTAGGCAGCAGCTGGATGAAGACACAGACCGTGGGCTTGTTCATCATGTTTTGAACGGATTAGCAAAAATCGGTTTGCATAAAAGAGGCTTACCTGAATCGGTAGGCGGCCTGCGCACGAATGCAATTTCCCTAGAAGTAGGATATGAAGAGATATCTCGTGGCGATAGTGGCATCGCTATGACCCTCAGTGTTCCAGCATGGGTTTTTGGCCCAGCAATGCGGTCTCGTAACGATAGAGTAATCAATGACTTATGTACTCCTTTCTGCAAGGATGAGTTTCACGAGGCTTGCCAAGCAATGACCGAGCCCGAAGGCGGCTGTAACATAGAGAGTGCAGACTACAGGGGGAAGGAAATCCACACTATTGCCAGGCTTGATGGCGATGAGTGGGTCATAAATGGGGCAAAACAGTTCCCCAGCGGTGCCAGTGTTGCCGACGTCTATCTGGTAACTAGCACCACGGATCCAAATCTAGGCGAGGAAGGGATTGCGCTCATCTATGTCCCTGCAGGCACTCCGGGGCTTTCCTTTGATAAACCAGAGAACAAACTTGGCATGAGGTACACTGATGTAAATGCAAGTATTCATCTTGATAACGTGAGGGTACCCAAGGAATATAGAGCATCGTTAGAGCCAGGAAGAGACCACCAAAGCTTCCGTAACTTCTTATCATGGGGACGCTTATCCAGCGCAGCATTTGCTGTTGGCAACGCCCAGGCTGTGTTTGATATTGCTCTCGATTTTACCGCAAATAGATTCTATGGTGGTAAGCAAGTCAGGCAGCACAGTTTACAAGCTGCGATGCTGGCAGACATGATCATCGGCATTGAGAGTGCAAGATTCTACTACTTAACTGTTGCCAGCATGTTCAACAACCGCAAGGTCTATGGTTCTCCCTACAGCGATGCCCAAATAGCTAAAGGTTCCGGCGCCAAAGTATATGCTTGTGATGTAGCAATAGATGTGTGCAACAAGGCCATGCAGCTTACCGGGTCTTATGGCTATATGAAGGAATATAACATAGAAAAATATTTGCGGGACTGCAAGATTATTCAACTGTGGGAAGGCGGAGCCGAACTAGGCCGCATAGACGTAGCACGTGGCTATTATCCGATGGTCCCCGCTGATTGATAGCTCCAATCTTGATTGATTGCCTTTCGAAGCCGCAGCCCTTATTCAGGATAAGCTAGCTGAAATATCTCTGGATAATAAGCTTCGCATAGTCGAATGATTGACAAGAAAGGGCGTGTAACTGCCCTGTGACTCGTTGCTAAAGGACAGGCTCTGGCTCAGTCCGTCCTCCAAATATCTTGGTTCCTATTCTGACTATATTGGCGTTCTCTTCTATAGCGATTTTGTAAGAATTTGTCATTCCCATGGAAAGGTATTGCATCTCTACATTAGGCAAATTAAGCCCTTTAATCCTTTCGAATATCTTCCTTGTTTCCACGAAGTAGGGCCTGGAATCTTCCGGGTTTCCAAAACGCGGCCCCATTGTCATTAAGCCTGCCACCTTAACATTCCTGAGGCTAGAAATGTCCCTTATTAATCGTTCAGCATCCTCCGGGAATACCCCGGATTTCTGCGGCTCTCTGCCGCTATTTATCTCGATTAGTACTGGCATTACTTTGCCAATTCGAGCACATTTCCTGTCAATCTCCTTTACTATTTCCAGGGTATGGATGGTTTCTATCATGTCAAAGATTTCCAGGGCTTTTATCCTGACATTATGTTTTTGCAGGGTTCCGATAAAATGCCATCTTGCTTTCTTCCCCACCACTTTGTAAGCCGGTTTAGCTTCTCTAATGTAATTCTCCCCGATAATTTTTATTCCAGCTTGAACAGCCTCGAGGACTTCTTCAGGGGTCCTTGTTTTCGCCGCTGCTACCAACTCAACACCATCAGGTAACTCGGCCAGTATTCTGGCAACATTTTCTCTGATCATTTATCTGGTCACCGGCTCGCCTTTTGATTTATTTTGATTGTAGCCCAATGGATTCGGCAACTTCAACAAAACGCCTAATAGGGAGGGGATGTTAATCCATTAGTCTGGCAAACATCCTGATGTTACCAAAGCAAGCAGGCAGAGGCTGCAACGGAACAGCTTTAACCATAAAGCTTGCCCCGGTTGAAACCGGGTGCATATACTTGACAACAGAGTGGAAAAGTTTTAACATGGAATTATGTCGCAAAATGAACCTTTTGCGACATAAAGCAATTCCCAAAATATGAAACTAATCATGAGCCTGGACTTATTAATCGCCGAGTTCCTGGAATACCTGGAAATAGAGAAGGGTTGTTCTCCTCTCACCATTCGCCGGTATCGACACTATTTGAAACGCTTCTACAACTGGCTTATTGAAAACTGTTCTATTACTAAGCCTGAAGATATAGACCCTGAACTTGTCAGAAGGTACAGGATATATCTGGCGCACTTTCGCAACCAAAATGATGCACAACTAAAGAGAATCACTCAAAGCTACTATATCATTGCATTGAGAGCTTTTTTACGTTATCTCTTAGTCAAGCGCGACATACCCACCTTATCCCCTGACAAGATAGAACTTCCAAAACAAGGCTCGCGCTCTGTTAGTTTCCTGGACCCGGGGCAGCTAGAGAGACTGCTAAACAGCCCCCAAATATCAAATAATGTGGGACTGCGAGATAAAGCTATCCTGGAAACATTGTTCAGCACAGGACTGAGGGTATCAGAATTGGCCAGCTTGAACCGCGAGCAGATAGACTTTGACCGCCAGGAATTTGGCATCAAAGGCAAGGGAAACAAACTCCGAGTAGTCTTCCTGTCAGATACGGCTGCCCAGTGGATTAGGCGCTACCTTCAATCGCGCCAGGACCATTTCAAGCCATTGTTTATCCGATACAGCGGTGCAGTCGATACCCAAAAGAACGGTGAAAAAATGCGGCTGACGGTAAGGTCCATCCAAAGAATCGTTACGAAATATGCCAGAAGGTCCGGCCTGCCGATAAAAGCAAGCCCTCATACCTTGAGACACTCTTTCGCCACAGATCTGCTAATAGCTGGGGCCGACCTCCGCTCTGTTCAAGAGATGCTAGGCCATGAAAGCATAAGAACCACCCAGGTCTATACCCATGTTACTAACAGGCACTTAAAGGAAGTTCATAAGGCTTTTCACGGTAGGAAATAGGTAAAGATGAGGATAGGCAGTAAGCATGAATAGAAAATTCATGGAAACAGGATTACCTTGGCATATTGTCGAAGCAGCTATCAATCGCGAGAGCCAATGGCTACAGGGAGTCATTGAGCAAACGTTCATAGATAAAGTGCCAGGCTGTGATGAGTGTCGCTACACTTTTAGGAAAATCGCACTCTTGATTATCACCGGCAGAATAGAAGCAAAAGAGTTTATTGCCAGAGAGGGGCATGACTTATGGAATAGGCTGACAAGAAAGCATGGCGTCAGAAAATCGTCACATCATGGTGGTGACTGGCATAGAAGAATGATGGATGTAATCACTGAATACTTCGAAAACCAAGAGTTCGAGGTAATTGTTGAGCCCTTCCTTAGCAAGGGACGTGCTGATTTGGGCATCTACAAGGAGGGCTACACAGATTTATTCATAGAGGTGGGTACTACCTCTGCTTATAAGTTATGGTGGAACCTGCAGACGTTGGCCAAGGCGAAAATTCTACTGGTACCAGACAACCGGCGCGCCATAGAATTTACCTGCCGATATGTGCAGCCTAGCTCATTTCGTAGTTATAAGAAAACAGGATTGACCCAAAATGCTACCACATATTGATGACTTTCTGCTGAATTTGCAGGCTAACCATTATTCTACGGCGACAGCTTACAACTATAAACGGCATCTGGAGGTTTTCGACCATTTTCTGAATGAAAGCGGCGTCCAGTTTGATAAAGTTAACAGACGCACCATCACCTACTATAAAGCATATCTGGCCTCGCGAGGTCGAAAGACCGAGGGCCTGAGCAATGGGAGTGACAAACAGCTTGGCTCCAAATCTATAAACTACAAGTTGACAGCACTCAGAGTTTACCTACGCTACTTAATTGGTATGGGCTATCCCTACCCTTTACTACCTGAAGCAGTCACATTGCTTAAGACCGTCCAAAAGCACGCCCAGGTAGCTGAGTTCAGCGATTTGGTTAGACTAATTGAAGCCCCAGCCCTGGAGTCAAATATTATAGGACGGAGAGACAAAGCTATTCTAGAAACTCTGTTCAGCACAGGCTTAAGAGTATCAGAATTGGTCAGCTTAAATCGTCACCAGACAGATCTGGAACGCCAAGAATTAGGTGTCAAAGGCAAAGGCAATAAGATACGCGTGGTCCTTCTATCAAATAGGGCCGCACAATCGCTTAGGCGCTACTTACAATCGCGCCAAGACTATTTCAAGCCATTGTTTATCCGATATAGCGGTGCGGTCGATATCCAAAATAACGGTGAAAAAATGCGGCTGACAGCAAGGTCTATCCAGAATGTTGTTACCAAATACGCAAAGAGATGTGGCCTGCCGATCAAAGCAAGCCCTCATACCCTGAGACAGGGCTTTGCTACCTATTTAGCTGAGGAAGGCGCTAATCCAGCAGCTATTCAAATTCTCTTGCGGCATGAATCCTTAGAGGCCGCTACGCGCTATGTCCATGCCTTGGATGAACAAACCGAAGAAGCTCATCCCAAATACCATCCCCTAGCTAAGCATGGTTAGAGCTACTATGTATATGAGAACATTATGTCAAGTACTACTATATCACTAAAGGGATTGGTAGAGTTGCTATAGTTTGGTTTAAGGTATTTCCTCTTTCTGAGCAGTCTCAAGGTCGTGATTGGGAATGATGATATCCGCTAGCCCCTTGAGCTTGAGAGCACTATCAAAGGCTTGTAGAGAATTTACCGATACTCCTGGTGCTAGTACCGGCCACCTTGTGCGGATTTTCTCTGGTGGCGAAAAATTCTCCTTGATACTGCAGAAGCCGCTTATAATAGCAATCCCCTCCTTAGTTTCCACCGCCACTGCCTGTGTACCAGGACTATGGCCCGGTACCAGTATCACATTTATCCCTGGCATAATCTGGCAATCCCCAGTAACTGCTTGGAGACGGAGGCCTTTCAAAAACCCTGTATTGTAAGACCCCGAGAAGAGGGCGTGTGGGGAATAAGCAAACTTCAATTCTGCCTCCTGAACAATTACCCTTGCCCTTTTGCACAGCGACGTGTGACCACAGTGGTCGAAGTGAAGATGGGTCTGAATAACGATATCAACGTCTTCTGCTGTGATGCCTGCTAAATTCAATGCTTCGATGAAAGACCTGACATGCTCATAAGGTTGTCCGTGCAGGTATTTCTGCATGTCGGATTGGGAAATGCCTGTGTCTACCAATATATTTTTGTTTCCGGCTTTGATATACCAGAAGGCATTAGCTACCCATATTTGTTTCTCCCAATCAACAAGGTAGGTAAATGTACCTTTGGCCGCTAAGTGCTTACCCAGGAGAAGTGGCTTTATGCTATATGGCAATGGACAAGCTGTCCCTTCTAGTTGTTAATCCTCAATGTCGGTCAGTTCAAGAATTCGAGCTTTGTATACTCCCAACTGTTTTCCTGAGCTTAATTCTAATCGATAATTCATGGCTGGCTATGGTTGTACCCTTAACGAAGGATAACTTCCAAGCGAGGCTTCTGGGCTCGGCAGGATTCGAACCTGCGACCAACCGGTTATGAGCCGGCCGCTCTGCCACTGAGCTACGAGCCCCTGTTAAATTGTATTAGCCCTGGTATCGAAAGTCAAAGCCGTCTGGGAGTATGAGACAGACCTTGACTCCATGGCACTTTAATTGAAGGGAAGGCTGCTACAGGTCCCTCTTTCTCTGCTCCGTGGACTTTGAAAAATCGAGAAAAATCTCCCTTCCCTCCCATGTGTCAAGTATCGGGTTTTTCTCCGCCTCCCACTATTTGCCTGCCCTATTTTACCACGCCTGTCTAGCAGGTCACAAGCAAATGCGCTGGACAACAAATGCGTGATGTGTTAAAATTTTATGTCGGTGTTAGATTGGGGAAAGGTGGAAAATCTCTAAGGAGGTTAGGAAGTGGTCTGAAGTAAGAAAGAGCATATGTGATCTGGGGTTTCCCATCCATTCTTTCTTAATGCAGAAGTAAGAGTTCATTTTTTTCCCGTAATATTAATAACCTACTTTGTAAGGTTCGTCTGCCGTCAAACCCGCTCAAATCATACCGGAAGTGTACTGTTCCACGTACAATACTGCTGAAATTTAACCCCCACGTAGATAACATATTCCCTGGATCCTGTTAACGAAGGAGACGGAGGTCTTCTTCTGCTCTTGATGTTCCCGATGAAAGGAGGGCAATATGGTAGTAACTAGTAACCAAGTTGACATCGAGATTGACAAGGAGGAAGTAGGGCACTACATGGGATACGATGGCGACTACAAGCTGTCGGCACGCATCTCATCTGTAATCGACAACTCCATAGATGATGCCCACAGGCTCATTGAGCCGTCGTATTCATACGTTATCAGGGATGTAGAACATGTTCAGGGCTCCACTTTCGCCGTTCAAGGCCCCATCACCTTCAAAAGCAAAAACATCGCCCGATTGTTGGAACACTGCCATAAGGTGGCAGTGTTCCTAGTGACAATAGGCAGGCACATAGAGGAAGAAACCCATCGATTGGCTCAGGATGGGCGTATACTTCACGCTGCTGCGATGGATGCAATAGGGTCAGCTGCTGTTGAGGAGGTGATCGGCTTTGTCCAGAGCAGGATAGAGGATATAGCTGGTACTCAAGAGCTTGTCAGTAGCCTGCGTTTTAGCCCCGGCTACTGCGATTGGGATATAACTCAGCAGGAAGCGATCTTCCAGATTGTAAGTGGTGCTGCGGTGGGAGTTCAACTGACTGAGAGATACCTGATGATTCCCCAAAAGTCGGTATCGGGCATTATCGGGCTTGGCCCTGCCGACAGGAATGTGGAGAATTATAACCCATGTGACACCTGCAGAAAATATGCCTGCCCCAACAGGAGAACAGGATAGGAACATGATTCGAAGAGGATTAACCGGGGGTAGTTTCAAACCTCTAACGGAAGAAGCTATTGCAAAAATTCACCAGACAGCCATGCGGGTAATTGAAGAGGTAGGTTTTGAAGTGAATTCGGAGACTGCCCTACAACTCTTCGAAAAAGCTGGGGCTCTGGTGGACCAGGAGAAGCATAGGGTACGCCTGCCTCGCGAAAAGGTCATGGAACTCATTCAGATGGCACCTTCTGAGGTCAGGCTTTGTGGCCAAGATGAGAAACATGATGTCCTGCTGGGTGGACAACGGGTATACGCAGGAACTGGAGGCACTGCCCTCTATGTATATGACCCTCAAACTGGCCAAAAACAACCGGCCAGTTTGAATAATCTGAAATACATCGCCAAGCTGGTTCACGGGCTGGATAATATTCACCTGTTCATGCTAGCTACTTATCCCAACGAATTGCCCGTAGAGCAGGTAGATGTAAACCGCTTCTTTGCCGGACTGGACAACACCACCAAGCATATTATGGGAGGCATTTATACCTTCGATGGAGTGAAGCAGGTGATACGTATGGCAGAAATCGCTGCCGGCTCCGCTGAGAGGCTACGCCAGCGCCCTATCATTTCTATGATAACCTGCAGCATAAGCCCTCTAAGAGTCGATAAGCAGTATGGTGACCTGGTGCTTACTATTGCCAAAAGTGGCATTCCCCTGGTATGCCCTGCTGAGCCGCTGTGTGCAGCTACTTCACCGGTGACTCTTGCCGGGAATCTGGTGATTCAGACTGTGGACTCTTTGACAGGAGTAATGCTTGCCCAGATTGCTCAACCCGGGACACCAGTCATCTTTGGCTCAGTGGCTACTAATACCGACCCCAGAGACCTCAAATATCTGTCGGGGTCTATCGAGATGGGCCTCCTCAACGCGGCTGGCGCCCAGATGGCCCAGTTTTACCGTCTCCCCTTCTATGCCACCGGCGGTATGACCGACTCCAAGGTACTGGATGCCCAGAGTGGCTATGAATCAGCTCTTACCAGCCTGCTCTGTGCTTTAGCAGGTGCCAACTTCATTCACGACGCTGCCGGACTCATGGAATTCGCGCTAACCACGTGTTATGAGAAATATGTTGTAGACAACGAAATACTGGGAATGGTTATGAGAGCTGTCGAGGGAATAGAAGTAAACGAAGATACCCTGGCGTTCGACCTCATCAAGGAGGTGGGTCCTGGCGGTAATTTCGTCAGTTCCAAGCATACCAGGCACTTCCTGCGAAGCGAGCATTACCAGCCTTCCCTGAGCGATAGAGACAGCAGGGAGGAATGGGAAGCCAATGGAGGGAAGACAACCTGGGAAAGAGCAGCAGAAAAAGTTAAGGAGATTATAGGCAATCATGACTGGAGCTTACCTTCTGCGACCAGACAGCAGGTGCTCTCGGAAATACCAGGCCTTGTAGACTGATATGCTGGTAATCGGAGAAAATATCAACGCATCAACAAAGTCTGTGGCAGAAGCCATCAACAGGCGAGACGGAGAGTTTCTGGGCAGTCTGGCCAGGGCTGAGGTTACTGCCGGAGTTGACTTCATCGATGTAAACACTGGCACAGGATCTGGCTCCCCAGAACAGGAAATAGCCACTATGGAGTGGTTGGTAGAGGTAGTTCAAGGGGTTACGGACAAGCCGCTTGTTATTGATAGTGAGAGCCCCCATATAATAGAGGCTGCACTACGCAAATACCATGGCATGAGTCCGATAATCAATTCTGTCAATGCCGAACCCGAGAGGCTAACTTCCATCGGTTCTCTGGCAGTGGAGCACCATGCCTGGCTGGTGGCGCTGGCTATGGGAACCAAGGGAATCCCTGACAATGTTGAACAGCGGTTGGCCACCTGTGACCAAATAGTGGAGCAGCTAACCCGTCTGGGTTTGAGCGAGGAGCGAATACTTTTCGACCCACTGGTACTCCCCATTGCGGTGGATTCTACCCAGGGACTGGTCACACTGAAGACCATAGAGCAGATTAAATCACGATACCCGAATGCCAGGACTATAATGGGACTGAGCAATGTTTCCTATGGTTTACCCAACAGAAAATTAATAAATCAGACATTTCTTGCGATGGCGACCTATGCGGGACTGGATGCTGCAATCCTCAACCCTTTCGACGCTAAGACAATGAGCTTTATCAAGACAGCCAATATGCTTACGGGCAAAGACCCCATGTGCAAAGAGTACATCAGGGCCCACAGGAAAGGCATTTTAACAGGATAGGAGAATCGCGATGGCACGACAAGGAATACTAGTAGCACCCTACCAGAGACTCGAATTAGAGCAGGTGGAAAGGATACATCAGGCCTCTCTGGATATACTGCTCGACCCGGGTGTGATATGTTTCAACCGCAACGCTGCTGAGATATTCGGTGACCATGGTGCCGAAGTTTCGACCATTCAGCAGGGAACCACTGCTGCGTGGTTGCTCAAGATTCCCGAGAATCTCCTCTCCAGTGCAGTGCAGGCAGCGCCAAAAATAGTGAAGCTAGGAGCACGGGATGAGAACAATTGCCTCATCCTCGATGGGCGTGAACCTAGGGTGCGGTTCGCCTCAGGGTCTGAGGCTAACAACTGGCTGGATGTGGATGCGGAAACTTTTGTCAGTAAACGTGACCCGGCCATCGAGGTCGAGTTCCCCGTATTCAGGACAGAAAAAGGCACTGTGGATAAGCTAGCCAGAGCGGCACGTCTCTGCGAACACCTGGATAGCTGGGACAGCTTCCTGCGCCCGGTCAATATCCAGGATAACGATATCACTACCGATAACAAAGATGTCAATAAGTTCTTCGCTTCACTGAATAACACCACCAAGCATGTGATGTCCGGGCTTACCGAGCTCAGCCAGATGAGCAATGTGGTCAGGATGGCCCAGATTATAGCTGGTGGGGAGGACAGGTTCCAGGAAAACCCCATCATCTCTTTCATTACCAGCCTGGTGAAAAGCCCTCTCCAGCTTGTAGACGATACCACGCAGACAGCGATGGAAACAGCAAAGAGAGGCATCCCACTGGTAATCTCCAGTTCCCCTCAAGGCGGCTCCACTGCCCCTATCAGAGAAGACGGCATGGTAGCCCAGATTAACGCTGAGATTCTGACGGGCATAGCCTTAACTCAATTAGTGAACAAAGGTACTCCCGTGCTCTATGGCAGTGTGCCGGGCAGGGCCCGTATGACTGACCTCTATGATTCCTACGGAGTTCCCGAGTTTAACCAGTACAACATCGACTGCGTTCAGATGGCACGCTACTACGGTCTGCCCTGTTATTCCACCGGAGGCATCTCCGATGTAAAGACGCCTGGGATACAGGCATCGGTGGAAAGGCTATTTTCTCACATTTTGGTGGCGCTTGCTGGCCCCCAATACATTCACTATGCTTTTGGCCTCCTGGAACGGACCAATACCTTCTGTCCCGTTCAGGCGGTGCTGGATGATACCCACATAGATATGGTAAAGAGGTTTGTCAAGCAACCATCAGTGAGCGCTGAAGGAATTTCGGAATCCCTGGAGCAAATAAGGAGAGTCATGGGCACCTCCCACAAGCTCTACACCAGGTTTGTACGGAGTGCGCTTCGCTCTGGTGAGATTACACCCCCCTACCCTTTCGAGGGTGAGGATATGCTAGATGAAACGCTTCTTCGGGCACGGGAGAAGACGGAGGAGATTTTGTCACTGCCACCACCCCATATAGCAGAAGAAGTAGTGGATAAAGTATTTCGAGAGGTCCCCGGCCTGCTGGCAAGATTAAGAAATCAATAACATCGGAGGTGAAGTTTGACTGAAGATATATTAGCGCTTATCAAGGAAAATGTTGTCCAAGGGAGAGTAACCCAGGATGATGAGGGCCTGGAAGAGGGGATGGTAGGCCAGCCCGGGACAACCGAGCTGACCGAGAAGGCCATTGCCCTGGGCATAGATGCCAAGGACATAATCAATAAGGGGCTCACTGCGGGGATGGACATCGTGGGGAAGAAATACGAGGCGAAAGAGTATTACATTCCAGATATGCTGGCCGCGGCTGAAGCGGTGGGAGCTGCTATGGAACTACTGGAGCCTCATCTTGCCAAAAGCGACATCGAACCCAAGGGTAAGGTAATTGTAACCACCGTAAAAGGGGACCTTCACGATATCGGAAAGAACATAGTGGCGATATTGCTCCGGGGGGCTGGTTATTCAGTCAAGGACTTGGGGAATGATATCGCTCCTGAGACTATCGTAGCCGCCCTGCGAGAAGAAAAGCCACAATTTCTGGGGATGTCTGCCCTGCTCACCAGCACCATGCCACACATGGGGGATACCATCCAGGCAATTACAGAAAGTGGGCTCAGGGACTCAGTCAAGATTATCGTCGGTGGGGCTGCTGTTTCAAAGGAGTTTGCCGAAAGCATAGGCGCTGATGGCTATGGCGCAGACGGCTTTGATGCAGTAAGGGTGGTGGAATCTCTGAGCGCCAGTTAGGACTATTAAGGAGACGCCATGACTGAGATAGCTGCCTACAATGAGGCATTCAAAAGTGGACAATACCAGAAGCCCGAGGGGCTTCTGGGTAAATACGATAACGTGCGCCGCTTCTGGGAAGATGAAGTACTCGGACTTTACCTGAGGCCCTACTTAAAGCACCTGGTGGCCCGAAGGAAGGAGAGCGGTGGAGGAATTCGTGTGCTAGACCTGGGATGCGGCAGCGGAGATGGCCTGGAATTCATCACCAGCATCAGCGACAGCAGTTCCCTGCTCTCAGAGCATAACACAAAGGTCATAGGACCCGATATGCTCGGGGCTTACAAAGGTATCGACATAAATGCGGCAATGCTGGAACAGGCGCAGTCCATGTATGGCAGCAGACCAAATGTGACCTTCGTCCAGTCGAGTTTCAACGACTACGATGTCTTCAACGAAGAGCCCTGCGAATTGTATTTGGCCAACTATGGAACACTATCCCACAACACTGACCAGCAGACCGTAGGGCTTTTGAGCAACATCGCCAGGCATGGCAAAGATGGAGCCATAATCATGCTCGACTGGCTGGGGCGCTTCTCATATGAATGGCAAACACTGTGGACAATGGATTTTGAGCATAACCAGTGGATGGATTATGTCATCTCCTATATCTACTCGGATGGTAAAGATGAGAAGCATCAGGAATTGGCCCATTTTCCGCTGAGAATCATGGGACGCAAAGAGGCCCTGCAAATCTATCGGCAGGTCAGAAGGAATGTCGGGGATGTAATTACGCTGCGGAAGCTGGCTGACCGGTCTTCGCTTGTGGGGCGACACATGGATACAGCTCAATACAATGTGCACTGTCAACCTCTGCGCCGCCTGGTCAATTCTCTTTTTGAACCAAATCAGTGCACCAACCTCGATGCAGTGCTGGTCAACTATGTTCCCGGAGATGGCTTCGCCGAGGTGAATGCGTATTATCACAGGCTCGCCGGCTGCTGGAATTACCTGGTAACCTATACCAGAGCGCTATTTGAAGAAAGCAAGCCTCCGGAAGCTATGCCAGAGATGCCATTACCTCTCAGAAAATCACTCGGCGCCATGAAGCGCGTAGTGAGAACGGCATCCGGTATGAAAACAGGGGCCCCCAGGACTAGCCTGGTCGAGCCGCAGCTGGCCTACTGCCTCAGAGAACTCGAGATGGCCCTTCAGAAAGGGCTGGGATGCGGACATGGTCTGGTAGCCATCTTTGAGATTGTGAAATAAGCCACAAAAATTATAAAGCCGCGACTTTATAAGAGAGGACATATTATGGCAGGCATATCAGGAACTAGCTCAGGCAATAAGGACCCCCTGGAGTTGATGCTGGGCAGGCTGCGCCACCGGGGACCTGCGGACGAGTGGCTGCATCAGGGCAAAAGAATATCTCTTGGATGCCGCGTCTTGCCCTCAGAGGCGAAGCACTCAGGGAGAACACACTCACAGGCGGCTGACACCGCCGCAGTAATAGATGGGCATCTGTACTGCGAAGGTGAGCCTCAGCTACTTGAAGCAGACCTCCTGATTGACCTCCACAGTAAATTTGGCCCTCGATTCGTGGAACGCTTGGACGGAGACTTCGCCTTCGCTCTGGCCACTGAGGATGACTTCATACTGGCCAGGGATCGCATAGGCATGCAGCCGCTGTTCTATGGCCATGAGGATGTCAATCTCTACTTTGCCTCAGAGGCAAAGGCCCTTGTGGGCCTGTGCGCCGAGGTTGCAGAGCTGCCGCCAGGTCACATCTACACTCAAAAGCAGGGGCTACATCCGTTCAACAGCTTACAGTACTCGGTCCCCGAATATGACAGCCCCGATGAAGCAGCTCGCATTCTCGCTGAACTGCTACGGGAAGCTGTGGGGATGCGGCTGAAGGACGGCAATGTCGGCGGTGCTCTGCTCAGTGGTGGTCTGGACTCGAGCGTTATCGCCTGCCTGGCAAAGGAATTCCAGCCTGACTTGAAGACATTCACCGTAGGCACCGGGATGAACAGCTCCGAGGACATAAAGCGAGCACGGGAAATGGCCCAATACCTGGGTACCGAGCACCATGAGTACATCTACGGTGAGACAGAAATAGAGCAGGTGTTGCCTCAGGCCATCTATTATCTGGAGTCATTCGACGAGGACTGTGTATATGGTGCAGTAGCTAACTATTTTGCCGCCAGGCTGGCTGCCGAGCATACGAACTGTGTCCTCTGCGGTGAAGGTGCTGATGAGTTCCTTGGTGGTTACCATGAGTTGAAAGAGGCAAAGGACAAGGCGGAGTTTCTTCAGCTTACCGAGGACCTGATTGGCAATGCCTACCACACGGGACTCCAGAGGCTCGACCGGATGATGTCGGCCCAATCGCTGGAATACCGGCCTCCCTTCCTGGACGGAAAAGTCACTGCGTTTTGTTCCAGAATTCCTGTGGCCTGGAAGGTGTACGGCAGGGAAAAAGTTGAGAAATGGATTTTAAGGAAAGCATTCGCTGGCCTGCTGCCTGACAATGTGCTGGATAGAGTGAAGCAGCCTTTCGCCTCAGGGGCTGGCTCAGCGCAACTTACTCAGTTGATTGGGCAGAGAGCCGGAAAAGGCTCCAGATATAACCGCCAGACCAGGTCTGAGTCCGGCATGCCGCTGAAGTCTGAAGCAGAAACATATTACTACCAGATATTCAAAGAAAAGTTCCCTGAAATCTCCTTCGAGAGGCTGGTCACCAGGTGGGACCCTCTCACCAGACGACAATAAGCCGCCTGCTTCACTCTGCTCAACGCCGTCTTCTTTTTGCGCGCCAGGGTAACCCCCAGTGGTATCCAATTTTGTTCCTGCAATGAGGACTCTCAGGTCAACTGGAGCGGGAGACGGGACTCGAACCCGCGATACCCTGCTTGGAGGTTGTGCTAAGCGATTTCCCACCTTTTACGCTCAATTTGCGTTCAAAATCCGAAGCTGACGCTTCGCCAAGCAGGGGGTCTATACCAATTCCTCCTCGCAACACTATTGCATTAACGTTCAAAGGATGCAAGTGCAAGAGGTGTAACGTGGGTGTGATGTGCTCTTGTTGGCTCACAAAAGATGGCCCTATGAACCTTCAGACATAAGTTATTCTGAAGAAGTTGACACCCATTAGGGGGAGATATAAGCTGGACATAACAAAGACCACAAAATGATTGTGGTAAAAGCAGCCCCCTAATCGCGTTGAGGAGGTACTGAATTTGGCACAAGGCTATCAGAACCGCTACTGAAATTATGGTAATGGCAGTTACCGGCGCCCTTGTTTATTAGGGGATTAGAGGTGATTAGAAATGGGAATGAAAGGTATCACAAAAGGAAACATAGCACGTGTTCTGGTAATTATAGCCGTCCTTATCGGATCGTATATCACCAGTCTGCACAACTATCTGCTTTTCCACGGAATTGCCGAGGGCTTCAGTATAGTCATCGCCTTTGGTATTTTTTTCTTTGCCTGGAACTCGCGCCGGATAGTAGATAACAGCTTCTTCCTGATGATTGGTATTGCCTATCTTTTTGTGGGCAGCCTGGACTTTGTTCATACCCTAGCGTACCCAGGCATGGGTGTATTTAAAAGTGGCAGTACTAATCTGGCGGCACAACTATGGATTGTTGCCAGATATGTTGAAAGTCTCTCAATCCTGATAGCGCTGGTAGTGATAAACAGGAGGTTCAAGGTTGTCCCGGCTCTGATCGGGTTTATTGCGGTCTTTTGCCTGTTCCTGCTGTCAATCTTCTACTGGAGGAGCTTCCCGGTCTGTTTTGTTGATGGTGCCGGCCTGACCGTGTTTAAGATAGGCAGCGAATACATCATATCCGCCATATTGCTGGCCTCTATATTTCTAATGTGGCAGAAGAGAACCCAGTTTGATAAGAACGTTTCAAAGCTGTTCATCTGGGCTATGGTGGTAACAATTTTATCCGAGCTATCTTTCACTCTTTACACGGACGCTTACGGCATTATGAACGCTGTAGGCCATTTTCTAAAAATCATATCATTCTATCTTGTCTACCAGGCAATTCTCACGTCCGGGCTGGAAAAGCCCTACACAGTCCTGTTCAAGAACCTAAAAGATACCCAGGAAGCACTGCAGCATGAAGTTGAAGTGCGTAAGGAGACGGAGCTTAATTTGCGCAATTCTATGGATAATTCGCCCCTAGGCATTCGCATTATTACGGAAGATGGTAAGCTTCTCTACGCCAATCAAGCCATTCTTGATATCTATGGCTACAGCAGTCTCGAAGAGCTGGTATCCACCCCCACGGAACAGCGTTACACCCCTGAAAGCTATGCCGAGCATCAGGAAAGAAGAGAGAGAAGAAAACTGGGGCAGCCAGTCCCTGATGAATACATGATAGACATCATGCGAAAAGACGGAGCAGTAAGACACGTGCAGGTGTACCGCAGGCCTGTGATCTGGAACGACGAGACACAATCCCAGGCGCTTTATAAAGATGTCACAGAACGCGTACAGGCGCAGAGAGCCCTGGCACAGGAGAAAGAGCGTCTTGAAGTGACGCTGCAAAGTACCGGTGACGGTGTTATTGCCACTGATATTGAAGGTAAAGTGACTCTACTCAATAGAGTCGGCGAGCAACTAACGGGCTGGATTGAAGAAGAAGCTATTGGCAAACCTATTGAGGAAGTGTTTCATGTTATTCACGAACACACGCGCAAGCGAATTTCAAATCCTGTGTCGTCGGTGCTCGAGCTTCGCAGAATAGTTGGCCTCACTAACCACGCTGTTCTTATCAGCAAAGATGGCACCGAGAGGATTATTGCCGACAGCGGAGCTCCTATTCATGATGAACGCGGAAATCTGCTTGGTGTGGTCATGGTGTTTCGGGATATTACCGAAATACGTACACTGGAAGACGAGCGTCTCAAAGCCGAGAAACTCGAATCCGTTGGTACGCTCGCCGGGGGCATTGCTCACGACTTTAACAACCTGCTTACCGGAATTATGGGTTTTATAAGCCTGGCAAAGCATAAAACAGACCCTGGTGGGGAAATATTCGCAGACTTGTCACAGGCCGAGAAAGCATCTCTACGAGCAAGGGACTTAACCCTGCAACTGCTGACCTTCGCCAGAGGTGGAGCACCAATTAAGAAGACGGCAAATATTAAAGAATTACTGGAGGATTCAACACTTTTTGCGCTGAGAGGTTCTAAAGTCAGGGCTCAATTCTCTTTACCGGATAATCTGTGGCCAGTAGAAATAGATGAAGGACAGATAAACCAGGTGATTACTAACATAGTTATTAATGCTGATGAAGCCATGCCTGAGGGAGGGATAGTTCAAATAGGAGCTAAAAACAACATCGTTGAAAGCAAGAGTGCCTTACCGCTACCTAAAGATAACTACGTGGAGATAACCATAAAAGATAATGGTGTCGGTATATCCGCAGACATCCTAGGCAGGATATTCGAACCATATTTCACTACCAAGCAAAAAGGGAGTGGGCTGGGACTGGCTACCGCCTACTCAATCATAAAAAAGCATGACGGTCATATTTCAGTTGAATCTACGCCAGGCACTGGGACTACTTTCCACATTTATCTCCCGTCTTCCCCGAGACCAATTACTGAGAAGAAGGAAACTACAGAAGAGGCTCGAGGCATCGGTGGGGGAAGAATCCTAGTGATGGATGATGAAGAGATTATACGGGAACTCCTGTATCGGGAATTAACAGATGTTGGATATGAAGTAACAGTTACTGAAGATGGGACGGAAGCCATTGAGCGATATAGAGAAGCCAGAGAGGCGGGGCATCCCTTCGATGCGGTTATTCTGGATTTGACCATTCCCGGAGAGATGGGAGGTAAGGAAGCGATGGAGGGATTACTTGAAATAGACCTTCACGTAAAAGCCATTGTCTCCAGTGGCTATGCTAATGACCCGATAATGTCCGGCTACAAGAAATATGGGTTCGGTGGTATCGCGGTCAAACCTTACCGGGTGGATGAATTGGTGAAGACGCTTTATAATCTGTTGAGGAAGAAGAAGTAAATTCACAAATGCGTTCAAGCGGCTCGTAGGATTATAGATTTCACACTGGACTTACATATTATTCGCGACACCCTGCTTAGAAATAAGGTTGTCCATTCCCCCCATCCTCAGGCTCAACTTATGGTCTAAGTCCAAATCTAATAACTAACTGGAGATGGTCGGATTAGTGATTTTGCACAAAGAAAGCCTGCTCTTAAGGCGTCTGGATGGCAGTTTTGAAGCTAAAGAGCGGGAGACGGGACTCGAACCCGCGACACCCTGCTTGGAAGGCAGGCACTCTACCACTGAGTTACTCCCGCACCGGGTCAGAATAAGGTTGAGTCTCTGACCTCACGGTTTCAAACCGCGTATGCTATCGGCTGCTGAACCACACCCCGTACAGCTAAATATTATAAATAAAGAAGGATACGGGGAGCAACTAACCTTGCTGATCCGGAGTAAATCAAGCTGCAAAACATGCTATCTTTG
>JAFGBN010000008.1 GCA_016933195.1 Dehalococcoidia bacterium | reverse complement strand
ATTTAATGGACACCAAAGTCAGGTAAAATGGAAAGACGGAGGTGTCAGATTGAGAGGTATCCCACAAGGAAGGTACACCCGGGAATTTCGCCAGGAAGCGGTCAAATTGGTAGCGGAAGATAAGACATCATGTCGTGAAGCAGCCCAAAGGCTGTCCCTGACTCTCTCAACACTCGCTTATTGGCTCAAAGCCTATTGAGGAAGGCACGTTGGGAGAAATCGGCAAGACACAAAAGCACTTAACTGAAGTTGAGATGGAGCTGGCACGGACGGAGAAAGAACTGGTGGAAGTGAAGATGGAGTGGAGAGACTGCAGCGTGAGCTGGCCGGGGGCGGGATAAGAGTGGGCATTTGCCGTATCAAGCGTATCAAGAGGAAGTTGGGTCTACGCTGTAAACAGAAGAGAAAATTCAAGGCAACCACTGACTCAAAGCATAAACTGCCAGTGGCGGCAGGCTAAACTGGGATTCTTATCACCTGTAGCTTATACACAGAAATGCTATGCCGGGCTGATGGCAGCATGAAAGGTTTCGTGTCCACTAGTGACATCCGACCCCACCAACGATAACATTAGTTGGCTATCCCCCAACGGCAATCGAGTCTAAACTCAACAATGCACAATCTGGCTTAATGTTCATAATTTGGGGTTGGGTTATCAGCACTGAACTATAGCGAAGGTGATTGATTTTTCAGGGGTGCTCCCGTAGTATATTGCCTAAGGTCTTGAATAGCGCCGTCGTTAGAACCCAAGAAACTGATTTACGTCTATATCTTTATCTCCCATATGAAAGAGGGCTGCATTGAGTTTGGATGTCGTTTATTTTGCTCCACTGGTATTTTTTTGCATCGCTTTTGGATTTTCTATGCTCGGCATGGGTGGCGCCCAGCTCTACGTCCCTATTCTCTTCTGGTTAGGAATGGACTTCAAGACAGAAGCCATACCCCTGGGTTTACTATTGAATGTTGCTACTAGCTTATCAGCTACCATAACCTATCTCCGAAACCGGCTGGTGCGATGGAGAGTCGGCCTCATCATAGGGGCGGCTATGGTAGCTCTAGCTCCTGTCGGCGCCCTGGTTAATGCAACTCTGTCGGCCAAAGTGTTGATACTACTCTTTGCTCTGTTTACCATCGGTGCCGCTGTGCTGATGCTTTCCGGCTGGAGACCTAAAACAGGGCAGTCTTCCCAGGGGAGGTTTACCATTTGGGGCGTTTCCGCCGGTAGTGGTATCGGGTTTCTGGCTGGTCTTCTCGGGCGGGGTGGTGGTTCCTTTGTGGTGCCTACTTTATACATGATGGGATTAGAGGCGAAGAGCGCTGTAGCTACTTCACTTCTGGCTGTAACCATGTCGGCTACCTCTGGCTTCATATCACACTTGGCAATAGCAGCGTATCCCGATTGGGCTGTCTGGGGCGCTTGTATCGCAGCCGTGCTTGGTGGCAGCCGAATCGGTTCCAGGCTTATGGCTACCAGGGTGAAATCACCCACCATAAGGAAGGCGTTTGGTATTGTGCTCTTATGTATTGCGGGCACACTCTTGGTAAGAGATGTAATTTTAGGCTGAATTGGTGAGTTGGCCCGACCAGAAAAACCACACTGGATGATGAAAAGTCTAATGCGACTGGACTTTAAGATGAAAGAGGACACTGGAGGGTTGGATAACTCGGTTTACCCTCTGCTATCGTATCCCATCAGGTCAATTGACGGGTAACCACCCATTTGTTGGGCTTTCTCAAAGAGGAATTTGGCCACAGCTATGTCCTCAATGGCAATTCCAGTGGAATCGAAGACAGTAATTACCTTATTGTCTGTTCTGCCCTTTTTCTTGCCGACAACCAACTCGGGAAGTGTTCCATAGACTTCATCAATGGTATAAATACATTCTTTTATCGCCACATTAATCTCTCCACCAGTACTTGCCTGTCTTAAGTCATCTACAACGACGGTTGCCTCCTTCAATATTGAGGGGTCTAGCTCCTCTTTACCTGCTGCATCAGCGCCAATCGCATTTATATGGGTTCCGGGGCTTATCCACTCTTTCTTTATAATGGGGTTACGAGAAGGGGTCAAAGTGCATACAATATCTGAGGCTACTGCTTCTTGTATAGAACAACTCTTGACCGGAAACTTAGGAAAAAAATTGATTAATCTATCCACCGCAGCTTTAGAGATATCGAATGCGTTTACTGAGCTAAGTTCAAATAACTCGGCGTGAGCCAGTATCTGTGTGTAGGCTTGGCAGCCAGCGCCAATAATTCCAATCGTATGCGAATCTTGTCGGGCTAGCTTTTGGGAAGCGATGGCTGCTGCGGCACCAGTCCGATAGGCTGTAATGTTGGTAGCATCCATTATTGCCAGTGGATATCCTGTCTCCGGGTCATTGTAGATAATGACAGCCATAACCGAAGGCAAATTTCGAGACTGATTCTGAGGATGGTAGTTTACCCATTTCATCCCGGCGCACCCAGATAAAGCAGCGGGCATAGCCCTGAAATCGCCATGTTCTACAAGCAAATATGCTTTGGGCGGCATATTTCCTTTACCTTTACCTACCATCCGTAAAGCCTCTTCAACCACATCGATAATATCTGGCATGTTCATCATGTTGTTCACGGCGTTTCTATCTAATAAAAGTGTAGGCATAGGTTAGTAACCCCCTATCGCTATTGGAGAATCCTTGTTGAATTCTACTACGCTATAATAACGCAATCAAGCAAATGTTGTGGCTGGCCACATGGGTAACAACTGTGTTGCGAATTTTAGCAGGTCGGTTTCCGATATACTCTATGGGAGAAAGTGGTATCGAATACTTATATGGATGACCGGACAGATATCCCAATGACTACATGGGTATATTAACTTCTATCCTGAAAGGTAACGAAATTCGGTAGTTGCGACCAAGTCTTGAAGAAGCAAAATATGGGTCTAAAGATAGGGGGCGTCTGCCAAACAGGACGCTACTTTGAGACATTTTGCTGCGGATGCTGAGATGCATGGGTAACAATCACGGTATGGTTAGTGATGATACTAATTTACCATGAGGAGTTACCATAATCAGAAAACCACTATGATATAATGGAGATACGTATTGCAGGTTACCCGCCATTGTGGAAACCTGTTGTAAGGATGACTTCAGTGGGAGCAGAGAAGACCTGGATTAAATTCACTAAACAAAATGTTGATAACGTGCCTGAGGAACCGGGAGTCTATGAAATAGCATATGTTAAACCTGATGGGAAAAAGCTATGGCGTTTAGGCAAGATTTCAAATCTACACAAAAGACTACTAACACGATTGCATGAGCCAGAGCCGCCCGAAAACTGCTATTTCAGGTACTACGAAGCTGGGCTGTTTGAAGACATTGATACTATGGCAGCTAGAATCTTCGATAGCTATAAAGAGGTACCGCGCGAAGACTAAGTGGGTGAACGAGAGTCCTGAATAGCGTTCGCCTCATCATACTGGCATTGCCCAGTGTATTCCAGCAAATAGCAGTGAAGCCTTATTTCCACCTTTTTGACACGAATCGGTTGTCTCACTACACTATGGGGTAGGATGGATTTAATGGACACCAAAGTCAGGTAAAATGGAAAGACGGAGGTGTCAGATTGAGAGGTATCCCACAAGGAAGGT
>JAFGBN010000076.1 GCA_016933195.1 Dehalococcoidia bacterium | reverse complement strand
ATTCTCTCCTAAAAGGAAGGTGAAAGGATGGCAACAAGCACAGGTAGCAAGTTAAATCTACAACTTCAAGAGTTCTTTGACCAATTAGCTCCAAATTGGGATAGGGAGGTTACTGAGGAGAGACTGGAGTGCCTTAGCAACATCGTCAGGGAGCTGGATATTAAGCCCGGGAGCTGCTTGCTAGATATTGGCAGTGGCACAGGCACTATTTTGCCTTTCCTGATACAAACCACGAACCACACAGGCAAAGTCCTGGCTCTGGATTTATCTCTGAAAATGCTGCAACAGGCCAGAGCCAAAGGATTTCAGCCCGTTGTGGACTTCATTCAAGCTGACATTACCGCCATTCCCTTGTCTGATAACTTTGCTGATTTAGCTATGTGCAACAGTGTTTTCCCGCATTTCAATAACAAGGCGCAGGCATTGAAAGAAATAGCCAGAGTGCTTAAAAGCAGTGGCCGCCTGGTCATTTGCCACACTACAGGACGAGAAGCAATTAACCGATTTCACCAGTCCGTCGGCGGCGTGGTTGCCAATGACCTCCTACCAGACGAATCTCAGATGAAAGAATTGATGAGTCAGGCTGGACTGGCAATAACACATCTCGAGGACAGCCCCAAACGATATCTGGCTATGGCCGTGAAGATGACCCAAGCTCCAGGCTAATGTCTAGGGCCCTGGCTGAATGGGTAAGAGCGCCAACGGAAATAAAGTCGACGCCCGTCTCGGCGATAGCTCGGACTTCATCCAGGGTAACACCTCCCGAGGCTTCAATTAAGGCACGACCCTGAATGGATTTTACTGCCTGGCGCATGTCTTCCAAAGACATATTATCCAGCATAACGATGTCTGCCCCGGCCTTAGTAGCTTCTTCAGCTTCTCGCTGAGTCATAACTTCCACCTCCACTTTCAGCCCCTTTGAAGCTTGTTTGGCCCTGGCTACAATCTCCGGCAGTTGTAATCCTCGACTACGAAGAACCTCCAGGTGGTTATCTTTAATAAGAATGCCGTCGCTCAAATTCATGCGGTGATTTTTGCCGCCGCCAACCTTAACAGCATATTTTTCCAGCGACCTTAGACCTGGAGTGGTCTTCCTGGTATCCAGAATACGTACCGGGAGTCCTTTAACAGCTTCCACATAGCGATTTGTGGCTGAAGCAATGCCGCTTAACCTCTGTAGAAAATTTAGAGCTAACCTTTCTGCTTTAAGAATGCTGGCGACTCTGCCTTCTATCCTGGCCACTTTGCTGCCCGGTTTAACTCTAGCCCCATCTTCCAAAAGAATTTCCACCTTTAAATCGGGATCAACCCGATGGAAAACCTGTTTGGCTACCTCCACACCAGCTAAAACGCCTTTTTCCTTTACTACAATAGAACCAGTTCCCTGCTGTTCACCCGGTATCAAAGCCTCGGTAGTGACATCGCCTCCACTGAGGTCTTCAGCCAGAGCGCGGTCAATAATCTCCTTAATTTGAGTCTCGCTCAGCATTCTCGCTCCTGAAAATTGTGTGCTTCTGCCAGGCTGGTGAAGTTTGAGGAAAATCAGTACGAAAGTGGGCGCCCCGACTTTCCTCTCGGAACAGAGCAGCCTCAGTCATCAAGCGAGCGCATAATACCAGGTTATTCAGTTCATAAGAGGTACAGTCAGTAGGTTGAGATAAAGAGCGCTGCCAGGTAGCTAGAATATTCACTGCTTCGCTCAAGCTCTCACCAGAGCGAATGATGCCTACTTTTTGCCACATAAGGGACTGCAGGTTAGGCAAATTAAACAGTGGCGCAGTAGGCAGGGGTTTGCGCTTGGGAAGGAAGCATGGTTCTTCGTGAATCCCTTGCTTTGCCTGGAGTTCCTCCTCAGCGGGACATTTTGAAGATTGCAGCGGCTTGCTGGCAATAGCACGCTTCGAGATGCTATCAGTTCTTTCAACCACCCGTTTGCCAAAAACGACTGATTCCAGTAGCGAATTTGAGGCTAGCCTGTTGGCGCCATGCACTCCCGTCCAGGCAGTCTCGCCAGCAGCAAACAGCCCCGAGATATTCGTCTCACCGCACTCATTTGCTTTCACCCCTCCCATAAGATAATGGGCTGCCGGAGCTACCGGTATGAGCCCTTTAGTAATATCCAGGCCATGAGACCGGCAAAAACGATAGATATGGGGGAAGCGGGTAGTTATTAACCGGGGCGGCAAATGAGTAACGTCTAGAAAGACCCTGTCGCTGTGGGTCTTCTTCATCTCGTAGACTATACTACGGGACACCACGTCACGGGGTGCCAGCTCAGCTTCAGCAACATAATCCGGCATAAAGCGATAGCCTTCCACATTTTTAAGTATGCCACCCTCTCCCCTTACTGCTTCAGAAATGAGGAAAGGTGCTACTCCAGGGAGGCGAAGAATAGTAGGATGAAACTGGAAAAATTCCATATCGCTTATTTCGGCACCAGCCTCAAAAGCCAAAGCTATCCCATCGCCGGTAACCACATCGGAATTGGTAGTATATTTAAACAGTCTCCCAGCGCCACCCGTAGCTAAAACAAGAAAATTACAACCATATTCCTCTACGGAACCAGTCCGGCAATCAAGAGCCCTTACCCCTTTGACCTTGCCGTTCTCCAGCAGAATTTGGTTAGCCAGGCAATACTCCAAAACCTCAACCTGCCTGGACCTCACCTGCCCGGACAGGGTGACCTCAATATGCTCTCCCGTAGCATCTCCACCGGCATGGATAACGCGGGGTACGCTGTGAGCTGCTTCTCTAGTCAAGGTAATTTCACCGTTCAAGGTATCGAAAGGAACTTCAAATCTAATTAAGTCGGCGATGCATTCAGCAGCCTCCTCAGTTAAAATACGTACGGCCTCAGCATGGCACAGGCCATCTCCTGCAGCCATGGTGTCTTTGAAGTGAAGCTCGGGAGAGTCATCCCTGCCCATGGCAGCAGCAATGCCGCCCTGGGCATATTTGGTATTACAGTCATCTATGCTTCCCTTAGTCAAAATGAGGACGCTGCCTCGCTCTATGGCGAGCAGGGCGATATAAAGCCCGGCAATGCCGCTCCCTACTATTATGTAATCATAGTGATTCATCCGCATACCTTATAGGCTGCAATTAAAACCGCAAGCCCGCCTCTTCATCACTGCGAGCGAAGCGATATCGTAGTTATTCCCGGGACTGCTCCGCCGCCACTACCCCTCGCAATGATAATGCGAAGTCATTTTCGCCAGGATACTATTAGCCGGGCTTCCTCAACCATTTGAGCAACCGTGAGACCGAGTTATCAAAGTTATAATGCCGTTTTTTCTCAGGTTATCGCAAGCATCCTGTCAATAGCCTGCTTGGCTCTTATTCTTACTTCCTCGGGAACGGTGACCACATTACGCCTAGTCTGCATAGTCTCCAAGACCATTTCCAGCGTCGTTTTCTTCATATCAGCGCAGACAAAGTCAGGAGTTATAGTATAGAATTCCTTTTCAGGACTCTGCTTTCTCAGAGGATGCAATATACCCTCCTCTGTCCCGATGAGGAAAGTCTTATCACTACTCTGCTTAGCATAGCGAAGAATCTGTGAGGTAGATAGAGCAGCATCAGCCATGTCTATAACATCGGGACGACATTCAGGATGAACCAATACTTTAGCTTGAGGATAACGCTGCTTAGCCAGTTTAACCTGCTCAGCAGTGATTCTGTCGTGAACATAACAGAAGCCAGGATAGACAATCATCTTCTTAGCAGTCTTTGTCGAAACGTAGTGTCCCAGATTCCGGTCAGGAACGAAAAGTACCTCGTCATTGGGCACAGCATTCACGACCTCGACTCCATTAGCCGATGTGCAGCAAAAGTCGCTCTCGGCCTTAACCGCCGCGGTAGTATTGACATAAGCCACCACAGCAGCCTCAGGATAGTCCTGCTTCCATTTTCTCAGCTTCCCGACATCAATCATATCCGCCATAGGGCAGCCAGCCTCAAGGTGAGACAGAAGCACCATAGCGGAGGGATTGAGGATAGCCGCTGTCTCTGCCATGAAGCGGACTCCGCAGAAGACAATTACCTCTGCCTCGATGCCAACAGATTTCCTTGCCAGCTCAAGCGAGTCACCGGTGAAGTCGGCAATATCTTGGACCTCAGGCCGCTGATAGTTATGAGCCACGATAATGGCATTGAGCTCCTTTTTTAGCTTAGCTATCCCCTCCTCGCTTTGTTTAAAGCTATTCATTCACACTTGCTGCTGCACTGGCAATTCACTGCGTGAACGGGCTGGACTTCTTTTCCACTGCTTGCTGAGCACCCTGCTTGCCCATTACGCTGCTTTTGGCCACTCTTAGCGTGGCACCTGATTCCAGCTTGATAACTACAGTATCCTCAGCGACGCTCTCAACCTGCCCGTAGATTCCACCGGCAGTAATTACCTTTTCTCCCTTTCTCAATTCCTGCGTCAGTTGTTCATGTTCCTTCTGTTGCCTGCGTCGTGGTTTTATCATGAGAAAATACATCGCAGCAAAAATGACTACCAGAAAGATAATCATCGGAAGCATGCTTGTTGACTCTTGTTCCATCATTTACCTCCTTGTTTTATTTAACTCTTGTATTGGGCCCTGCCTTGCAGTGACCAGGGGCTTGTTTTCTCAATCCTGATTTCAACTAGCTGGCCCTGCCAGTTGGCAGCGTCTGCGAAAAAGACTAGTTTATCACTTCTGCTGCGTCCATACCATTTTCCTTTCTTCTTACCTTCCACCAGTACCTCTACCGTCTTGCCTAGAAGTTGTGAATTTATCTCGCCAGCTACACTGGCCTGGAGTTCCTCAATTTTCTTAAGCCTTCTTTTCTTGACCTCCGGGGGAATATCATCTTCATATTTCCGCCAGGCGATGGTGCCAGGTCGAGGAGAATAGGCAGCCGAATGAACAACATCGAATCTCGTTTCCTCCAGCAGACGAAAGGTGTGCTCAAACTGCTCCTCCGTCTCTCCGGGAAAGCCCACAATGACATCAGTGCTCAACGATATTCGAGGAATATGGCTTCGGATAGCCTGAACGAGCTCTCTATATTGCTCCACAGCATACCCCCTTCTCATAAGCTTTAATATATCATTGTCACCTGCCTGGACAGCCAGCTCCAGGTGTTCACAAACCTTGTCCAGAGAGGCCACGGCCTCGATAAGTTTGAGGCTCATATCTTTGGGATGATTCGTGAGGAAGCGAATCCTGGCCAGGCCGTCGATGTCATTTAAGCCGGTCAGCAAATCAGCCAGGTCAGGGTGCTCAGGCAAATCGTGTCCGTAAGAGTCAACATTTTGCCCCAGCAAAGTTACCTCCTTTACTCCCTGCTCCACCAGTGCTTTGACTTCGCAGACTATCTCTTCCAGGGGACGACTTCTCTCTCTCCCTCTTCTGTAAGGGACAATGCAGTAAGAGCAGAAATTATCGCAGCCCTGGATGATGGGGACAAAAGCGCATGGAGAAGGACCTTCGCGAGTGTCATTGCGAGCCTTCCACTCAACGTCGTTCTCAGGAAGCCCTTCGCTCCCCCTGTCATTCTGACCCTGAACCCTTCGCATTTTGTCATTCCTGCCCCGAACGAAGTAAGGGGGAGGAATCTCACCGCTTAGGGCAGACTCCGCGACCGAAGAATCTCGCCCGGTGTAAACTCGGCGAAGCACTTCTTGTTCAGCAACAGTCATGCCTCTCCGCTGAAACCAGGTGGTTAACTCGGAATAGGCCCCTGGTTTGAAGAAGAAGTCCACATGCGGAAAGCGGCCTTTCAATCTCTCGATATCGGAATCAACGAAGCACCCGGTGACCAGGATGGAGAGATGGGGACGCCTCCTCTTCAACCCTCCCATAAGGCCCAGTGTGCCCAGGACCCTATCCTCAGCGCTTCGCCTTACCACACAGGTATTGAGCACTACTAAATCAGCTTCATGGAAGGAAATGGCAGCTTGATAGCCAGCGGATTCCAGATAGCCGGCTATCCACTGCGATTCTGCCTTATTCATCTGGCAGCCGATGGTCCAGATATAATAGCTTGCCACAATTTAACCTCGGTTTCCACAATTATAGTTGAAGTATATAATTCAGGACAAACGGGACGATGGAAGCTGACACACAGGAAGGGCACAGAGAAAGATTACGGCAGAAGTTCCTTAAATCCGGGCTTAAAGGGTTCCACGATTACGAAATTATCGAACTGCTGCTCAGTTTAGGCACACCTCGCAAGGACTGTAAACAGGCAGCAAAGAAGGCCATAGAGAAATTCAAGACTCTGAGGGGAGTCCTGGAGGCCCCCGCACACGAGTTACAGGAAATTAGTGGAGTTGGGCCAGCTAATATTTTTGGAATCAAGCTGGTGCAGGAGGTAGCCAGGGAATTCCTCAAGGAGCAGATTCTCAATAAGCCCTATTGCAAGTCCTCCAGAGAAGTCTTTGATTACCTGTACCACTCTATGCGAGACCGCAAAAAGGAAGTCTTCAAGGTGATGTTCCTTGATTCCCAGAATCAGGTTATCGAAGTGGAGGACCTCTTTGAAGGGACGTTAAACGCCAGCGCCGTATATCCCCGGGAAATCATCGCCAGGGCCATCAAGCATGACGCTGCCGCTCTAATCTTTGCCCACAACCACCCCGCAGGGAACCCCGAACCCAGCGATAATGATAAACAGATAACCCGGGATTTGGTCTTTGCCGGAAATATCACGCAGATTAAGGTCATTGAGCATATCATAATAGACGACAACAGATATTTCAGCTTTGCCGATGCAGGCCTGATTGAGGAATACAACCTGGACTTCCTGAGCACTAGAAGGAACAAGGATGCTTAAGCCAGAGCGAGGTTGAATTTATTACTCGGTGCTTGGAGTGTTTAGTAAACTGCACAATTCGTCATAAGGTTCACTTTGGTCGTGTCTGCTGACGCGGGTAAGCTAGTGGCAGAATGTTTTGTCTCTAACAAGACTTGTGGAACTTGCCCATAAATTCGACTGCCTTCTGTATGTCCACAAGAGACACCGCATTATAAATCGAGAAGCGGATACCCCCAACAGAACGGTGGCCCTTAAGGCCTATCAGGCCTTCCTTCTTCGCATCGGCGATGAATTTGTCCTCCATATCTTGAGTAGGCAGTCGTAAGGTTACGTTCATCCAGCTCCTACTGTCCTTCTCTGCAGTGCCTTTATAGAAATCTGGGGCCGCGTCGATAGCCCCGTACAGCAAATCCTTCTTGGCCGCATTGATTTTCCCCATGCCTGCCAGACCGCCCTTGCTCTTGATCCACTCCAACACCAACTTCATGATATAAACACCGAATATAGGAGGCGTGTTGTATAGTGATTTTTTATCCGCATGGGTTTTGTAGCTTAATATGGTTGGGAGTCCATTTTTGCGTTTCGCCAGAAAATCATCATGAATGAGCAACAGCGTCACACCTGCCACCCCAAGGTTCTTCTGTGCTCCTGCGTAGATCATGGAAAACTTCCTGTAGTCCAGCCACCGCGAGGCGATATCCGAAGACATATCAGCTACCAGTGGAACACTGCCAGTATTGGGAAACTCCCTGAACTGGGTCCCTTCAATGGTATTATTGGAGCAGACGTGGAGATAGGCTATGTCCTCCGGGTACTTGATCTCACTCATTTTCGGCACCCGGCGATACTGCTCCTCTTTGGAGGAGAACGCTACATGTGCTTTGGCCACTATCTGGCATTCCTTCAGTGCTTTGGCAGCAAATTCGCCAGTGTCTACATAAGCAGCCATTTTGCCATCGCCAATGAAATTCATCGGGATCAGTGCGAACTGGGTGGATGCGCCGCCTCCCAAGAATAGCACATGGTAATCAGCGCCAAGTCCAAGAAGTTCTCGTACCAGCATGATTGTCTGGTCATTGATTGCCTCGAATTCCTTAGCCCGATGGGAGCTCTCCAAGATTGACATTCCACTGCTCTGGTAATTGATTAGTTCTTCCCTCACGATATTAAGAACATCTAAAGGAAGGGCAGCTGGTCCAGGATTAAAATTGACATTTCTTTTTACCATTTGTTTCCTCTCATACTTAATTTCTCTGTTGATTCGTTGCGATTTTATTACACAGGCTATTTCATACTTATGTTGTCTGCAGAGTGAGTATCCCAATTATACTGCATGATGGTCCAACAAAACATCGATTTGCTCGCTCTGCTATCCATGAAGAAGTTAAAATTTCTGCTTTAAAAGCTACAACCTGTTCTTCCAAAGGCTGAGAGAAGGGAAATATCAGGATTTTATCTCCGCGATTGAGGCAGATTTAGAGGGAGAGTAAAGCCATATCAAAACTCCTCGACAAGCGTATATGTGAGCTTACTACCGCGCAATATTTTTCCGAACCCAGAGCACAGACGATGACGCCTGCCATAGCCAGGCTTTGCCCTTTCTCCTGCCAGGCTTTATAATCTAAACTTGAAAGAGCGCTCACAATGCCTGAAACTTCAATTAAATTTGGCACCGACGGTTGGAGAGGAATCATTGCCGAGGACTTCACCTTCGACAATGTGCGTATTTGCGCTCAGGGAGTCGCAGATTACCTTAAGCAAAGCGGCCTGAGCGAACAGGGACTGGTCATTGGCTATGATACCCGTTTTGCCTCCGAGGATTTCGCCGCTGCCGCTGCCGAGGTAATTGCCGGCAATAACATCAGGGTCCATCTGTGCCTCAAGCCAGCCCCTACCCCGGTGGTGAGCTTCGCTGTCCCCGCTACCAAAGCTGCCGGCGCTATAATCATCACCGCCAGCCATAACCCGGGCTCATGGAACGGGTTCAAATATAAGTCACAGATGGGCGCCAGTGTCCCGGACGAGGTCACCAGCGAGCTGGAGAAAAACATTGCCCGCATTGTTCGTGACCAGCAGATAAAAAGGCTTGCCCTGGACAAAGCTTTAAAGAAAGGGCTAATAGATCATATAGACCCCTCCATACCCTACTTCAAGCAAATGGGCCAGCTTGTTGACCTGGAGGAATTACGCCTCCAGAAACTGAAGATAATAGTCGACCCGATGTACGGCGCCGGAAGTGGCTATTTCAAGGAGCTGCTCAAGGGTGGCAACATAGAAGTTACCGAAATCAACGCTGAAAGAAATCCATCGTTTCCCGGCATCCAGCCAGAGCCAATCGCCAAAAACCTGGCCAGGCTTTCCCGGCTGGTAGTTGAGCGGAAAGCCCACATAGGCTTAGCCAGCGATGGAGACGCCGACCGCATAGGCATAGTAGATGAAAAGGGGCAGTTCTTAAATCAGCACCAGGTCTTCGCCTTATTATGCCTTTACCTTCTGGATGTTCGTGGTGAGCGAGGCGCTATGATTAAAACGCTAACTTCCACCGATATGATTTCCAGGCTGGGAAAGGCCTTTGGCGTTCCCGTTTACGAAACGCCTGTGGGATTCAAATACGTTGCCCCTTTAATGATGCGCGAAAACGCTATTGTTGGCGGTGAGGAAAGCGGCGGCTATGGCTTCCGCGGCCATATTCCGGAGAGAGACAGCATACTTGCCGGGCTCTACTTTCTCGATTTTATGGCCAAGACCCACAAAACTCCCTCCCAGCTTCTGGATTACCTTTACAGCAAAGTCGGACCTCACTACTATGAACGCATCGACTCCCATATCACCGGAGGCAAGCGCCAATCAATCATAGACCGGCTTAGCTCAGGTCCCATAGACACTATAGCCGACACCAGGGTGACCAGGATGGATACCACCGATGGGTTCCGTTTCTTCCTTGCCGATGAGTCCTGGCTGCTTATCCGCTTCTCCGGCACGGAACCGCTGGTCCGCCTCTACGCTGAAAGCGAAAGCACGGAGAAGGTAAAAACTCTATTAAACGAAGGCAAAAGACTGATAGGGGTTTAGGCCTTATGGTTCTGGCTAGGGCAGGAAGGGGCTACACTCTGCCACAGCAACCCTCCGGGCCAACCATATCGCCCAGCTCAGAGGTTCTCCACTTTTCCCAGGCCCATCTTCGAACTCCCGGGAATAAATTCTATCATTGGCGGAGGGAGTGGGATTTGAACCCACGACCCCGATTTCTCAGGGTAACCGCTTAGCAGGCGGCCGCACTAGACCACTATGCGATCCCTCCACACCCATAAGCTAATTTTATTATGCCACATAACAATGCAGACTAACAAATCCTAACTTTACCCACTTTCACTCAGATAGACAGGCAGAACCCTGAAAAGAGATGGAAGAATTCCCTTCAGCGTTCTCCCATACAATCTGGGTTATCTCATGAGCGGTTCCTGGAGTATTGAAGAGCATAGGGAGCGATTTGAGAGCAACCTCCAAACCCTTTGACCTGGTTCAGATAGGTGGATAACATCTCGACCAGCTTTTTATTTCATTGCGGTGAGCCAAGATTGCGAACGAAAGGTGACAACCAGGGCGTGGCAATCTTACGGGATTAGCCATTCATTTCTTTCTTCTGTGAGAGACAAGCTCCCACGCTACCAGAGTGCTTCGGCACTTTGCACCTTGCAACGGTAAATAAGGAGAATATGTATTCTCAGCCGCATGAACGAGTACACTTTTGACATGGTGGAGCTAGGAGGAGCTAGCTCCAGGAGAGAAGTTCAATTTTCAACTATGTCTGTGTGAATATAGGGCTCTAGCGCCTCTGGTATTAACACAGTGCCATCAGCTTGTTGATAGTTCTCCAGCAAGGCGATGAAGACCCGGGGCAAAGCCAGTCCTGAGCCATTGAGCGTGTGAACAAGGCGCGGTCTAGCGCCGGGCTCAGGACGATATCGGATGTTAGCTCGCCTCGCCTGAAAGTCGCTGCAACTGCTGCAGGAACTAACCTCGAGCCACTCATCACAACCGGGCGCCCACATCTCAACATCATATGTCTTGCAAGCAGCAAAACCAAGGTCTCCAGTACACAGCTGCACCACGCGGTAAGGTATATCTAATTTGCGGCATACGTCCTCGGCATCGACTACCAGTTTTTCCAGTTCTGCCTCGGAGTTTTCCGGTTCGGTAATCTTATAAAGTTCGACTTTGTCGAACTGGTGTCCTCTCTTGATACCTCGAGTATCTTTCCCTGCAGCCATCTTTTCGCGCCGGAAACAGGCAGTGTAGGCGACATAATAAATGGGCAAGCTATTCACATTTAATATTTCATCCCGATGAAGATTAGTTAACGGTACCTCCGCCGTGGGTATAAACCAGAGGTCATCCTCCTCATCATGGTATAGGTTATCGCCGAATTTGGGCAAATTTCCCGAGCCTACCATGCATTCTCGCCTTACCATAAAAGGAGGATAGATTTCTTTATAGCCATGCTCCTTTACATGCAAATCGAGCATAAACGAGATTAGCGCCCGCTGAAGATGTGCCCCCAATCCTTTAAGAACGTAAAATCGACTCCCCGAGAGCTTTACTCCTCTTGGGAAATCCATTATGTCTAATTCCTTCCCCAGTTCCCAATGAGGGAGCGGTTCGAAGGGGAAATCCTTCAGCTCACCCCAACTACGCACTACAGTGTTATCATTCTCATCTTTTCCCAAGGGTACACTGGGGTGGGGTATGTTGGGTAATTCTAGCAGTAAGGACTCAAGCTTAGTCTTAATTTGGCTGGTTTCCTGTTGCAGAGAGGATATTTTCTCTCCCGTCTGTCTCATTTCAGCAATGAGTTGAGGAGGCTTATCGCTGGTTTTCCCCAGTTGCTTACTTACCTTGTTATGCTGGGCCCGTAGCTCCTCCACTTGATGAAGCAAATCTCGGTAGTGTCCATCGAGCTCAACAATGCTCTCCAACCCTGCCGTATTGCCTCGCCTCTCTAACTCCCGGCGGGCAAGCTCGGGGTCTTCACGGATAAGCCTGATATCAAGCATTTATTTCTTCCTTTTCACTTCATTCGCAGTTAAGGTTCCAGCTTCGTCTTTAATTGGGGAAAAAGTATCACCTCACGAACGGATTGTTGGCCGGTGAGCAGCATCACCAGGCGGTCGATTCCTATTCCCAGGCCCCCCGTAGGCGGCATTCCGTATTCCAGAGCTTGAAGAAAATCTTCATCAGCGACCTCGACTTCCATATCTACTTCCTTACCTGATTCAATCGCTGCTTTTGCCACATCGGTCTTATCCATTGCTATGGTGTGGGCTTCGCTCCCCAGTTCCAGTTGACGGCGGAAGCGCTCCCTCTGGTCCACGGGGTCATTGAGTTCGGTAAAGGCATTGGCGATTTCCATGCCCCCGATAAACGCCTCAAACCTCTCTACCAGGTGGTCATTGCCTTGCTTCCTCTTAGCCAGAGGGGACATCTCCACGGGGTAGTCCAGGAGAAAGGTTGGCTGAACAAGATGCGGCTCCAGGAAGGTGGAGACTAAGTCATCTATCAGCCTGCCTCTATCTTTACTGGTATCGATATCCATTCCCAGCTCTGCCATCCTCGGTATCAGAGAGGCAGCATCGGGATAATCTTCGAAATCAATGCCACAGTGGTCTTTTATTGCCTGGCGCAGATAGAGCCTCTGCCAGGGAGGAGTAAGGTCGACAGTCTCGTCACCATAAGTAACTGTGGAAGCCCCCAGGACTTCCTGAGCGATATGGCAGGTCATCTCCTCAACTAATTTCATCATATCGTTATAGTCACTGTAAGCTTGATAGCATTCGAGCAAGGTGAATTCGGGATTATGTCGGGTAGAAATGCCTTCGTTACGGAAAGCACGCCCCATTTCATAGACTTTGTCCAAGCCGCCTATTATCAATCTCTTGAGGTGGAGCTCCAGGGCAATGCGCAGATAGAGGTGTTCATCAAGAGCATGATGATGAGTGACAAAAGGGCGTGCTAGCGCTCCACCAGGCTGTGGCTGGAGCACCGGCGTCTCCATTTCCATGAAACCCCGCCTGTTCAAAAAATCTCTGGTGGCGGTGATGATTCGGCTGCGCAGCATAAATATGCTTCTAGTCTCTTCCCTGGAGATGAGGTCAAGATACCTCTGCCGATAGCGCTTTTCCGCATCCACCAGGCCATGCCATTTCTCTGGCAGTGGGCGCAGAGATTTACATAGCATGGTGAAATCAGCTACTTCCAGGGTGACCTCCCCCGTTCTGGTTCGAAAGAGCTTCCCCTGGGCTCCGATGATATCGCCAATGTCAATTTCCTGGAGAAATTCGTATTTCTCTTGACTGAGGAGGTTGTAGCGCAGAGAAAGCTGTATCTTTGCCGAGCCATCATGAATATCAAGAAAGGTCATCTTGCCCATTTTACGCCTGGCTGTAACGCGGCCAGCGAGAGACCTTGCCTGGGAATCTTCTCCATGCTCGAAAAGGACTACCGCTTCCTTAATAGTATGGCTGCGGTGAAAAGAGTTAGGGTAAGGATTTATCCCCCAGCCTCGAATCCTGCTCAGGCTGTCCAGGCGGTGTTGAGTTATACGCTCCAATCTTGTAGTCATGACCTCAAACCCCTAAGATTTCCTTTGCTTCATTAGCTAAATGCTTCGGCACCAGTATTCTTACCTCGCCTAGCCCGTTAACGGTAAGACCACATACCAAACCTGCACTCTCATAACTCAGCAGAGCTGGGATGCCCTCACTCTCCAGTCGTCCTTTAAGTATTTGTGCCTCCATTTGCCTGGCAGTGTAAACAGTAACTAGCTCTTTCTCCTCCTCTGTAGACATACCTACACTAAGCAGTATTTTAGCAGAAATCCATAGGTAAGTATTGATAAAGGCAGCCATATTGTAATAAAATTCGCTTTGTTGCCTTAGAAAGATATAGAAATCCTAAAGGAGGGAAGGTGATTTGAATGCGCTGGGAAGACATCTGCTACTAGAACTAAAAAATTGCAATCAGGAGGTGCTAAATGACTTAGATTTTCTCAGAGATTGTCTTAATGAAGCTGCCGTTCAGTGTGGAGCTACCGTGGTGGGGCAGTCCTTCTATCATTTTTCCCCTTATGGGGTAAGTGGAGTGGTCAATATCGCTGAATCGCACATTTCCATACATACTTGGCCTGAGCATGGATACGCTGCCGTGGACGTTTTCACCTGTGGAGATGATGTAGAACCCGAGAAAGCTGCGAGGCTGATAATAGAGAGTCTGGAAGCTAAAAGCCACTCCATCATCGAGCTGAGAAGGGGAATTGTGGAGGAAAGCCAGGTTAGGTGCGCAAAATGAAAGATAGCGACCCTGATAAACATAAATGGTTCCACGACTATGTTAGCCCTGATCTTACTATGTTGCATAGTATTAGCGGGGTGATATATTCAAGGCAGACCCAGTATCAGTCTATGGATATTGTCAATACTGGCAGCTTTGGTGTTTGTCTCATCCTTGATGGCAAAATTCAATCCAGCGAGACAGATGAGTTTATTTACCATGAAGCCTTAGTGCATCCAGTCATGCTTACTCATCCCGGGCCGGAAAGAGTATTTATTGCTGGAGGAGGGGAAGGTGCAACCTTGAGAGAGGTCTTAGCGCATAAGACAGTAAAGAAGGCTGTCATGGTGGATATTGACGAAGAGGTAGTGGATGCTTGTCGTCGTTTCTTGCCTTCGTTCCATCAGAATTCCTTTGATGACCCCAGGGCCAGCCTTCATTTCGCTAATGCCAGAAAATATCTGGAGGAAAACGATGAGAAGTTCGACGTCATCATTATTGACTTAGCTGACCCTTTAGCCAAGGGGCCAGCCCGACTGTTATATACCCGGGAGTTCTACCACTTGGTCAAACAAAGGCTGGAGCCCAATGGCATTATGTCTGTGCAAGCTGAGCCGTCTGGCTGGAATGAATCGCAAAACTTCGCTGCTATTGCCAGCACTTTAAGAGCCACCTTCTCCATAGTGCGTCCTTATCAGGTATATATACCTTCCTTTACCAGCTTGTGGGGATTCGTCTCCGCCTCTCAAAGCCTCAACCCGGTTGAACTGAAACCCGAGGAAATCGATACCAGAATCTCAGCAAGAATGTCGAGAGAGCCGAAGTCTTACGACGGACTCACCCACCAGGCTGTGTTCACCCTTCCCAAGCATACCCAGCATCAATTGGCCATAACCAAAAAAATCATCACTGACGAAGAGCCTATCTTCACCTGGTAAGATTTCCTTTAGAACCCTTCTTTACCCCTCATTTTTTAGGAGAATATCCGGCTATATTATAACGGCGAAAAATAAGAATCGAGAGCGGGGGGAAAGGTCTGAGATGATAAGATAAGAGAGTCATCACGAATGGGAGAGAAGCATGTATTATAGCTGACCTTACCCCCAGCCACCTTTGCCTTGCATGTCAAGGGATACAAGCTCTCCTGAGAAGGTTCTCAGATAGTTAATCGATTATCGGTGCAATTATTGGACTTCTAGCACACCTCTTTTTTCAAGGTCTGCAGCAACATCAGGCAACCCTAGCTGAACAAGCTTTCCCTTCGTCGGAATTCCTCTCTTTATATCCCACCCTCTCTCATCGTAGTAGTCATCGAGCATTGCTTCGGCTCCCTTCTCATCAATATAGCGGGTCTTGGTGTAGTCTTGGAGGTGAATCTCCTTCTCGCCCCATTTTACGGGCTCCGTTAGCCATCTCTTTGGGAATCCGTCGTCTTTCCTGTCGAACCCTTCGCGAATATTGGCAGCCTTTTGCAAATTGAATACCCTCTCGCTGATCCTCATGAACTCCTCTGCACTCATCGCCATACCGGTGACTGCAGAGTAAACAGCTCCAGCAATCACTGGGTTCCATAGCCTGCCTATCATGAAGCGATAACATACCCCGAGGCAGTTATAGCCAGTATTTATATCTTGAACATAGCGTGCCAACCTGGGTACGTTCCAGGTTTCTTTTTCCTCAGCAGGAAATATCCTCCGCCGAGCCGCGGCAGGTATATAGTAGCTTGAAGCAATAGTACCCTCAACAGTTGCTCTAGCTATGCCAGGCATAGCAGTGCTCGGGGTTCTCACCAGCGCTTGTGTTTGCCCTCCCCTTGGATTCAGCATAGCATCAGTGAACGTCTCAACGCCAAAAACCATTCGTCCATCAAAATACTCGATCAGTCCTTTCTGACTTATGGCATATTCATCTGCACCTGGTACCTTCTCAAGCACGGCTGGTATGCCATCAGCTACAATGCCCCAAAAACCTTCCCTTTTTACAATCTTCTCCGTTGCCTCGACTACAGTTTCAAAGTTGTATTTTGGTTCCATCCCCAGGTCCTCTTTGCTTATCAGCCCATTGTTGTAGAGGTCCACAACTAAATCCATAAGGTATGCGCCGTCTATTTCGTCTAGACCATAGCGCTGGAACATATCATGGCATTTGACAGCCCTATTAAGGCTCATGTTGAAGCCGGGGCCAAATGCTGCGCCAAGCGCTGGGGTGAATGAGGCAGTTGTCTCCAGCCCCTCGAACTCGCCCTTTTTAATCTTAGCGACGAGTTTGTCACAGGTCATGCAGGAAGGTCCTGCCCAGGGATGAAGTTCTAACACCTCATCCCATGCCTTCACGCCAAACTTTGCTTTCATTTCCTTTTCATCAGGCACTTCACGTCTGTTGTTTACCAGTATCAGGCCATTATCGAACCAGGGCTCGATAACCGCCTGCAATCCATATTTTATCCATCGTGGGCGGCCGCGGTCTTCTCTCGCATGGCTCATCAGAGAATCGAACATCTTATAGAACATATCCACATTTGCTATCTTTATCCCCTTGGTGCCGCGAACGACTATTGCTTTGAGTTTCTTTGACCCTAAAACTGCGCCAAAGCCCCTTCCTAAGTGTGCTATTTTGTCAATAAAGGCGAGGGAGATACGACACAAGTTTTCGCTTGCCTGACCGATGCAGATTACATTAGCCTCTTTCCCGTGCTTTTCACGCAGGGTATCCGTGGACTCGAAAATGTCTCTGCCCCATATATCTGAGGCATCACACAGTTGCACATCGCTATCTGAAATAAGCAAATAGACGGGCTTGGGGGAGGAGCCTGTAATCACAATACCGTCATAGCCGGCCCACTTAAGCATTGGAGCAAAACCACAACCTCCTCCCGTCCCAATAGAACCATTTATGGCAGATTTGGTGGTCATCATTACCTTCGTTGCTGAGGCAGCAGGAGTTCCACAGAGAGGCCCAGCTCCAAGCAGCACTACATTTTCAGGCCCTAGAGGATCTATGCCAGGCTTTATCATATCATAAGCCAATTTGGTGTTCGTGCCCTGTCCCCCCAGGTATTTCTTAGCCATATCCATGTCCAAGTCTTCTGTCCGTATTGAGCCCGAGGTAAGGTCCAGGCGTAAGACTTTCCCAGCATAGCCGTATACTTCCATTTTAAGAAACCTCCTTCAATACTCTAGCATCATAAGGGCAAACGCTGCAGCAAAGGCCGCAGAAGGTGCATTCACGGGATAATAGTATCTTGCTGACTACCTCGCCATCTTTGATAATCTTGCTTCGAGCCTTTAAGGGATTGACTACACCTTCGTACTTCAACGAGCAAGCCATCAAGCATAACATGCACCCGGTGCATTTTTCTGGATGTAGTTGTATCTTCCTAACTGCTAGTTTTCGCTCTTCCATTTTTCACCTCACATAAGCAGGCGTGTATCTGAGAGCCTCCTTGCCTGCCCTAATTATGCGCGCCACCTGTACTAGCCGTGCCCCTGTATTATGGGCATTCCTCATTGCGAACTTATCCTTCCCAACTGCCCCATATTCACCTAGCGGCGCTGCGCTTACACCTCCAGCCCCGAAGCTGAACCCAGGAGTGACATATATTAACCCCAAGATAGCTGCCATCTGCATTAGACTCATCAATGCCGTCTCTACGCCACCATGTCTAATCCAGGCCACAGAGGCACCAGTTACCACTTTATCCATCAATACACCGCCGAGCGGTCCCCTTATCCCATAGTAGCGGCCTTCAAATAAAGCCCTGAGTCTATCGATAAACGCGGCCGTTAGCCAGCTCAGCCTGCCGATATAGACAGGGGTAGCAATCACCAGAGCGTCAGCTTCAACAACTTTGGCATAGAGGCTCTTCGTTATGTCGTCATTCTGGCTACAAAATTTCTCCGCAGTTTGCTTCTCCAGGCACCAATTACAATGTGTACACCCAGCAACTATCTTCATCTCTGCAAGACAAACTATTTCCACCTCTACATCATCCCCCTGTGCCTTAGCCCCATCCAGGACTGCTTGGCACAAAATCTCAGTATTTGTCTCTCCCTTCACTGGGGTTCCGACAACCCCCAATACCTTAATTGCCATTATCACCTCCTTTGTTATTATAAGGCTATTTGCTTTTGGAAAGCCTCTTTTTGGGCTTAACTCCCAGCTACGCAGCAAAATTGGCTACATAGCAGGAGGCATCTTATGAAAATAGCCAATCAACCAAGATAATCTTCAATGTAGATAATTGGTGTTCCATTTCTATAGCTAAGCGGGCATTTTTGATCGCTGATTTCGGGCTTCCATCTGCTTCTTTGCCTCAAGTATACCAAACCATCTCTCGTGTATACTAGGTTATATCATTCTCCTCGCATTCGGATACTTTCTTTGAAGCTTTATTGTTCCCAATGCTATAATGGCTGTAAATCCCCATGGATATTCTAGCCACTCTCAATCCTGCTCAGAGACAAGCTGTAGAAACCGTGGAAGGGCCCTTGCTCATTTTGGCTGGTCCCGGAAGCGGCAAAACCAGGGTAATCGCACATAGAATTGCCTACCTGATTAAAGTCTGTGGTGTTAGTCCTTCCCACATTATGGCGGTCACCTTTACCAATAAAGCTGCCCGTGCGATGACAGAGAGATTGGAACAGCTTCTGGGTCAGGCAGTGGAAGCTTTAACTTCAGGCACTTTCCATGCTATCTGTGCTCGAGTCCTCCGCCGCGAAGGTAAAGCTGCAGGACTTGACTCGAGCTTTGTTATCTACGATGATGAGGACCAGTTAAATGTAATAAAGCAAACCCTTCAAGAATTGAACCTCGACCCCAAGCAGTATGCTCCTCGTGCCCTGCAATCAGCTATTAGCGCTGCCAAAAGCCGTCTTATCAGCCCTAAGGATTACGTCCGGGGGGTTGATAGCTATTTTGAGGAGATAGTTCACAGAGTTTACCAGCGTTACCAGCAATTGCTCAGCCAGGGTCAGGCGGTAGATTTCGATGACTTGTTGATGAAGGCAGTGCAGTTATTCCAGGACCATCCTGAAGTCCTCAGTAAATACCAGTCAAGGTACGTTCACGTTTTAGTCGACGAATTTCAGGATACCAACATTGTCCAGTATTCACTTATGAAGCAACTGGCAGGAAAATACCACAATATCTGTGTGGTTGGCGACCCTGACCAATCCATTTACTCCTGGAGATTCGCCGATTTGCGTAACATCTTGAGCTTTGAGAAAGACTATCCCGATGTCAAAGTGGTGCTCTTGGAGCAAAACTATCGCTCCACCAAGACTATTTTAGAGACAGCTTCAGACATCATCTCAGCAAATACCCGGCGCAAGCCAAAGAATCTGTGGACAGAGAATGAAACTGGCTCTAAGGTCTCCATCATTGAGAGCTACAACGAGGAAGAAGAGGCGCAATTCGTAGTCAATAAGATAGAGGGCCTGATTAGCCAGGAGCAAATGTCCCTCAGGGATTGTGCTGTGATGTACCGGGTGAATGCTCAATCACGAGCGTTGGAGGAAAGTTTCATCAGGTACGGAGTACCTTATAAGCTTGTTGGGGGCACTCGCTTTTACCAGAGGAGAGAAGTTAAAGATGTCATTGCTTACTTGAGGCTTATTCATAACCCACAGGACAACGTTAGCTTGCCTCGAATAATAAATATTCCCAAAAGGGGCATTGGTCAGACTACTCTCAGCCAGCTTCAAACCTGGGCAAGAACTTATGATATCCCTCTATATGATGCCTTGAAGCAGGCGGTAGAGGGTAACGTTCTCTCTCCTCGTGTTACTCAAACCTTGGCCGGATTTACTGTTCTTGTTGACAGACTTATCTCCCAGAGCCATGCGCTACCGCTTTCCGGGTTATTAGACGAGATATTGGAGCATACCGGATACGGCAAATACATTTTGGAAGGGGAGCAGGGAGAGGAGAGGTGGGAGAATATAATGGAGCTGAAAAACGTTGCCAGAGAATATGATGGGCTCAACCCCGAAGAAGCCCTGGCTGATTTCTTAGAGAAAGTAAGCCTGGTAGCAGACGTAGATGAATTAGAAGAGAAAGCCGATGCTGTGACTCTGATTACCTTGCATCAGTCTAAAGGTTTAGAGTTTCCGGTGGTTTTTATTGCTGGCTTGGAAGAAGGAATTCTCCCTCACAGGAGGTCATTCGGTGACCCCGGTGAGATGGAGGAGGAGCGTCGTCTTTGCTATGTCGGTGTAACCAGGGCTCAGAAGCAAGTTTATCTCCTGCGTAGTTATCGCCGTAATTTATTCGGCGCTGGCTCAGCCAACCCCCCATCCCGTTTTCTCCAGGACATCTCACCACATCTGATAAGCACAAAAGGACTGTGGGAGGAAAAAGCTGCTCCGCTGGCTGAGGTTTATGGTCAACCGCTAACTTACCCTTTAAGCACTTTGGAGCTGAAAGTGGGTGATTACGTCCGCCATAGTAAATTTGGCGATGGTATTGTGACGAATTGCCTTGCCGGCAGGGGCGATCACGAAATAACTGTGGCCTTTGAAGAAGCTGGAGTTAAGAAGCTTCTGCTCAGCCTGGCGCCCCTGGAGAAAATTGAAAGGGACTACGATTTTCCCCCCTAACACTCTTGACAGAATACACGCAAGCGTGTAAAATAGGACAAGCATGGGAAACAGGAATTGAATTGCCTATTAAAGTTTTAGCGCAGGAATTGGTCTCCAAGATTGCCGCTGGTGAGGTGGTTGAGAGGCCGGCCTCGGTGGTAAAGGAGCTAATAGAGAATTCCCTTGATGCTGGAGCTAGCCAGATTAATATAGAAGTCCGGGGTGGTGGTGTAGAGCTAATTAAGGTAAGCGATAACGGGGCGGGTATCCCGGCACCAGAAGCGGAGCTTGCCTTTCATAGATATGCCACAAGCAAGATTAGCGACGTAGCCGACCTGGAAAACATTTCCAGCCTTGGCTTTCGTGGAGAAGCCCTGCCCAGTATTGCCGCTGTGGCTGAAGT
>JAFGBN010000075.1 GCA_016933195.1 Dehalococcoidia bacterium | reverse complement strand
GCAGTGCACACCTCCAAAATTTTTGTAGCTGCCTGATTCACCAGATACAGCCGCTTAACAAACCGGGCAAGTCCATTTCTAAAGAGACTCGGGAGTTATATAGCAACGGGTTATACTTCAACTAGAGCTTAACAACAGTTACTCCATCACCACCCTCTCCCTTCTCACCGGGACGAAAGGATTTGCTTAGAGGGTGGGAAGCCAGAAGTTCTCTGACGATATTGCGCACGGTGCCAGTGCCGAACCCATGAATGATACGCACCTCGCTCAGATTAGCCAGGCTGGCGTTGTTGAGGTAGCTATCGAGCAGCCATTCTATTTCTTCGGCCCGTTTTCCTCGCAGGTCAAGTTCAGCCCGAACCGGATGGTCGCTCAACTGTCTCCTCACGGGAATAAATTTGGGAGCGGTGTTGCCATGTGGTGACGCCACCTTTTCTATGGCGTCGAGTCCGAGCCTGAGCTTGGTCAGCCCAGCCCGCACTTCAATCTGTCGTGTTTCCTGTGATACTGAGAGCACTGTTGCCTGCAAATCTACTTCTTTTAACCGAACCGTATCACCAACAAAGATGCTGCTCTCATCTATTAGCTCTTCATCCGTTTCTGCATCTACCTTCGGTTGCCAGATTTCGCTCTTTAGTCGCTCCGGCACGGCAGCCAGCACCTTTCTGGCTTGCTCAAGGGCAAGCTCCGATTTCTCCTTGCGTAACTCTGACACAGCGCGGCGGATTTCCTTCTGTAACTCAGCAGCCTCACGAGTGACCTTATCCCGGGTCTCCTGGATGACTTTTCGTTCCTCAATTTTCAGGAGTCGAAGCCTGGTCTCTAATTCGGTGTTACGCTGCTCCGCTTCAATTCTCTTCCTCTCCAAATCGCGGCGGGTGGTCTCAACTGCCTGTTTGCCGCTAACCAAATCGGCAATCATGGTTTCCATCTCCTGAGCGCCTTTCGATAACATGCCTTTGGCATCGTTGATAATCTTGATGGGTAGGCCCAGGCGAGAGGCAGTAGCCAGGGCATTACTCGCGCTAGGTACACCTATAGTTAGATGATAAGTCGGAGCCAGTGTGACAGGGTTAAAGTCAAGCGAAGCATTCTGCAGCCCCGGGGTTGTGTGTGCGAACACCTTGAGGTCACTGAAGTGCGTGGTGGCTACAGTCATCGTTTCTCGAGATAAGAAGTAGAGTAAAATAGAGCGAGCCAGGGCAGACCCTTCGGCAGGGTCGGTGTTCGTACCCAACTCATCAAGAAGCACCAGACTCCTTTCCGTAACCCCGTTGATGATGCGCATAATGTTGCTTATGTGCCAGCTAAACGAGGAAAGCGTTTGTTCGATGCTCTGCTCGTCACCAATATCAGCGAATATCCCATCAAAGACCGGGAGGCGGCTTTCCTCTGCGGCGGGGATAGGCATGCCAGCCTGGGTCATCAAGCTGAGAAGTCCAATCGTCTTGAGTGCTACCGTTTTTCCACCGGTATTAGGTCCGGTTATTACAAGGGTAGAGAAATCCCGCCCTATCTCCACATTGAGTGGCACTGCTTTTCCCGCAAGTAAGGGGTGCCTGGCTTCGACGAGTCTGATTATGCCAGGTTGTTCATCCGCGGCTACCTCTCCCTCTCCGCTGAAAATAGTGAGGGTGGGTTCACTGGCTCTGGCTTTAACGGCATACCTTGCCTTGGCCAGCGCCAGGTCCAACTCGGCAACCAGAGCTGTGCTGTGACAGAGCTCTGCCTGGTGTATTCCAACTGTAGCACTGAGGTCTCTGAGAATCCTCTCTATTTCACGTGCTTCCTCCATCGCAAGCTCTCGGAGTGTGTTCCCTTGCTGTACAGCCGCCCATGGCTCAATAAATATGGTGTCTCCAGTATTAGACACGCTGTGAATAATGCCTTTCATTTGACTGCGAAATTCAGCTTTTATTGGAATAACATGTCTCCCCTCGCGCTCGGTGACAAAAGGCTCCTGGATTATCCTGCGTCTCTTAGGTGACCTTATTATGGCTTCCAGGCTCTGTAGCAGCTGCTGGTGCACCTCTTTCCACTGCTGCCTGACTGCAGCCAGCGTGGGCGAGGCAGAATCCAGCAATTCCCCGGTCGGTGCGATGCATTTGGCGATATCTCTCTCCAGTCGGTGGATTTCCACAATTCCATCGGCGATATTCCAGAGCAACGGTAGTCTCTCTGACAGCTTTCCCAGAGTGCTGCGCAATTGGCGCATAGCAGCTACAGTTTGTCGGATTTCTATCAGAGTCTGAGGCTCAAGGATTTTGCCCCGTGCTGCCAGCGCTACTGCCTCTCGAATGTCGAAAACTGTTCCGATAGAAAAACCAGGCTCCAGTGAAAGAAGACGACGGGCCTCAGCCGATTGTCTCAGCAGTAAGGAAATCTGTTCATAATCCGAAAGTGGTTGAATTTCAAGGGCTAGTTCATGGCTAGCCGAAAATTCAGTGAATCCAGCGAGTATTTCCCTGATGCGAGGGAATTCGAGTATTTCCAGGCTCTTGTCGTCCATAACAGCAACCCCAGTTTGTCATGCAAATTATAGCATGATGTGAAGTGGGCACCTGATGTCCTCTCTGGCTAGCCTTGCCTATCTCAGACTGCCGTGTGTTAGCAAGAAGAATCTTGTATGCTTACTTCACCACCGAAGTCATGATCACACTCCCCACAGCTAGGGGCTTGGTGATGGCATTCGGTTAATATGGTAATTCGGTCTCACAGGTGCGTTCGTTAAATGAGCTACAGAGGCTATCCGAAAACTAGAAGTTTGGCAGTTGGGGTATCATTTGGATTGAATGGAGAGGCAGTCATCAACGGCGTAAACCAAATCTGCGACATCGTCGGGGCTAACCCAATTCTTGCCTTGAACTTGGTATATTCAGTTTAGTTTGGGCAGTAGCGACATCCCGATGTTCGTGCAATGGTGACCACGAACTCCGAATAAAGAGTATAAAGTGGACCAGCGCTCCCCTTTTTCTTATGTAGCAACATGACGTTTTGTCTAACAGGCGCAAATTTTGGGGGCAAACGAGCGATAGACTATAATTGCTATAATGAAATTTTCCAATGCGATTACTGGGAGTATGACATAGGATGGAGCCTTCGTATCTTAAATTATATCGCTGCGGTGAGCTCAAACGTAGAGCTGAGGCGCTGGAAGCACGGCTGGCATCGTGTGATATTTGTCCCAGGGAGTGCCATATCAATCGTCTGGAAAATGAGCATGGGTTTTGTCATTCTGGATACTTACCTATAGTTTCTGCGGCCTGTGACCATCACGGTGAAGAGCCAGCTATTTCAGGTACCCGAGGAACTGGAGCTATTTTCTTTGGTAACTGCAATATGAGATGCGTTTATTGTCAGAACTATCAGATCAGTCAAGACCCGGGTCACCAGGATTCTAAGGAAATGGATTTCTGCACTTTGGCTCAGCAGATGGTATACCTTCAGAATGAGCTGGGATGCCACAATATCAGCTTCATCTCGCCTTCTCACTTCATGCCTCAGTTAGTTCGAGCAGTCTTGGAAGCGGTGCCCATGGGGCTCAGGGTGCCAATAGTTTACAACACCAATGCCTATGATTCTGCTGCATCCCTTCGAATGCTAGATGGGATTGTAGATGTTTACTTGCCTGACCTGAGGTATGCTTCTGATGTCCGGGCAGCAGAATTTTCCCACACTGCTGATTATGTGACACAAGCTCGCCAGGCTATTCTTGAAATGTATCGGCAGGTGGGTAACAAGTTGATATTAGATGACTCGGGGCTAGTGCATAGGGGGTTGATTGTACGCCATCTCATTCTTCCTAATGGGCTGGCCGGTAGCCGAGAATCGCTTACCTGGTTGGTTAAAGAGGTCTCTCCAGAGGTAACTGTGAGCATCATGTCCCAATACTATCCAAGCTATCTAGCCTCCCAGATGCCACAATTGCGTCGCAAAATCTCCCTTGCGGAATATCTGGCTGTCCTTGAATTGCTTGATGAATTTGGAATAGATAATGGCTGGGTTCAAGAGATGGATGCAGCAGAAAACTATTTGCCGAATTTCAACCTCGATGGCCATCCCTTCTCAGTAGAGCAAACAAGAAGTTGATTATGTGGTAATAATTACAACGAGGCTTGAGCGATGGTCTTGGAGGTGCAGTCTTGGTATCTCTGTGTGTGGCTTGTAATTAAACACGAAGTATAATGAAGCTGGAACACGTACCAAAGAGTTCATAATCTATATCCTGTCTAATCTATGATAAGCGATGCAAACCGGATAAAAAGGGAAGATAATCGCTGCTTGGAAGATTGGAAAATACTGCATCGGGTATAAGATAGGGAAAGATATGGTCTATATTTGTGAAGAGGGGATTTGATGGAAATGAGATACTTTATTTTTGACACCTCGTTGGGATGGGTGGGTATCTTGGGGTCACAAAAAGGATTGAGGAAGCTCGCTTTGCCACAGCCGGAGCCTGAGCAGACACTACATCTTCTTGATGAGTTTGCCCTGAAATCGCGAGACAAAGTCTTAAACGAAGCAGAAGCGGGCTGGTTTGGTGATTTGCCCGAGAGAATAAAGGATTACTTAAATGGCAAGTTGGTTAGTTTCCCCGACAAGTTAGACCTGTCGGAGGCTAGCCCTTTTCAAAAAAAAGTGTGGCAGGTGGACCGGTCTATTCCTTATGGTGAAACAAGGACTTATGCTTGGGTCGCTGCTAAATTGGGTATGCCCAAGGCAGCCAGGGCTGTGGGGCAGGCTTTGGGAAGAAATCCATTGCCTATTATAATTCCTTGCCACCGCGTAATTTGTAGCAGTGGTAATCTTGGTGGCTTTGGTGCAGGCATAGGCTGGAAGCAGCGTTTGCTTGAAATCGAGGCTAAAGCCTTGTGAATCACTGCTCGACTCTCAGGCTGCTTTCGCCTAATATGTTACTCAATTCGCTCGCTAATTCAGAGCAGTAGTTTACTGTTATCTGTGGTATTTCCAGGTTGGTCTTTTCATCTTCAGCGACAACGGCGAGGGATACTTCATCTCGCCCGGGGTAGTTCTTCAGAATATCCATAACTTTATGGAGGCGTTCCACGTCTTTTTCTGCCTCATCTGTTTGAGTGAGATTTATTATAAGTCTGCTTTGCTTCTGGCCTGTGGCTAACATTGCTTGTGTGACGTGTTGATAATGTTGTGCCTCCTGGCAACTTAACTGTACGTCCCCGTCTCTCATCTTTACTATGCCCTTGACAGTGAGGATGTTACCTTCCTGCCATAATGCTTGGGTGCTATCATAGAGCCTGGGCCAGACAATGACCTCCACGGTGGCTTCCAGGTCCTCAATTGTTGCAACGACAAAAGGGCGTTTATCTCGTGTATAGGCTTGGCGTACCGAAACCACCATTCCTGTGACTGACACTGTTTCGTCAACAATCTCAGCAGTGATTTCACCGCAGGAGGTAGTGCCCGTTGAGGATGGCTCAGGGGACAGAAAATCAAAAGGTTGTGAAAAATAGACCCCCAGTAACTCTCTTTCCCAAATGAGCTTCTGCTTGATGGATACATCTTCTTCTTGAGATTGCTTCGCTGCGCTCGCTGCAGCAGGGGAGGGGTGAGTCCAGAAATCAAACATACTGGTCTGTCCCGCTTCTTTCATTCTTTGCTCAGTTTGAGCCAGCGAGATGATTTTGTTTATGGATTTGAGAAGCGCTCCACGGCTATCCATGGAATCGAAGGCACCAGCTTTAATTAAGCTTTCCACGGCCTTCTTATTGATACTGCGCAGCTCGACTCGATAACAGAAGTCCTCCGTGGATTTGAAAGCATCTCCCTGGCTACGAGCAGCCAGAATATACCTGATAGGTGAGGTGCCAACATTTTTGATAGCGGCTAAGCCAAAACGGATAGCACCTTTCCCTTTTCCTTCTCCATTTACTTGAGAGGGAGCCGAAGGCGGGGCCTCGATAGCGAAGTCGGCTTGGCTCTTATTAATGTCGGGGGGAAGCACTGCAATGCCTAACCTACGGCATTCGGCAATTGCAGAACGAACCTTTTCCATATTGTCCCAATAGGTGTTGAGGAAGGCAGCCATGTACTCCACAGGATAATTTGCCTTAAGATAAGCAGTGCGGTAGGCGATAAGGGCATAGCTCACGCTGTGAGCTTTGTTAAAAGCATAGCCTGCGAAAGGTTCAATCAAAGAAAATACCTCTTGGGCTAATTCTGCTGGTATCCCCTTCTTTTTAGCTCCGGCAACGAAGTTCTGTTTTTCCTTCCTCATTACCTCTGGTATCTTCTTTCCCATAGCTTTACGGAAGATGTCAGCCTGTCCCAGGCTGTAGTTGGCTAGAGCCCGGGCGATAAATATTACTTGCTCTTGATATACAATGACTCCGTAGGTTTCCTCCAGGATTTCCCCCAAGATAGGGTGAGGGTAGTGAACAGGAACAATCCCTTGTTTGGCTTTGATAAAGGTAGGAATTTGTTCCATTGGCCCTGGGCGGTAAAGGGCTACCATGGCAGCGATGTCGCTAAAGTTAGTAGGCTTGAGTTCCTTTATATAGCGGCGCATGCCGCTGCCCTCTAATTGGAAAACGCCTTTAGTCTCTCCTGAGGCAAGCAGCTCGAAAGTCTTGGCATCATTTAGGGGAAAGTGCTGTGAATCCAGAGAAATCCCTTGATTTTGCTTGATAATATCTGTGGCTTTGGACAAGATAGTCAGATTGGACAGCCCGAGGAAGTCCATTTTGAGCAGCCCCAGGCGAGCGATGTTCCCCATGTGAAACTGTGTCATAACAGTACGTTGACCACCTTTACCTACCATTTGCAGTGGCACATATTCAGTCAAGGGGTCATGTGATATGACGACACCAGCAGCGTGTGTGCTGGCGTGTCTGACAATTCCTTCTATTTTTCTGGCGGAGTCAATAAGGTTACGCACTGCTTCATCTTCATGATAGATATTATAGAGTTCTTTGCTCTCCGTCATGGCTCTATCCAGCGTGATAGTCAGTTCTAGAGGAATAAGCCGGGCTACTTGGTCGACCTGAGCATAAGGCATACCCAGAGCTCGCCCGGTGTCCCTTAAAGCTGCTCTGGCTCCCAGAGTGCCAAAAGTGATGATTTGAGCTACATGGGCAGTTCCGTATTTCTGGTTAACGTAGGCTATAATTTCATCGCGGCGGTCATCCTGGAAATCAAGGTCAATATCTGGCATCTCTCGCCGCTCTACATTAAGGAAGCGTTCGAAAACAAGTTCATAGCTCAGCGGGTCTATATCGGTGATATCCAGGCAGTAAAGAGCTAGGCTGGCAGCAGCGCTTCCCCGAACACCGAAGTAGATACCCTGTTTTTTGGCGAATGAGGTAATATCCCAAACGACGAGGAAATAATGGGCAAATCTCGTCTTCTGGATAACGTCAAGCTCATAACTGAGGCGTTCTTTAGCTTCGGAGGTTGCCTCTGGATAACGTTTTTCTAGCCCTTGCCAACAGAGTTCAGCGAGAAAACCATCAGCAGTTTTGTTTTCAGGTAGTGTTACCTGAGGAAGGTGAAGCTTGGTAAAATCCAGTTCTAGCTGGCACATATCAGCAATTCGCTGGGTGTTCTCTATGGATTGAGGTAAATCGCTGAATAGTTGCTCTACCTCCTCCGGGCTTCTGAGGTAGAAAAAATCTCCCGCCATCTTCATTCTCTTTTCGTCATAAATTGAGCTATTGGTCTGTATACATAGCAGGAGTTCATGGGCAGGGGCATCTTTTTTATCGATGTAGTGAACATCAAATGTGGCTACAGGTGGTATGTCAAGCTTGGTGGACAGAGGGATAAGTTCTTGGTTGATTTGCTCCAGCTCGGGGATTGGGTGTCGCTGAATCTCGAGATAGTAATCGCCGAAGACTTCTTTGTACCATGAGGCTGCTGTAGCAGCATCGTCAATTCGTCCCTCTAGAATAAGCTGAGAGAGTTCTCCCCGAGCACAGCCGGAAAGAGCGATAAGACCATCGTGATGAAGCTCCAGGAGTTCCTTATCTACCCTGGGCTTGTAGTAGAATCCCTCGAGGTAGCTTTTAGTGACTAATTGAATTAGATTACGGTACCCTTTCTCATTTTTGACAAGTAGGGTAAGATGATAGGGGTTTCTATGAGCAAGGTCTCGGCTATGGCGGTCGGTTTGAGCCACATAAACTTCGCAACCAATAATTGGCTTTATTCCTGCTTCCTTGGCTGCGGTATAGAAGTCAAGTGTGCCATACATGGCGCCGTGGTCGGTAATGGCAAGGCTATCCATGCCCAATTCCTTAGCCTTATTTATAAGCTGGGGAATGCGGCACATGCCATCAAGCAAGCTGTATTCAGTGTGAACGTGAAGATGAGTGAACTTCTGTGGCATCTCCTAAATTATAGCATAGCTCCTTGTGAGCAAAGCGGAACCTTTACCCAAGCTCTACCTTCGAAGTAGAGGGATAAGGTGAGGATGATGAAGTAAGAAACATGAGAATCTTTAGAACTGCTGCTCATTGGCTATTTACAGTTTGTTTCTCCCTTCTGCTTCTCACCAGCACCATTCATCTGGTAGTGACCAGCTTGCATATTTACGAATACGGTTTTGATAAATATCACATAAGCCAGGTTACAGGGATAGATGAGACACAATTAAGTGAGGTGGCACGAAGACTCGTGGATTATTTTAGTTCTGAAGTGGAGACGCCTCAGATGAAGGTAGTCAACAACAACGGGGATGAATTCGAGCTGTTTCATGACTATGAGCTTATTCATCTTCAGGATGTAAAGGGGCTATTTGAGCTTGATTACCAAATTCAAACGGCAAGCCTTGCCTATGTTGTTATTTATGCTTTGCTCCCTCCGCTTGCCCTCATTCTGAGGGAGCGAGGCAGGCGAAGAATCTCGTTCAAGACAGGCTTTTTGCTGTGGGGAAGGGGTCGATGGAAGGATTTGGCTAGAGAGATAAGACAGGGATGTGCACTGACGCTAATCCTCATAGCGATAGCAGGCATCGCCTCACTTTTCGGCTTCGAACGCTTGTTTATCCGCTTTCACTATCTTGTGTTTAGTAATCCGTACTGGATGCTCGACCCGAGCAAGGACTACCTTATTATGTTGTTCCCCGGAGGCTTCTGGCAGGATATTGCCTTCTTGGGAGGTATAGCTATAGCCGTGGAGGCTCTTCTTCTGGGCGGCATTGCCTGGACAGTGCCTTTTATTCACCAGAGGCGCAGGCGCTAGTTCAGGAATCTTTCAAATTCTCCGTTTGAAGATTTCCCCTTGTTGGCCAAAGGGACTATTTTACCATGTGTAGTGTTACCAAAAGGCTATTTACAGTAGCTAGAGGACGTGACATAGTAAGTTGGAGTAAAGTAGAGTTAACTCAATTTGGTGAGTTCGCCACCCAATTCAATGGAGAATTGTGGAACAGCTATGGTAACTAGAAGAAGCTCAATAGAGAAACCAGGTAAGCAAAGCCGGGTCAGACTGGCAGGGTCGGAGGAGCTGGCTCAAGCTCTGATGCGGAGTGCTGCGACAGGGGTATTCATTGTCCAGGATAGGAAGTTCCAATACGTGAACTCTCTATTCCTGGAGGAAACTGGTTATACAGAAGAGGAGCTGCTAGGGACACATTCTCTTGATTTGGTTCATCCAGAGGATAGAGAAATAGTTAGAAGAAAGGCGATAGGAAACTTGAAGAGCCGTAGCTCTTTTCCCTATGAGTACAGGTTTATGAAAAAGAATGGAGAGGCAGGGTGGGTTTTGGAAAGGGTCACATCCGCTGAATATAAAGGAAAGCCAGCGACGATAGGAAGCTTTATGGACATCACCGGACGGAAGAAGATGGAGGGGGCACTGCAGTTCTCAGATGCTGCCTTTAAGTCCATTCAGGAAAGTGTAATTGCTACCGACACGGAATACACCATAACGCGTTGGAATGAGGCAAGTGAACGAATATACGGAATCAAGGCATCCGAGGCTATAGGTAAGAGGCTCTTTGAGGTCATTGAGATAGTAGATACATCGCTAGGTGAAACCGCAAAGCAGTTTAAACAGGGAGAAACCCAGGGCTACTATCAGTGTGAGCAGTTCCACAGGACCAAATGCGCCGAAGCATGGGTTAGTGTGAGCGTACAAGCAGTAGAAGGTGATGGAAAACGCTATGGTTGGGTGGCATTTGCCACAGACATCACCGAGCGGAAGAAGGCGGAAGAAGCGCTGCGAGATAGCGAGGAATTCAATTCCAGCTTGCTGAGTAATTCTCCCAATCCGATAGTAGTTGTCAATCCAGATACTTCGATAAGATATGTAAATCCCGCGCTGGAAAAGCTAACTGGCTTTTCCTCCTCGGAGCTTATTGGCGCGAAAGCTCCATATCCCTGGTGGACAGAAGAGACATTGCGGAAAACCAGCGAGGATTTCGGAGAAGCTCTGCACCAGGGAGTACGGAAGGTTGAGGAGCTATTTCAAAAAATGGGTGGGCAGCAATTCTGGGTTGAGGTAACCGCTACACCGGCAAACCAATGTGAACAGCTCAAGTATTACATAGCAAACTGGGTTGACATCACCGAGCGGAAGAATGCGGAAGAAAGGATAGAGCACCTAAACCTTGTGCTGCGTGCTATCCGCAATGTCAACCAGCTCATCACCAGGGAAAAGGAACATGAGAGATTACTTAAAGGCATCTGCGACAACCTTATCGAGACTCGCGGTTATTACAATGCCTGGGTTGCTCTGTTGGATGGGTCAGGAAGGCTCATCACAGCTGCCGAGGCTGGGTTGGGTAAGGATTTCTTGCCAATGGTTGAGCGGCTCAGGAGGGGGGAACTGACTGTTTGTGGTCAAAGAGCACTGACGCAGGCGGATGTTGTGGTGATTGATGACCCAAGCTCCACATGCATTAACTGTCCTCTAGCGAAAAAGTATAGTGGCAGAGGAGCGATGACTGTACGATTGGAACATACCGGAAAAGTATATGGACTGTTATCCGCCTCTGCACCGGCTAATTTCCTCACAGATGCGGAAGAGAACTCCCTATTTGAAGAGGTTGCCAGAGACATCGCCTTCGCCCTGCACAGCATAGGACTGGAAGAAGAGCGCAAGAGGGGAGAGGAGGCGCTGCAGCAGAGCGAGGAGAAATACAGGACTTTAACGGAGAATATCAATGTTGGCATATATAGAAATACGCCCGGACGTGGAGGGAAATTCATCGAGGTGAATCCCGCGCTGATTAGAATGTTTGGATATGAGAGCAGGGAGGAATGCTTAGGAATAAACGTCGCTGACGTATATCAAAATTCAGAAGACAGGTTAAAGTTTAATGAGAAAATGCTAAGAGATGGGTTTGTAAGAAACGAGGAATTGCAACTAAAGAAGAGGGACGGAGCCTTACTGATTGGTTCGGTGTCAGCCACAGCGGTAAAAGATGAAAAGGGAGATGTGAAATACTATGATAGTATTATGGAGGATGTTACTGAGCGTAAACGGATAGAGGAGGAGCGAGAGACCCTGCTTGAAGAGCTCGAGGAGATTAATCGTAAGCTGGAGCAGTCCAACAAGGAACTCCAGGATTTCGCTTATATCGCTTCACATGACTTGCGGGAACCGCTGCGGAAGATATCTTCCTTTGGCACACTCCTCCAGGATTCACTGAAAGGCGAGATGGACGAGGACCAGCAGGAAAACTTCGAATTTATGATAGACGGTGCCACCCGGATGCAGGAAATGATTGATGACCTGCTTAATTATTCCCGGCTTACCACCAAAGCCAAGCCGCCCGAACGAGTGGACTTGAACGAGGTGGTAAAGGACTTGAAGAGCATGGAACTGGCAACTCTACTCGATGAAACCAAGGGGAGCATCCGTGTTCCGAAAAAGCTGCCACCTGTCCAGGGCGACCCGTCCCAAATGCATCAACTCCTGCAGAACCTGATTGGAAATGGGTTGAAATTCCATCGAAAAGGAATAGCTCCAGAGATAAGCATCCGTGCAAACCGAATAGATGACAATATGGTTCGGGTGGAGGTGCAGGACAACGGAATAGGAATCGGTGAAGAATACCATGAGCAAGTATTTACCATGTTCAAGCGACTTCACTCCCGGGCACAGTACGAAGGGACTGGAATTGGACTGGCTATTTGTAAGAAAATCGTAGAGCGACATGGAGGCAGCATTGGAATCAAATCAGCCCCCGGTGAAGGGTCAACCTTCTGGTTTACCCTCCCCAGAGGTAGCTATGCAAGGGGCAACTAGATAAAGGAGGGATGCGAAAAGTGCCTGAATTAGAACCGCTTACCATATTGCTGGTGGAGGATGACCCAGCGGACCAGAAATTGATTAAAACCTCTCTGAGAAATCAAAAAATTGCCAATGACATTTATGTCGTAAATAGTGGTGAGGAAGGACTGGATTTTTTATACTGCCGTGGAAGTTACAGCGATGGGACACCTCGACCTAACTTGATTCTACTGGATTTGAATATGCCAGGGATGGGAGGGAAGGAATTCCTGAAACGAATTAAAGCTGACGAGAGCCTGAAACAAATTCCTGTGGTTATTCTGACGACTTCAGACTCGGAGAGAGATATCATGGACAGCTACAGTTTACACGCCAGCGGCTATGTGCGTAAGCCAGTGACTCTGGATGAATTCAAAGAAGTCATGGAGAAGGTTGAGGAGTACTGGTTTCTGATTTGCAAACGACCACCCAAGGAGAATGTTTATTAACGTAAATTGTCACTCTGAGCGGAGCGAGGAGTCTGTAAGATATTCTTCGCCCATAAGGCTCAGAATGACACAGAGAGGAGCTCATTAGGCAGTCTTAACTTAGGAGTGCTGATAGGATTGAGAACAAAACAACCACTGCTTAAAATTCTCGTCTGTGACGACGACCCGGCGGACCGTAAGCTGGTTCGAACTTATTTGGGACAGATAACCAGCAGGGAAATCGTGGCGCTGGAGGCGGGGTGGGAGGAGGAAATCAAGAATGCTCTGGATAAAGGCAGAGTTGACCTGGTCTTCATGGACATTCAAATGCCAGAGAAATCCGGGATGGAGTGGCTGGCGGAAATCGTTGAAAGACAAATAGCTCCCGTGGTGATGTTGACAGGGTCTGGAAGCGAAGATATCGCGGTGCAGTCTCTTCAAGAGGGGGCGCTTGGCTACCTGCCAAAGGGCAGCTTATCTAGGGAGAGGTTAGAGAAGACAATTGACGCTGCGTTGAGAGAGTGGCAACGGATACAGCAGAGTAAGGCCAACCAGGAAGAGCTGGAAAAGCTGGCAAATTTTGATTCGCTGACAGGACTGCATAATAGGCGAGCAATCTTGCGCAGGCTAGACGAGGAAATCAGACATGCCAAACGTTACAGAGAGCACCCCAGCCTGATTATGCTGGATATTGACCATTTTAAGAAGGTCAATGACCGGTACGGGCATCTTACGGGAGACGATGTCTTGGAGGAAATTGCCAGGCTAATCCTACAGAACATTCGGGGCGTAGATGCTGTGGGACGCTATGGGGGAGAGGAATTCATCATTTTTTTGCCCAAAACCGATTTGTCGTCTGCTTTGAATGTGGCTGAACGGATAAGGAAGGCGATTGAGGTGGCTGAGATGAAAGACTCTGAAGGGAATGTGTTTAACGTAACCGTAAGCCAGGGGCTATCCAGCCATGAACAGGGTGAAGACGAACACTCTCTCATTTCTCGTGCTGATGATGCTCTCTACGCTGCCAAAGAAAATGGTCGAAACCGAGTGGAAACCTCACTCGGGTTAGGATTAAGAAGGCATTAAACAAACTATAGTGCGTGGGACAGCCATGATTACCAGGCCCTGGTGGCTGACCGCTGCTTATATATGCAACGATATAAATACTTGTGTATTATGAAGGATACAGACAAACTCAAATATCAAAATGTAAAACGAGAAATTACAGGGCGAAATTCAAAAATTGGTGGCAGCCGGGAATGGCTAGAGCCTTGATTCAGGGCTTTGATTTGTAACTTTGCTCTTTTATCCTTAGGTTTTGATATTGCTTAGGGTTTCGTGCTCAAAACTCAGGATTCAATTTTCATCTAGGGCTTCACCCTGAGGTTCTCAGCCTGCCAAAGATATCCCGGCACGAGACCTATTTTTATTGCTTTGAGAATATCTGCTCTGCTATAATTTTTAAAATGGCCACAGAGAAAGAAAAGGCAGTAGAAATAGCCATTGAGCAGATCGAACATCAGTTTGGCAAAGGGTCTATCATGAGGCTGGGCGAATCCCCAGCTAGAATATCCGAAGATGCTATTTCAACCGGGTCATTGACTCTTGACTTGGCCTTAGGCATAGGTGGCATACCTCGAGGGCGTGTCACTGAGATTTTCGGCTCTGAAGCTTCAGGCAAAACTACGCTCGGCCAGCATATAATCGCTGAGACTCAGAAGGCCGGCGGTATCGCAGCGTACATTGATGCCGAGCATGCTCTTGACCCTGTCTATGCCGCTAATTGTGGTGTTAAAATTGATGACTTGCTCATTTCCCAGCCTGATACAGGAGAACAAGCTTTAGAAATAACTGAAACTCTGGTAAGAAGCGGTGCTGTGGATGTGATAATCATTGATAGTGTAGCAGCATTGGTGCCTAAAGCGGAGATAGAGGGCGAGATGGGGGATGCCCATGTTGGTTTGCAAGCAAGGCTGATGTCCCAAGCGTTAAGGAAATTGACAGCTGCTATCGGCAGATCCAAAACAGCGGTTATTTTCATCAATCAATTACGGGAGAAGGTGGGCATCATTTTTGGCAATCCAGAGGTAACTCCTGGAGGGAGGGCACTTAAATTCTATAGTTCGGTGAGGATAGATTTGAGGAGAGGCGATACCATCAAGCAAGGGTCAGAGGTGATAGGTGCTAGAGTAAGAGCAAGAGTAGTCAAGAATAAGGTAGCTCCCCCCTTCCGCAGCGCCGAATTTGACATAATGTTTAACCGTGGCATAAGCAAAGAGGCAGACCTGATTGACCTTGGCGTAACAGCAGGCGTAGTAAAAAAAGCTGGTGCCTTTTTTAGTTATGGTGAGACAAAGCTAGGACAAGGGAGAGAAAATGCCAAAGATTACTTAATGCAACATCCTGAACTTATCTCGCAACTGGAACGTGAAATCAGAACTTTAATAGCTGTTCCCACTATACCTGTCAGGGAAGAACAGAACCCTTCATAACAAATGACCAACATCCAATCAAGGGAAGATTCTTTTGATAGAAGACACTGCCTTTCAACACTGCCTTGAGGCTGCTTACCGCTATCTCAGTTATCGCCCTCGCAGCGAAGAGGAAGTAAGACAGCGTCTCCACAAGCATGGTTTTGACGGAGAAGCTGCCGAGGAGGTAATCTTCAAACTTAAGGAGCAAAACTTGATTGACGATTTTGCCTTTGCCCAATTTTGGAAGGACGACAGATTATCCTTTAAGCCCAAGAGCAAAAACTTAATAAACAAGGAATTAAGGGGTAAAGGGGTAGCCGTAGAGATTATTGAGCAGGTAACTAAGGACATAGATGATGAAGGCAACGCTTATGAACTGGGCCGGAATCGTGTACGTGCCCTTGCTCATTTGAATTATCCGGACTTTTATCGACGCTTATCGGGCTACCTTGGTTATCGGGGCTTCACTCATGAAGTTATCAAGCGTATAATAACGCTTTTGTGGCAGGAAAAGGAACGGTGTTGAGATGATAGATTGGGGACTGACAGCCAAAATTGCCGGTGGTGGTTTTGGCATGGTATTTCTCATCTTGGCAATATTAGCCCTGATAGTGTGGATAGTAGGGCTAGGAGCGCGAAGAATCTCAAAAAGCAGCTCGAGGAGCAAGGAAAAGAGTCAGGGATAGGACTACTAATGCATTTTTGTAGACTTTACAAGGAGCAGAGTTGTTTGGTCTGTTAGAGAGTGGTTTCCAGCAGTTTGGCTGGGGCAATGCTTTAATGCTTGTTATTGCCGGGGGTCTCATTTACTTAGGAATCTCAAAAAAAATGGAGCCCCTTTTATTGATACCAATAGGATTTGGCATCCTGTTAGTTAATCTGCCTCTTGGTGGCGTGATGGATTATAGACTGGAGGTGAAGTCCCTTGAAGCAGGCAATGTGGTTGAAGTACAAATGCAGGAAGGGGAGCGGTTTCAAGAGGGAAATATCCTTTGCCAATTAGATTCTGGGGGGGTAGTGGCTCCGGTTTATGGCAGAGTTGAGGATATTAAGGTGTCGCCGGGTCAGCGTATCGAAGCTGGAGATGTAGTAGCTTCAGTTATAACCACGGCACAAACTGACCAATCGGAGCTGCCGACCGAACCACTGGGGTTGCTTTCCAGAATATTTGCGTTTGGCATCATGTGGCAAGTGATTCCTCCCCTTATCTTTCTTTGCTTAGGAGCATTAACTGATTTTGGCCCTATGCTTGCTAACCCCAAAACCTTGTTTCTCGGTGCTGGGGCGCAGTTTGGGGTGTATTTTGCCTTTTTTGCGGCCCTACTTTCGGGGTTTTCTGTCCCTGAAGCATGCTCTATAGGCATAATTGGTGGTGCTGAGGGACCGACGACGGTTTATGTTACCTCTATCCTTGCTCCCCATATAATAGGCGCTACTGCTGTGGCTTGCTATTCCTATATGGCGCTTGTGCCCATTATCCAGCCACCCATAATAAGGCTCCTTACCTCAAAGAAAGAAAGGGCTATATATATGAAGCCACAGTTAAGAGAGGTATCACGGTTGGAGAAGATACTATTCCCCATAATTTCAACTATTGTAGTTATACTGATTGTTCCCATGTCAGCTCCACTGATTGGTTGTTTTATGGTTGGGAATCTATTTCGGGAAAGTGGTGTTGTTGAGAGGCTTAGTAATACCGCCCAAACAACGCTGATTGATATTCTGACCATCTTCTTAACTTTATCTATAGGAGCGAGTATGCCAGCAGAAAATTTCCTTCTGCCTAAGACTTTGTTAGTCCTAATTTTAGGGGTAGTAGCCTTTGCTACTGCTACTGCTGCGGGTGTGATATTAGCTAAAATAATGAATTTATTCTCCAAGGAGAAAATAAACCCCATGATAGGGGCTGCTGGGGTATCAGCGGTTCCTATGGCAGCAAGGGTAGTTCAAGTAATGGGTCAGAAAGAGAATCCAAGGAATTTCCTTTTAATGCATGCTATGGGGCCAAACGTGGCTGGGGCTATTGGTGCTGCTATTGCTGGAGGGGTATTCTTAGACCTAGTAGGATAGGTCGCAATGTGGGCGGGGGCTATCGCTATCTTGGTGCTTGCTGGCGTATTCAGGTCTATAGCCTAGTTAGCCCAGCTTATTTTTAATAGGGTGCTTTCATATCCTTGGCTTGACAGTCGCTTTTCGCAAAGGCTATATTTTAAGGAACGAGGGCCATTAGCTCAGTTGGTTAGAGCACAGTCCTGATAAGACTGGGGTCTGTGGTTCGAGTCCACAATGGCCCACCAAACATAAAGGTAATAATATCGCCTAAACCTAGCTTCGATTTTTGCCAATAAGGTCCAATTCCCCATTTTTTCACTCGTAAGAATGGTGAAGTTATTACATTAAACGACATGGGGCAGGACACATTCACTCAGCATGTTACCTTACCTCTATGTCTTGGTTAACTCCGCAACATAAGCAGGAAATTGAAATCTCTGCTAACTAATTATCGTTCGCCTCGTTATATAATTATAAATAGAGGAATCATAATGACGAAATCGAGATTACTCATTGGGGTTGTACTTTTAAGCATAGTAGCTATGTTTAGTGGTGCCTGCGCACAGCAGCAACCAACGCTCCCAGTTATTTACTCTGTACCCGAATTGAAATACCTTCTCATTTCCAGTTTTGATAACGTGTTTTACGTCGACCCTGATTTTTACCCTGTTGCGCGAGAGGGACAAGAAGAAAAGAATGCTCTGGAACAGTTCCCCATCATCAGTGCAAACGCCGCGGAATTCTCGGCAATCCTAAAATACCTCGGCCTGCCGAACAAAGGCGAGTATACCAACGAGGAGAAATTGCTTATCTATCGTGAGCATAAGGAACTCACACTCTCAGTGGAGTTGACTGCTTCAGGAGATACTTACCATTTCGTCTTACGTGTGGAAGAAGGCCAAGGTGAACGTATCGAAGGAATAATCACCCCGTCCGGCAAAACAAAAGTACTGAAAAGAGAACCAAGCTTCAATACGTATCCGATTTGCCTAACGAAAGGCACCCTGATAGATGCGCCCGATGGTCCAGTACCAGTAGAGCAGCTATACAAAGGGATGGCCATCTGGACAGTAGGTCACTCGGGAAAGCGCATTGCTGCCGCTGTGGTCGAAACTACAATGACCCCGGTACCATCGCTCTTCCAAGTCGTAAGGGTGGGGCTTAACGATGGCCGTAGCGTTACTGCGGCGTGGAGACACCCAACAGCTGAGGGGCGAGCACTGGGTGAGTATCATGTAGGCGACACCCTGGATGGGGCGCTCGTGATTGTAGTAGAGCATGTAATCTACAACGGCG
>JAFGBN010000074.1 GCA_016933195.1 Dehalococcoidia bacterium | reverse complement strand
TTTTCCTCCTTTTACAAGATAATCTACTCTTGATTTGATGACTTTCCCTGCAATATCTTAATGATAAGTCTGCTGGATGACAAAATCTAGTATAGAACCTGAGAAACTTTGAGTACAATTCACCGAGTGCCACTCTCTTTTATTGAAGATATTCACTCACCAGGTCCATCGCCTGATTAAGGAAAAAGATGAATTATTTGACCAGCTAGCATTTGCTTAGCACAGAGGACTACCATGCCCTTGGTAGGTGGTCCAAGTCTACTCGCTGTCACTTTTGTTTTTGGGGCCTGTTTTATGCATCGGATGAGTACTCCTTGAAATCTAGTTAACTTTTTTCGTTCTCATCCTTTGCCTTTTGTTTAGCCATATAGTCCAAATAGTATTGTGTCAGTCCTTCTAAGGTTGCCAGTATAGGTCTATTAGAACCCGGCTGCTCTTCCTGCGCTTTTTTGATTTCTTGTTGCAGGCTCTCTATGCGTGTAAGTGCAGCTTCTATGCTATTCGTTCTTTTAGCGGTGTTCAGGGATATAATCAAGCTATTAACGCCCAGTCCAACTGCGAGAACACCCAGGGCATAAGCATTAAGCGCGGTTTCCCCGCTGGTCCAGGCAATAATTGCTAAAATCAACGCAGCGATGCCGAAGGCAAATATACTGATAAATGGTCTCCACCTCACTTTTCTCTCTCCTTTAAATTTTCTTTCCTTTGATAGTCCAGGCTGAGAAGTAACTTCCCATTCAGGGTTTTCCAGATTATAGCACCTTGTTTTGTTTTTTCGTCTATCGAATAGTTACAGCTAAAGTATGTACCACAAGGCTATTGACCTCCTCCCTATTCCAGTATATCGTCTCGCCTCTTGAAGAGAGGAAGGGGAGTTTCAATGCCCAGTACAACAGGACAGGCGATTGATGGCTTTCTGCTGTCCTGTAAGGTGGGAGGCAAGTCCCGGGCAACCATAGGCCGTTATGCCGGCAAGCTCAAAGACTGACTGGCTGACGGACCATGATGATATGGCAGGGCTGTACCGCTTACTTCTGCGCAGGGCGCTGGCCAATCAGGTCTGCTACCGAACCAACCGATTGCGCATCAATCTCGACTTCCAGTGGCACCAGCAACCGGGCCAGCATCCCCCACCAGCCAATGGCCAGATTCAGCTCAACAATTTCGCGCTCGCTGAGATGTTGTCTCAATGCCTCGAATGTCTTATCTGCCACTTTGACGTTCCGGGCCACCTCGTCGACATACTGCAATACGGCACGCTCCTCGTCAGTGAAGGCATCCGATTCTTTCCATGAGCCGATGGCGTCCAGCTGGGCCTGGCTTGCACCGCAGTGCAGGGCAATAGGTGTGTGCTGTACCCATTCATATTCACAATCGCAGAGCCTGGCGATTCGCATGATAGTCAACTCACGCAGCTTTGGCGAAAGGTCTGTCTTACCGATGATAGAGTTGCCCAGCTTGATGAGATTGCGCACCACATGAGGACTGTTGGCCACCACCCTGTACAGGTTTATAACCTTGGCCCCGTTGTCCTCAATTCGCTGGAATAGCTCCTTGACCTCCGGTGTTGCCTGGTCCTTTTGTACTAAGCCGACTCGAGACATAACTTACCTCCATCAATAATTCATTATTTCATCTGCGACGTCCTGCCACGTGAAGCTAGACTGTGGGAGATTGTAGTTGAAGCAATTGCTGCAATTTTGCCGGGTTGCTGCTATTCTTCATGGCTTCCTGGCTGCTGACTACATTCCTTCTTACCAGGTCAGCCAGTGCTTGGTCCAGGGTCTGCATGCCTTCCTGACTACCAACCTCTATACTGGAGGATATTTCGAATATCTTCTCGCCACGGATGAGCCTTCTGATAACGTTGTTGGCAAGCATGATTTCAAAAGCAGCTATCTGGCCTCCCTCGATACGAGATAACAGTGTCTGTGATAACAGCGCCTCTATCACCTGCGCCAGTTGTAGTCTTATCTGCCGTTGCTGGATTGCCGGGAAGATGTCGATTATACGGTCGATAGTCTGGGCGGCATCAATCGTATGCAGTGTGCCCAGTACCAGATGCCCTGTTTCGGCCGCCGTGATGGCCGTGCTTATGGTGTTCAGGTCGCGCATCTCTCCGATGACAATTACGTCCGGGTCGTGACGCAGCGCCTGCATCAGGGCAGTGGAGAAGGACCTGGTATCGTCCACCAGGTCGCGCTGATGTATGATACATTTATTATCTTTGAATAAGAATTCAATCGGGTCTTCAATGGTGATGACATTTCGCCGCTCGGTCTCGTTGAGATAATTGATCATGGCTGCCAGGGTAGTTGACTTGCCGCTGCCGGCAGAACCGGTGATGAGGATGAGTCCTCTTGGCTTAAGAATGAGCTCCTTGCAAATTTGGGGCAGTCCCAGTCCATCGATGGACGGGACGTGAAAGGGTACCACATGGAAAGCAAGGCTAATTGTGCCCCTTTGCCGGAGGGCATTAACCCGGAATCGAGCTAGGCCGGGAACAGAGTAAGCGAAGTCCAGATCTCGTTCTCTAAGGAAGGTATCTCTTTGCTCCTGAGTAGCAACTTGCTCGAATACGGACTCGATATCTTCGGCTGTAAGTGATAAGAAGCCCTCTTCAGTTATGAGCGCACCGTCGATGCGCAATACCGGAGGGCTCGACACCTTGAGATGCAGGTCCGAGGCGTCCCTGTCCACTAATAAGTGTAGAAGATTTCCTAGCTCCATAGCCAAAAGTCCTGATTGCTCAATCTAGCACACCCGACTCTAATTTTCTACCCCTGGTCAGCGAATGTAGCTGGTATCACGCTAGATGTGCATAGTGCATTGACTCAAGGTGAGATTGAGGCTGAGCATGCTGGGTTTGAGCTAATGGTAGACAAGAGTCAAAGGTGTTTAGAATTTAATTGCTGCTACCTGAGAATGGGAAAACAGGCTAATTTCCCAATGTGCACGTCTCCTTTGCATCCGAACCAAAAGTGATTATCCGATGTCAAGCTGTTCCTCAAGCTACTCCCCGGGGAAATTAGCTATTGAGGAACTCATAGACTGGCTCACTCAGCATTTGGTCTGTTGTTGTCCAGTGAGTTTGTCACCTCTTATCGATATGCACCTTAAAAGGCCTGCGCCAGGGCTGGTTCGGTCCGGGTTTTGTGTGACGAGGAAGTCCTGGCTGACGATAAGCTGAGCCAGGCCCGGCGGCAGGAACAGCGAACCGCCGAGTTTAACACTACCAGCCTTCTCTGTTCCTTCTTGTTCAATCCCACCATCTCCTCATGGTGACATCTTTCCTGAACAGTTAGAGAGTAACAAAACCGTAGAACATCGACACCCTATCTGGTACTGCTATTGACAAGAAGAACATAATGACTGACAATAGACATAATGATTAAGAAAAGGGGTGTAGTAATATTCCTGGGATTGGCTACTTTGTTGCTGATTTCTGGCTTTACTCCTCTAGCTGATGATAAGCCAGTTCTGGCCAGTCCAGATGAGCTTAAGTGGTACATTGTAGACACTCCTAGTGAGGAAGATAACGTGGTGCTTAGCCCCAGCGAGATAAATGTTGTTGTGCGTGGTTCTGGTGGAATTTTTTACGCCATAGATATTCCCCATGAGGAAGTATATGAATCAACTGATGGGGGTGTTACCTGGGAGGATGGCTTGGCTGAAGCTCTGGGGAATGCTAACCCTGCGGCAGCTCTGCCTGTCTGGGATATGGCTGCGGCACCAGGTAATCCTGATTTGTTAGTCGTGGTTACTGATAATAGAGCAGCGGCATATCTATCTGATGATGGTGGGGTGGAATGGATGGATACTGGCGTCCCCGATTTGGGTGCTTTGCTTATCTCAGACATTGCTGTCTCAAGTGAATATGACAGCGGCAATGCAGATATTGCTATTGGCACAAGAAGGCCTGATGCCGTTGCCAGTGGTGATGTCTGGGTGTTGGAATCGGGCCCTTTTGCTGGTTGGAAGCCCATGGAACTAAATATGGATGTAAGCTCGATTATGTTCTCATCTAACTATGATGAAGACGGTGTTATATTAGCTATTGCCAGCGATACTGCGGGAACTTACTTGTGTACTCGTCATAAAATAGGTGATGAATGGATAGATGTAATCCCTCCCATTGAGATTGAGGAGAGCGAAAGTTCGCCGGCGGAAGGTGAAATCATCGTTTCTGATTTGGCCCTACCTTCGGCAAATTATGGTAAGCAGGCTGAGTGGATTGCTTACGTTGCTTATTATTCTGCTACTGAGGCTGATGACGTATACAGGATAAAACATGGGGCGGGTGCAGAGGATGCTCAGGTCAGCAGGCTTGATATTAAGGGAGGTGACAAGGTTTCCATAGCTTCAATTGATTATGGTGCTGGAAAACTTGCGGTGGGGGAGATATTCGGCGAAGAAGGATCGGCTAATGCTTCGATTTATATATGTTCCAATCCTGAGGAAGGATTCCCTGATTGGGAAAAGCCAAGTGAGCCGCCTACCGGTGGAGCTTTTTCTGGCCGCGCTAATGCTCAGGTTATCTGGAGTAGTGGTGGTGCCGTGGTTTATTGTGGAACGAGCTCCAATCAAGTGACCAGCGCCAGTGAGTGGGCTTTACCGATATATTGGAGTGGCCAATCACTCGATGAAAGTGCCTTTTCCATAAGCGAAGACGGAGGCGATACCTGGAACCAGCTCAGCCTTATAGATACGGAGATGACCAGTCTTTCTGATTATGCCTTATCCTCAGATGTTGGAACCCTTTATCTGGCCTCTATCAATCGATCTGGGTTTGATAGTCTATGGCGAAGCGAAAGCGAAGCCCTGGGAGAAAGCTGGCAAAGGATATTGTGCTTTGATAGTCGAACTAACAAAATAATCTTGAGGCCAACCCCCGAGGAAAGTGGGGGGGAGGCCATTTTCTTTGCTGTACCAGATAGCGATTATGCTCGCTATTCCCTGGATATGGGTGAAACATGGGAACGGGTCTATGATTGTCCTCCTATCACTGATCTGGCTGTGGTAAGCGATGAAGTACTCTATGTCTTGGATGATAACCTGGTGCATAAAGGCACTTGGGATGGGGAGATGTGGGGAGGTATCTGGGAATGGCAAAGGGATATAGATACGAGGCTTTCTTCCACTTATAGCATAGATGTAAGAGGTGAAGATTTTGTCTTTGTTACGGAGGACGAAAATGGCGACGGCAGGCTTGCTTATTCCACCGATGGTGCAGCTACCTTTAAGTTCACTGAAGCAGTGCCTGAGCCAGGGAACATACAGTTTATTCCTGATGAAGAATTCACTCGCAACAGATTTGTTTATGCTGCCAGTAGTGAAGGCAAAATTTACCGCTGGACTATTGGAGGCAGTACCTATTGGAGAGAGTTGAACCCTCCACATTTAGGATTTTGTGGCTTGGTTCAAAATGGAGGTGCGCTTTACGGAGCTTATGCGTATAGGCGGGGCGTTGCGCGTACCCTAATCCCCCATCAGGATACTATTAGCGCCAGCGATTGGGATAGTCTTACTGTAGGGCTAGTGAGCGGAGCTATCTTTAAGCCCGGCTCGTTAAAGGCGATAAGTAATGAGACTATAGACCTGTGGGCGCTTGATGGCCGTGACTACAATTTTGGGGCTAATACCGGTTGCCTCTGGGTTTACTCTGATACCTTCGTTTTGCAGGCACCCTGGCCTACATCTCCTGCTATAGATGGGTTGATAGAATGTGATTACTGTGCTTGCCAGGCTAGGGTGTTCTGCTTTCGCTGGCGGGAAATACCTTTAGCTGAGAAGTACGAGATATGGATAGCTCTGGATGAAGACTTTAGTGAGGTAGTGGCCCAGGTGGAGGATATAACTCCTGCTGATGTTCAAAGCCCCGCATGGTGTCCCTCGACGGAATCCCTACGCTTTAGTTGCGGCGGGACTTATTACTGGAAAGTAAGAAGCTGCCAGGGGGTTGAAGGGGAAGTTATCCATAGCAGATGGTCGCCGCCAATGTACTTTGGCGTGAAGGCGGGTACAACAGTAGGAGGTCTACATATTGCTCCTGTTCTGGAAGTCCCGGAGCCTGGCAGTGGCGATGTCCCGAGGTCGACAGTATTTTCCTGGGTGGGTTTTCCCGGTACTACAGAATATGAGTTTCTTTTGGCTGAAGATGCTACGTTAACGCAGGTGGTAATCAGAGAGGAAGTGCCCACCTCGGCTTATCAATATAGAGGCGAGCTTGATTGGGGTACAACCTATTTCTGGCGGGTAAGAGCAATTGAACCATTGCCCAGTGAGCCTGCCTTAGGTTCATTTACTATAATGGTGGAACCCCAGCATGTTTCACCATCGCTATCACTGTCACCAGTACAGACAGAGTCAGGAACCCCTGTCTGGATATGGTTGATGATCGGCATACTCACCTCATTGACCGTAGTCGTTGTCGTGTTTTGTCTGGTCAAGAGATAGAGTTGTGCCTTAATTCTTTTAGCGTCGAGGCTGAGGCCTCGAGACGCAAATCTGGAGCCCTTGCACCTACATGATTGAACTCTATGGGTTTCGTGCGTGACCAGGGGACTGTATGCCTATTTTCTGCCTCAAGCTCGGGGAAGCCTAGCAGTGTTTTGTGCCATCGCGAGCGAAGTGCGGCAATCTCCTATCACTCGGAGCAGGCTCTGCAAAGTGATTCATTTATTAGTTTGAGGCTGCTCCGGCACTTTGTGTTTCACAATGGCAATAAGGTGAACATGTGTCACCAATCATATAGTGTCATGAAAAAGCTGGCTTCCTGGAGCAAAATATGTTTAAGGAGGCCCGATGATATATGCTGGTTTGGGTTTACATAAGAGCTTCTCAGCCATCATGGTAATGAATGTCCAGGAAGGGTTCTAAAGTATTGACAATGAGAGGCTGGTAAGATAGATTTTGGCAAGAGAAAGGAGGGACGGTGCGATGAATAACGAAGTCAAACCAACCTGGAGATTAGCTTGGGGGTTGTGGTGGAGGATGTTCCTTATCAGCCTGGGAATATCAGCGGTGGTTGGACTAATCATTTTCCTAGTTATGCTGATAGCAGGAGTATCCCTTCTACAACCTTTCTTTGCAGAACCTTGGGCATTTTAGAGCAGGCCGTTCGATTTAGTTCGGATGGTTAGATGACACCTTCGGGAATTTGAAAACAAAGGAGGAGTGAAAAATGGAGAAAACGTGGAAGCCAACTACTGCGGGAATTCTAGCCATTGTTGCAGGGGTTTTGGAGGTGATATTGGGTTTGGTAATTGCTGTATTCGGTAGCATTATTGGAGGTGGATTCGTAGGAATGGGATGGTTGGGTGCCATTGGTGCCCCAGTAATCATATTGGGGATAGTGGCTATAGTGGGTGGTGTCTATGCCACGCGGAGAAGAATTTGGGGACTAGGACTTGCTGGCTCTATTTGCGCGCTCTTCGGTCCCTGGTTCATTTTAGGGATACTGGCAATTGTTTTTATCTCAATAGGAAAAGGCGAGTTCGAGTAAATCTTAAAGCACTCCGCCAGGTTATACAGAGAGAGGCTTATTCCTTTACTCACTGAAGCAATAGAATATTTTGCAGAGACTGTGGCAAATCGCTGATAGGGAGTCCGGGAATGTGTCCATTTGCGGAGCCAGTCCAGGAGGTGGCACTAGCTCTTGTGCTAATCGTGGCGCTTCAGCAACTCTGCTAACTGAGATATGCATGAAGTGTGGTGTGTGGTTGATAGGGAAGCCAGTGGAACGGGTATTGCCAGATATTTACAGTCCTGCCTTTGATTTGAGCAATTTGTCTGACGAGCAGCGAAGATAATTCAGCCAGCACCAATTCACCTCTACTTTTCCGACTGCCGTTGTCATATTATTGCACTTCTTTACAGCAGGGATATTTACGTTGATTTATTTTGGCTTGAAACACTCCAAATTAGCTATGATTAAGCATGACGATTTCGGAGCAGCAAAAGCCATTGGGTTCAGCTTTATCCCCTTCTCTAACTTATATCGGGCCTTCAGATTCTAGCTTCGCTTAGTAGGCCGAGTAAATTTTCAGTTAAGATTCAGGGAATCACAACCGGCAATATCTAAAGGCTGGATGCTAGCAACAGTAATCTGCTTACTAATCCCCTTTGCAGATTGGGTTGCAGCCCTTATTATGCTGCCTATTTGCATAGGGGAAATTCAAATTGGCACTAACAGGCTGGCACAGGAATATCTACAGCCGGGCTGATTTTAGGCTACTAAGAGCTTTCTTGATAAGGCGGGGTTTTTGCCCTTAGAATGAGGATGTTGGGTTAGAGTGTGCAGGTTCAATCTTTGGTTTGCTCTATCTTCGGATTGTGGGCATATCAGCGATTGTGTTTACTCAGGGAGAGCCCCTTCGCTGCTGCTCAGGGTGACAGTCTAAATACTCTCCCTTTAACTCTCTTTTTGCTTTGCAAACTAGCTTTTCGTTTGCTGTTTTGCTTTATGGCTTTGCCATGCTTGAAGCGGTTTAGGTTTATAAACCCCTTTGCCATGCCCCTCCTAGATGAAGCTATTTTTTAGCTTAAATATCATGTTGTCGACATTTTCACCATGTGAGCGGATGCGCTCTATAGCCTTATCTATTTTATAGTGCTTATAGCTGTCATCGAGGTCAGCCAGTTTTTCATAATACCCAGCCCGTCTGCCTAATCTGAAATTCAGCCTTTCCTCGTCTGGCAAACTCAGGTACTTATTTATAATATTAAGGCATTTCTCCTTATCCTCAGGCATCTTGCCTTCTACCTCCGTCAATAGATTAAGGATGTGGTCGCTTTTAAGGTAGCTGGTAACCTGTAGATTATCGATGAGAACGCCTATTTCCTGTACCACCTCATTTTCTGTTTGTAGCTCAAAGTTTCCATCTTGCAGCTTGGACCATAAAGGCATATCCGGGCAGACATGGAGGCTGCGTAGCCTGATAAAGTCAGGGTTGATTTCATTTAGCACTTTTGCTGTTTCCCTGACATGCTCCTGAGACTTTTTCTTGCCTCCCAGGCCAGGCATGACATATTCACATAGAGAAATGCCAGCTTCCTTTACTTTCCTTCCACCCTTGATATGCTGCTCAGCGGTGGCTCCCTTCTGCATGTAATCTAGCAAGAAATTATAGCCAGTCTCAAGTCCTGTGTGGACCCTATCCAATCCAGCATCTCTAAGCTCTTTTAACTCCTGTAAAGATTTCCTTGCTGAAGTGTGAGAGCGACTGTAGGTAGTTACTCTGTTTAAGTCGGGGAAAGTTTTTCTCAGGAAGCTAATCACCCGGATTAGTTCAGGTGTTCTCATGATAAGGGTATTAGAATCCTGGAGGAAAGCTGACTTGCCTCCAGCCCAAAGCCACAAGGCAACATTACGTACGCATTGTTCATGCTGAGGCTGACTATAAAGCATTGCCGCCACTTCTCTCACCTCATTGCCATAGCTACTTCTCCAGGCTATTTCTTTTATGCCATCGCTGATAGCCTTTGCTGCTTCAATATCTTGTAAAATTCCCTCCACTGGCCTTAGTTCAAACTTGCTACCCTTGTAAAGATAGCAGAATTGGCATCGGTTCCAGGGGCAGTTTCGTGTGGCCCTTATCAGCAAGGAGTAGGCTTCGCTGGGAGGTCTTATGGGGCCTAACTCAAAGGTATGGGTTAGCTTCTTGCTGTCTAAATTGCGACCTGACGTCATTGGAGCTATTCTACTGCCGTGAGGAAGAGTTAGCAAATACATAGACTTCGAGTTTGTAACTGTGGTAAGATTAAGAATCCGAATGACTCAGATTGTTAACGGGCGTATTAAAGTAATCTCTTTCGATGCTGAAGGAACGTTAGTGACACCTGACTTCACCTATAGTATCTGGAGTGAAGCTATTCCTTCACTTTATGCTCAGAAGAAAGAAATCGAATTTGCCCAAGCTAAGAAAATCATAGTTGAAGAGTATGATAAGGTGAGTGATCAGAGGCCGGAATGGTATGACATAAAATATTGGTTTGATTATCTTGGTTTGGGTTCCCCCGATCCGGTGATACGAAGCTGCCAGAATAGGTTATCCTACTATCCTGAAGTAGCTGAAGTTCTTTCCTCTTTAGCCTGCAAATATGAGTTGATTGTTGCCTCAGGCACTCCCGTGGAGCTGCTGCGTTACTTGCTGCAAGATGTCAAGCACTATTTTGCTCACGTTTTTTCCTCGACCTCGCATTACCGGCAATTGAAGAACCCAGATTTTTACCTCGCTATATGTGAGACGATGGCGGTTGAGCCAAGTGAAGTTGTCCACGTAGGTGATAACTGGCAATTTGATTTTCTTAATGCTAAACAAGCAGGCATCCACACCTTCCATCTTGATAGGTCTGGGAGCAACCATGAATCACTTGCCGATTTGACCCAACTTAAATCTGATTTATTGGCTTAGTTATGGCTGTCAATTGGGCACAGGTTCTACTAAATTCAGTAGTTACGGGGAGTTTATATCTCATTGGTGCCGTAGGTCTTACCCTGACCTACGGTTTGTCTAAGTTCCCAAATTTTGCCCATGCTGAACTTATTACCTTGGGTGCTTTTATGGGCTACCTCGTGGGGGAGCAGCTAGGGTTGGGCTTACCAGCAGCTTTTATCGTTGCCTTCCTGGTCACTGGCGTGGTTGGTTTTTTATGTTATCGTGGTATCTTTCAGTCTCTAGCCAAGAGGGGTGGCACTATAATCCATCTTATGGTGGCTTCCATTGCCCTAGGCTTCATCCTCAGGCATGCTATTGGTGTTGCATGGACCTGGCAACCTTTGTATTTTACCACCACCTGGTCTGCTTATGATGTAGGTCCATTAAGAGTTACTGGCTTGTGGCTGTGGCTTATCTTCACCGCCATAGCCCTGGCAGTCATCATGCACCTCGTTCTGACAAGAACAAAAATAGGCAAAGCTATCAGGGCGAGTGCCAGCAATCCAGAGCTAGCCTTAGCTTCAGGGATTAATGTGGATAGGGTAACCTTGATAACCTGGTTTATTGGCGCAGGATTGGCTGCTATTGCCGGTATATTTCGCGGTGCAGATACCCAGATCTGGCCTATGACTGGTTGGGATATCGTCCTGCCTATCTTCGCTGCCACCATACTTGGTGGCATTGGCAACTTTTATGGTGCTATAGCCGCAGCCTTCATCATTGGATTAGCTGAAAATATTGGGGTGGTCGCTTTGGTGGGCCTGGGGCTTTCTACATCATATCGCATAGGCATAGCTTTTGTGATTCTAATAATAACTTTGATTGTGAAACCACAGGGATTAGCTATGTTGTTTAGGAGAGCTTGATTTGAGCATAGTACTCTATTTTCTCGATATCATTGTCTATATTGGCATTTTTGGTCTAGTGGCCTTAAGCCTGAACTTAGAGTTTGGCTTTGCCGGACTTGCCAATTTTGGCAAGGTAGCTTTCTTCCTCGTTGGCGCTTACACCTATGCGCTCCTGTCTCAAGCTGGTCTCCCCTTTTATCTTTGCATTATCGCTGGCGCCTTAATCTCAGCTCTTTTCGGTTTGCTTATTTCTTTGCCTGCTCTGAGGCTGAGGGCGGATTACTTGGCCATAGCGGTTCTAGCCTTTGGTGAAATCTTGAGGTTGATTATCAAATCTGAGAAATGGCTCGCCGGGGGTGATTGGGGAATAAGCGTTTCCCCAGTTTTCCCGTGGACGGGCTCTAGCCTGGTCTATCGTTTAGAGAATATCGGTCTGGTCGGCCTGTGTTTGTTTATCTGTTTCCTTGTGGTTCAACTATTAAGCAATTCTCCTTATGGTAGGACAATACGGGCTATAAGAGATGATGAGGTAGCTGCTGAGGCCCTGGGCAAGGATGTAGCTAAATATAAGGCACAGGCGCTTATGTTGGGTTCAGCTATGGCAGGGATAGCTGGTGGGCTTTATGCCCAATATCTCATGGTTATCGTCCCCGGTATGTTTATGCCCATGGTTACCTTTACCGTGTGGATAATGGTCCTGCTGGGTGGACCAGCTAACAACTGGGGAGCGCTGTTGGGTGCCGCGCTGGTAGAGCTCTTCGATCGGGGTACCAATATAGCTGTGGGTTACATGGATTTGCCCATTGAGCCTGGCAACTTGCAATATATTCTATTTGGTGCTTTAATCATCTTTGTTTTGCTTTACAAGCCACAGGGGTTGTTGAAGGAAAGCCCGATCAAGACAAAGGCGTTGGAAGCAGCCCGATATGAAAAAAGCAGCGTTAAGCACAAGGGAAACCAGCAAACACTTTGATGTTCGTCTCTTCATCTTTATGTGGCCCCTGAGTTAAGGGGCTATGTAACAGCAAGCATAAGCGTTATAATTACCTTAGTGACCTGTATTTGCGATGGACAAACCCAAGAGTGATTTGTCATGGAAGATATATTATTGAAGATAAGGGATGTTAGCAAGCACTTTGGTGGTATTTACGCTGTCAATGGTGTAAGCCTGGATGTCAAACATGGTGGCATCTGTGGCTTGGTAGGGCCCAATGGCAGCGGCAAGACTACTTTGTTTAACACCGTGCTTGGTCTTCATAGGCCGGATGAAGGGACCATTCATTTCCATAGCAGGTGCATAAATAACCTGGCTCCTCATCGAATTTATGAGTTAGGCTTGGTAAACTCCTTTCAATTGCCTCGTCTGTTTCCTCAACTCACAGTATTAGATAACATGCTTGTGGCGGCGAGAGGGCATCAAGGCGACAGATTAGTGAACAGTATTTTCTTGAGGGAGCGGTGGCAAGAACAAGAAAAGGAATTAATTGAGGAAGCCTTGGGTATTCTTGAATTGGTGGAATTAGATACTCATGCATTCTCCTTTGCCAGCCAGCTATCCGGTGGGCAGAGAAAGCTTCTAGAGATAGCTAGAGGCCTTATGGCCAAGCCTACCCTTCTGCTTCTGGATGAACCAGCAGCCGGGATAAATCCTGTGTTGGGCAAGAAGTTATTCGAGAAGCTATGGGATTTCTCCCATAATGGCACGACTTTTTTCGTCGTGGAGCACAGGCTGGAGATATTGTTTGAGTTTGCCTCATGGGTTTATGTTATGGATAAAGGGAAAGTGGTGACCGGGGGGCAACCCCGAACCATTATTAGTGACCCTGTTTTCTATCGGGCGTATTTGGGTGAAGAATAAATGGAATATATCTTTGTCGCGGAAAACATTGGTGCCGGCTATGGCGACGTAATCATTGTTCAGGATATCTCCGTCAAGGTGGCTGGTGGTGAGGTTGTGGCTGTTGTGGGACCTAATGGCAGTGGCAAATCAACCTTGATTAAAAGCTTTCTTGGCTTTGCCAAATTATTTCAAGGCAGTGTCTCATACCGGGGTAAAGATATTACCGGGATAGCTTCTGACCGGGTAATAGGTCTGGGTATAGGCTATGTCCCGCAGATAAACAATGTCTTCCCTAACTTGACCATAGCTGAAAATCTGGATATGGGAGCCTATCACAAAAAGGATAAGGCTTCTATTAAAGCCGGGATGGCGGAGGTATATGAGATGTTTCCCGAACTCGGGGGAAGGAAAAATGCGCTGGCGGGAAACTTAAGTGGTGGAGAGAGGCAAATGGTAGCCATAGCCAGGGCCATGATGGCACAACCTAAAGTTCTCCTGCTGGATGAGCCATTAGCCTCACTATCTCCCAAACCAGCTTCATCTATCTTAGACAAGCTGGCAAGGATAAAAGATGCTGGCACTGCCATAATAATAGTGGAGCAGAATGTCAAGAAAGTCTTAAGTGTCTCTGACCGGGGTTATGTTTTAGTTGATGGCAGCTGTGCCATGGAAGGAGACGCTTCTTCCCTATTTGCTGAAGATTCCTCCAAACAACGATTCTTGGGATTAGAAACTAAGGGTATTGACAACGAACTTACACTCTGAGCATAATTAGACTCAAATCTATTATTAGGAGGGAGTGAGATATGGTCAAAAAACTACTACTGGTTGTGGCTGTTTTAAGCTTACTTATTCCGGTGATGGCCTGCACACCGGGGGAGTCTGGGACAGTCAAGATAGGCATTGTGCTAGAGCTCAGTGGAGAATTGGCTCCTATGGGTGCCAGGATGCTGGACGGCGCCAGGCTGGCGGTTAGGGAGATAAATGATGCTGGTGGGGTATTGGGAAAGCAGGTGGAATTGATTGAAGAGGACGGTGGTACGGACCCGGACAAAGGGTTTGACAGGGTCAAGGAGCTGGTTGAGATAGATGGGGTGCAAGTAATCGTCGGCCCCATGATTACCCCGACTTCCGAGCTTTCCATACCATATGCCCAGATGCACCAAATCCCCTTGATAACGATGTCTGCTACAGGGGTTCCGCTTTCTATGGTGGAGGGGACAGAATGGTACTTCCGCACCTGCCTTCGTGATGATGCTCAGAGTTTGGTATTAGCCGACGTTGTTATGGATAAAGGCTATATGAGACTGGCTACTATAGTCATGGATAATACTTATGGCATAGGTCTGGAGGAAGGGCTTGTTGACGGACTTAAGGAAAAAGGATGGCAGGGGGAACATGTGGCAGGGATACAGTACAATATCGCTGTGAAGGACTATCGCGGCGAGCTAGAGACAATTAAGGCTAGCAACCCAGATGTGGTCCTGGCTGTTACCTATGCCGATGATGGCATTATTATCTTCAAGCAGGCCCTGGAGATGGGCTTGGACGACATTGCCTGGCTTGGCTGCGACGGTAATTATGGCTCGGGTCTGTTTGCAGAAGCGAAGAGCGCTGAGTTCATGGAGAAGGCTATAGTGGCTGGGACCAGGACTATTGGCGCAGGTTCAATTTATGACAACTTTGTTTCTGCATATAAGAAGAGCTTTGGAAGGTCTCCTGAAACTTACTGTGACACTACCTATGACGCGGTTTACGCAGCAGCCAAGGCGATAGAGGCAGCCGGTACTTACGACGGGGCGGCCATAAAGAATGCCCTGGTCGGGCTGAAATTTGATGGTGCCACTGGCGCTATCTCTTTCGATGACTTAGGCGACCGCACTTCTGGCACCTTTGAAATCTGGCAAGTGGTGAAGGACCCTGCCGGTGAAATTGGCTACAAAAATGCCCAAACAGAGGTAGTCGCCTGGAGTATGTAAGCAACACTAGCGGTTATCTTTCGGTCACTGGTTGAGATGCAGAGTGCTACCACAGTTATACTGTGGTAGCACTCTGCTTTATGAGGTGAGATTTTGGAAAGAGCGGACGTCACAGAAATCGGCGAGCTAGATAATTTAAGAATTACAGTTCTGGCGGAGGATTCTGTCCTTTATGAAAGTCCATGTCTAGGGCAGCATGGAGTTTCTTTCTTTCTGGAAGGGGAAGCAGGTGGGAATACAAAGAGAATCCTTGTTGATGTGGGGCAAAATTCGTCAGCCTTATTTAACAATATGAGGATTATGAATATTTCCCCAACTGCCATCGATGTTATTGTCTTGACTCACTGTCACTATGACCATACCAAAGGTGTAGCGAATTTGCTTAGAGCAATAGGCAAAAAAGATGTTCCCGTGATTGCCCATCCAAGCATCTTCCGTCCAAATTTTGTTATTAATACCCACTTGAGACATGTAGGCATTATGCCTGAGGATTCGAAAGAAAAGATGGAAAAAGCTGGTGGTGGCCTTTTTCTCACTAAAGAGCCCTTTGTGGTTATGCCCGGGATTATGACGACCGGCGAAGTGAAGAGGCAAACTGAGTTTGAGGAAGCAAGTGGGCTGAAGACGGTAGAAAATGGAAGAGTCAAAGATGACCCAATGCTCGACGATACTTCTGTGATAGCGAATATCAAAGGGAAAGGCCTGGTAATTGTAACAGGTTGCAGCCATGCTGGAATCGTAAATATTGCCAGGCAAGCCATAGAGTTGACTGGCTGCAAGAAAATAGAAGGCATAATTGGTGGGTTGCATCTTATAGAGGCATCTGATGCTCGAATTAAAAGAACGGTTGAGGAACTCGCCAAATTGAATATAGTGGGAATATATGCTGGTCACTGCACAGGTTTCAAAGCGCAGGTTGAGCTTTACCTTGCATTTAAAGAAGACTTCTCACCCTTACATACTGGCATGAAATTTGAGATATAATCTCGCCAGCTTACTTAAGGCCCTCCAGGCAAGAGGTAATGAGTCAAAGAGCTTGTAAATGGTATTTGCTTTGCCCCATGAAAGTCTATTATGAGCAAGGGAATTTAGATAGGAAGTGGATAGATAATTATTGCTTGGGAGATTGGGGAAGCTGCATCAGGTATCAGATGGAGCAAAGAGGGCAGGCTCACCCTGATTATATGCTTCCAAATGGTGAACTCAGAAAAGAATTAGCACGATGAAAGTGTTGGTTGGCTCATTGAATAAGGTCAAGCTGGAAGCAGTGGCAGAGGCATTTTCAAAGTATTTTACGGGGGTAGAAGTAGCTGGCATTGAAATTGACAGCAGAGTTCCCAACCAGCCCATAAATGAGCAAACCTTTGAAGGCGCCAGGAACAGAGCACTGGAATTACAGAAAATTAACTGCAAAGAGAGGCTTGATGGTAAGTTCTTCGTGGGTATCGAAGGCGGCATACTAGAAATGTTTTCTCGATGGTTTGCTCTCAGCGCGATATGTATTATCGATGATGAAGAACGAATAGGGTATGGGACTTCACCTTTCTTTGAACTTCCAGAAGATATTAGCAGGCGTCTTTTAGATAGTGCTGAACTTGGCGATGTGATGGAAGATTTAACTGGTGGCCAAGATACTAAGCAGAAACAAGGAGCGGTAGGATATTTCACCAGAGGCGTTATGAACAGGAAAGGGATTTACGTAGATGGTTTAGTTGCCGCGTTGGTTCCCTTTCTGAATGAGAGCTTATATTTTAAGAAATAGACTGTGCATCAGTGTTCAATTATGTGGAAGCTGGGTTACTTGGTTTTCAACACAGTAAATCTGACCTCTTTAGAGGGCTATATCTTTTGGTGTATTACCGAGGTAACTATAGGCCTTGAGGGAATTAGGAAACGCGGGGGTCACTTTAAATCAAGCCGGTTGCTTTCCTCTAGACTCACCGATGTCGCAAAACGATGAATCGTCTTCCAGCTAGTCGCGAATGTCCGCATTACTGGGTAGCATGCTTCTCACCGAGCATGGCATTGACGGCTACGAGCAGGGTCTGTTATCGTGTTGTTTACACTGGCTTAAGGTTCGTTCAATAACCCAGATGAGATGAAAGTCAGAGAGAGGTGTAAGCCTGCCTGCGGTGATTTAAAGAAGGTGAGGTAAGCAAATTGAGTTCGTTTGATAACAGGCAATGGCAACACTGGTTTCCTGAAAGTGGAACTGAGAAGCCTGTATCGCATGCGCGGCGCGGCCGCGGCACCAAGATAGTCATAGTCGTGGCTGCGATCCTGATTCTCGTTATTACCCTAAGTGTATTAAAAGGATTTTATACTGAGTGGTTATGGTTCAGCAGTCTGGGGTATGGCAGTGTTTATGCTACTATTCTGAAGACCAAGGTACTACTCTTCTTCTCCGCAGCCATCATCTTTTGTGTCTTGTTTTTAGGAAACCTGGTCCTGTGTACGAGACTAGCTCCTAACAGTAAGGCACATCTTTGGCCTTGGACTATAGTAAGCCAGCCAAGGCGGATATATAAATGGGGCATTATTGCAGGAACAGCACTGCTCAGCATAATATTTGGTCTAGTAGCCCAGGGCAAGTGGCTGATTGTGCTTCAGTTTCTCAATAAGCAGCCCTTTGGCATCACCGACCCGGTTTTTCATAAAGAGGTTAGCTTCTACGTCTTCTCATTGCCTTTTCTTTACACGCTGCGAAGCTGGTTCCTAGCTGCGCTGATAGTCACGCTTATTGGAAGTATTGTGATATATGTTCTGAATTATGGGATGCAGCGTCTTAAGTTCGACTTCGGCAAGCCGATATTAGCTCACGGTGGTGGGCTGCTCACGGCTATCCTGGGCATTGGTGCCTGGGGTTACTGGCTTGGCATCTGGGAACTGGTTTTCTCTGGGCGAGGAGTGGTCTTCGGAGCCAGTTATACTGATATGCATGCTCAACTTCCAGCACAGTGGATTCTGTTGGCAGTGGCGATCATCTGTATAGGAGTCACTCTGTTTTTCTTATTGCGGCGCAAGCTTCGCTGGGCAGTCTATTGCATAGGAGGATGGGTAGCGGCTGCCATAATCATCGGGGCCATATTTCCTGCTCTGATACAGCGCTTTCAGGTGCAGCCAAATGAGATGGAGAGGGAGAGGCCCTATATAGAGTACAACATCCAATCTACCAGGGAGGCCTTCGCTCTGAGCCAAGTCGAAGAGGAATCATTTCCTGCGGAGGAGACACCAAGTTACCAGGATATAATCCAAAATGATGAGACAATCCACAATATCAGGCTCTGGGACCATCGCCCGCTAAAGGATACCTATAACCAGATCCAGGCCATTCGACTCTACTATGACTTTTATGATGTTGATGTCGACCGCTATGTCATTGATGAGAAATACCGCCAGGTCATGTTATCGGCCCGGGAATTGTCTGCGGAAAAATTGGCAGGAGAGGCGCAGACCTGGGTCAACAGGCGACTACAATTTACCCATGGCTACGGCATTGCCCTGAGTCAAGTTAATGAAGTCAGTCCTGAAGGATTACCTGAGTTACTGATAAAGGATATACCTCCAGTTGGAGACTTCAATATAGAGTGGCCTCAGATATACTTCGGGGAAAAGACTAATAGTTATGTGATTGTGAACACAAACACGCAGGAATTCGACTATCCTATGGGGGATGAGAACGTCTACGGTTACTACCAGGGTGAGGGTGGAGTTAACATAGGCAGTTTTATTCGGCGACTAGTCTATGCCTGGCAATTTGGTGATTTCAATATCCTTATCAGTGGCGAGTTACACTCTGGGAGCAAATTGCTTTATTATCGGAACGTTGGTGAGAGGGTGAATCACCTGGCGCCCTTTTTGAAGCTGGATAACGACCCCTATTTGGTGGCGATGGACGGAAGGTTATTTTGGATACAGGATGCTTATACCATCACTGACCGCTATCCCTATTCTGAGCCGCTTGGAGATGGACTAAACTATATTCGTAACAGCGTTAAGGTAGTCGTTGATGCCTACGATGGCAGTGTTACTTTCTATGTTACTGAGCCAGAGGATGGTTTAATACGGACATACCAGGCTATCTTCCCCGAGCTCTTCGTTCCCATAGAGCAGATGCCCGAATCCCTGCGAGCCCACCTCCGTTACCCTGAAGGCCTGTTCAGCATCCAGGCCTCGGTATATCAAATCTACCATATGCGTGATGTCCGGGTATTTTATAACAAGGAAGACCTGTGGGCTGTGCCCAGAGAGGTCTATGCTGACTCAGAACAGCTTATGGAACCCTACTATGTAATCATGCGCCTACCTGATGAGGAGAAGGAGGAGTTCTTGCTCATGTTGCCGTTCACGCCAGTGAACAAGAATAATACCATTGGCTGGATTGCTGGCCGCTGCGATGGAGAAAACTATGGGAAGCTGCTTGCTTACCATTTCCCCAAGGAGCGACTGGTGTATGGTCCCAGCCAGATAGAGAACCGAATCCAGCAGGATACCATTATCACTGAGCAGCTTGCCCTGTGGGGTCGCGGTGGTTCTCGGGTTATCCGCGGCAACCTGCTGATGATTCCCTTGGGCAAATCTAATCTATATGTGGAGCCGGTCTTCCTCCAGGCAGAGGCTGGCGGGCTTCCGGAGCTGAAGCGAGTTATTGTGGCTGCTGGTGACCAGATAGTTATGGAACCTACATTTGAGGAAAGTCTCGCAGCTATCTTCGGTACTGAGGTGCCACCGACGGAGCCAGAAGCTAAGCCGCCAGTTCCAGCAGAACCACAGGAGCCAGTAGCTGCTGAGGTAGCCAGCCTGATTGAGGAGGCTCAGCAGCATTATGATAAGGCTCAGCAATACCTTAAGGCGGGTGATTGGGCTGGCTATGGGGAAGAATTGGATGCTCTAAAGGCTGCCTTGGACCAACTGGAGGAGATTCTTGCTGGAGGGGAGAGGTAGCTCGTTTGTTCGACAATTTGGCTTCTTGCTGTTCTCCCGTTGGGTTATGCTTGAGCCCTGCGCTCCATTCTAAAAGTTGAGCTTATAAAGGAAGCTGCTATGCCTATTCTTGCCGAATCCCGTGCCAGCATCCTGCAGAGTATCGAGTTCCTGCCTCCCGGTTCTCTCAGGCTATGAAGTAGAACAGCAACAGAAAAGCGATTACCGGTGCTGGTCATATAACACTCACCATGCGCAGTATTGTTCTTCTGATAGCGGTTGGGGTGAGCACTATGGTAAAGCCAATGCAGCGTGCTTTTTTGAAGCTGAAGGTTGGGGTATTTGCCCTCTTCAAATAGTCATATGGCTGCATCTTCTAACTGAGCTGCTCCTACCTTATTCAACCTGAACTATAAATAGGCCCCCAAAGGCGTTGTTCATAGGCAAAGTGTCTTTCTTGTTTTTCACCGTTGCGGATGGAATAAACTCTCTGTTTCTTGGTATCATTGGCAATTTGTCCCAGCCTGGTTTGACGACTAGGTTTCTGGTACACTCGGAACATTGCATGGGAGGCCTGCACATTATGACGAATTGTTCATATCTCATGTCAAGACTTCCTCGTCATACCATTCGACCAGATTACTTAACCAGACTTGCTTTGCTGCTGTTTCCAGCACTGCCTGCCGCGGGTCAGGTATATCGAGCAGCGGCGCCAGGGTACGGTTGTCAAGCTGCTGTAGGAACGAGCAGCATTTTCGTAGTGACAATATCGTGGTTCTTGCGCCTCCATAGACCAGGTAATCCAGCGTCCGGACTTGTGATTCCAGCTTCTCGTTGATGTGGCAACAGACCCGGTTCAGGAAAGACTCTATTTGCTTTTCCCTGTGTCGCCGAAACCGTTGTTGTGAGGAGCCACCCTTCTTATGGCGTCCGTGAACGAGGCCCGTTCCTACCTTGCTGGCGATGATGCTTTCACCTTGACAGAATCCAACAGCATACGCCCCCAAACGCACCAGGATGAGAGCGACAGTGAAATCATGCCTGAGCAGACCACGCAGAGGCTCAACAGCATATCCTTGAGTAGAATATTTTTCCGTGATTGGAAATGGTGGTGAAATCAGGCACTTCCGTGAAGGGCCCCAAAAAATAACTGCGCCTGTTGCCGAGCTAACAGCAAGCTCAGCCATATCGGCGGCAATTTCCGGCGTCTTAAGCACCTCCTTAAGCGAGTCCTCGACCTCCGGATATGGCAGCCCGGACGGTATGTACAGCGACCTGGCGGCGCTATGGGCTGGCTCCAGTTCGTCGAGGAAGCCAAGCA
>JAFGBN010000073.1 GCA_016933195.1 Dehalococcoidia bacterium | reverse complement strand
GGCTGGCTACTACCAGCACATTTCTAGCTTTTCCGCTAGCCCTGCCAATTAGAGGAGTTAAGAATGCCACCAGCAATGGGATGGCTATTATCAAGATAGGAGAATGAGTCAGCAGTTTGTCCAACCTATCATCCTTTCATTATCCTAGATTTTTCTGAATCTGTGCTTCCAGTGTGACGATAAATATGCACGACCATGGAAAGCATCAGAGCTAAGGTTGCTACGGCAATAACAATACTGGTAAGAGTTAAAGCTTGAGGCACAGGCAACACCATGATTCCGGCAGGGAAATTGGTGTAAATGGGGGCAACCCCACCTTCTCTATAACCCAAAGTGACCAAGAACAGGTTAACACCTGACGCCAGAATGCTCAGGCCCATTACCAGTTTTATCATATTCCTCTTGGCGACCATAATGTAAAAAGCTATACCTACTAATACTGCTACTGCCAAAAAGGGACCATTGAAAGGAATGCCTCCTATCATTCTTCCACCTCCGCGACATTGGTGGCTAAGGCCATGACTAGCAGGATGGCAGATAGCCCAGCCAAGACCTTCAGACCTACAGCTAGGTTCATAAACGGAATTACTCCACCGGTCCACATATCCCCGGGGTTAGAGCCAAAAGCGGGGATATGACCAAAAATGGGGGAGCCAACAAGGAAATTATAAAAGAACACGACGGCTAAGCCACCAAATGCCAAGCCAATAAATACCAGTGCCCCACTGCTTTCCAAGACAGATAGATTGTGTTCCTTTAGACTTTTGTGAAGATAATCGGAGCCAAAAGCAACAACGAACAAGGCTACGCCAGAGGCAAATACAGCACCACCCTGAAACCCACCGCCGGGAGTCAAATGCCCATGCATAATGATGTATAAGCCGTAGATAAACACAAAAAGGATTAAAAGGCTAGCCATGCTACGCACAATCTTAGACATCTGGCTTATCCCTCCTCCTTTTTCTTTTTCCTAAATAGTATTACCACACCAGTTACGGCGGTAAACAGAATAGTAGCCTCGCCTAAAGTATCAAAGCCTCTATAATCAAAGACAACGGCTGTCACCGCATTATTAGTCCCAGTTTCACTCTGCGTATTTTGTATTATGTAATCATCCATTTCAGATGGCGGATGTCCAAAGGGATGAAGCAGCAATGCCGCTGCTATCAGGAAAGCAATAAAGACAGCCAAGGATACCGCCATAGCAATTTTTCTCATATTCTTCCTACTGACGTTTTGTTGCCCTTATGGCTAAGATATAAATCGCCACAGTGATAGCTGCTCCTACCCCGGCTTCGGCAATAGCCACATCGGGTGCCTGAAGCAGATAAAACTCTAATGCTAAGAGTAGACTCATGCTAGCTAAGCTTATTGCAGCGGCGATTAGGTCCTTGAATATAGCCACCAATACTGCACACGCTACTATCAAAACAGGGATAATCGTGTGCAGAACTCCTGATTCAATCATTATTTTTGCTTCTCCAGGTCATCTACCACAGCTCGAGCCGGCCGGACTCCACTTCTATGTGCCGCTCTACCGATAGCGTGAGCACTAGTAGGATTAGTCAACAACACAGCTATCAAAGCAATAAACGCATGTATGGTTAAAACTGATTGTGAAGATAAAGCACCTTCAGTCACCCAGACAGCTATAGATTGTATCATCACGGCTACAATCAAAAATATGGAGCCAAAGGTAGTGCATTTCGTTCCAGCGTGCAATCTGGTATAAACATCAGGGAAGCGGTGCAGGCCGATCGCCGCCAGCAGGTTCAGAACACAACCTATGACTATACATATGTAGGTGATTACATCCAGTACCACTAGAATTTGCCTTTCTCAATATATTTGGCTATAAAAAGGGTAGTGATAAAAGAAAGCAAAGCATAGACTATAGCCACATCAACGTATATTACTTCTTTGAATGCCATTCCCAAGATAACCATGGACACCACAATTATAGTGTTCAGGGTGTCTAAAGCTACCAATCGGTCCGGTGTGGTAGGCCCCATGGCCAACCTGATAACGATTATAAGTGCGCAAGCACCCAGGAATATGGCTACAGGAAGCCACATTATTCCATCACTCTCCTAGCCCAATCAGGGAATGTACCACACACGTACTTGTAATCTCTGGGCATTTTTGCTAAGGCCTCTTTCTTCACTTGTATCCAGTGGACATATAGGTCGTTTGTCTCTTCATTTACATCCACGCTCAAGGTTCCCGGAGTCAGGGTTATGGAGTTGGCAAGCATGGTTAGGCCAGCATCTGTCTTTAACTTGGGGGAAATCTTCACTATGCCTGGGTTTATCCTTCCTGTTATTACCCTGTACGCCACATCAAAATTAGCCTTCGCCAGTGCTGGGAAAAACGGCCAAATAATGTAAGCCAGCAGCAGGAAAAACCTCCTAGGGCTCAACCAGCGAACGCTTTTCGCTGCAAATACTTTCCCCACTACTGCTGCTACTATTAAAGCAAAAATAGCTCCAATAATTAGCTCCTCCTTGCTCCACAGAAGCAAAGTGCCTGAAGGTATACTCAAAACTAGGTAAATTAGAAAAACAATAACAGCCGTTATAAGAAACCGTTTCATAGCGATTCACTCATAAGCTAAGTATTAGGAACGAAGTCTCCGATAGTCAAATATATAAAGAACATAAGCTCTTATCATATTACCGATGACCGAAGGCTAAAACCCCTAAATTTCACAAAGAAAACGAAACTAATTACAGAAACCAGAATAGAAGGTAGAATAATGTAACTTCTGGCTTCATGGTTTGCAGTTCTTGAATAAGCGGACTCTCGAATGGGAAACAGGATAGACAAACTTGACCATGTATCTATCACCGACTTTCCCATCAAAACAGCAGGTATGTTATCTCATTGAAAAAATAATGTCAAGACCAAAACACGAGGTAATGGCCGAAAATAAAAAAATTTATTTCATTTTTTGAGGAACAAGAACCAGGGGACAAAATGTCTCCATAGGGCTTATAACTGCCTGTTAGGAATTAGTATTCCTCGCTGCGGGATGACGCAGCCAAATAGCCTCCGTCACAACGGAGACTATTCAGTCCTGGCATTATGCCACGACTATAAGTCACTCTGGACTCAAGTGCATGGATGGTTCACTGAAAGAGCCGTTGTTCAGTTGATGGAAGAAGCCATGGTAAATGAACTTCACGGCTACGAAATAGGTGTCTGCACGAAATGTAGTTCAACACTGGAACGAGAAACACCAGTGAGAAACGGACGGAACATTTTGAACTCCCGTTTCAATTGTACCTGTTCGGCTGATACATGAAACCGTGATTAGCGTGGTGCTCTTAATCTAACACTGGTAAATATGAACCTGCACCCGAGCTTAACTAAGCAAGCTCTTGTTAGCTCGGGTGCCTTATTGCCGGCAAGCTATATGAGATATTTTTGTTGCAGCTCTGAGTCTTTTTCTAGCCCCATGATGTTCTCAATCTCAATGGGAGCCAATCCACCTTTCGTAGAAGGCAACTTTGTTCTGTCTTCGAGGTCCTTTTTGAGTTCTCTAACGAAGCTACGCAATGCACGTGCAGCATGACAGAAAGAAGGGAAATATAACTGCAACTTGTAACCCATATCCTCAAGTTTATCAGGTGGTACTAGCGGCAGATTAGTATCCGGTGCTTCGATTGCCATTAATGGAATAGGAGATGCCTTGCCAACTCTTTCCATATCTTCAACGCTCTTAAGCCCAAGCACGAATCCCACATCCGCTCCAGCTTTAGCATAAGTAGCAACCCGAGAAATGACCTCGTCGATGCCTTCGTAATCATCAGTCCTGGCAAAAATTACAAAGTTAGGGTCAGTTCTTGCCTCTACAGCAGCCTTAATCTTCTGCACCATAAGCGCTGCCGGTTCCATGCTACCCCCTCCAAGTGCTGAGCAACGCAAAGGTCTTTTTAAGTCTTCGATAATCACTCCAGCTACTCCGATCTGCTCGAACAGCTGGACTGTCCTCATAACAACCAGAGGGTCTCCAAAGCCATCATCGGTATCAACTATTACAGGCAAGTCTACTGCCTGTACGATTCGACGTGCCACATCGAGCATCTCCGTCTGTGTTATATATCCGGTATCCGTTCTGCCAATCAGCGACCATGATACCATTGACCCCAAAATAGTCAGAAATTCAAAACCCTCCTGTTCAACCACCTTCGCGCTGAACGCATCCCAAACAGCAACACCATCAGTGGCCCCTGGCCTTTCAATCAACTCACGTAGCTTCTGTGCTTGCCTACTCATTTAGTTTTACCTCCTTTTTTCTTAAAAGTATGGGCACAGTGTCTCATCTCAATAGTGCATGGAGTATTCCCCTGGCTGGGAACTCCCTGTAAAGAGCCTCATCCTTATTTATGTTTGTTACCGACTTACTCTTAAGCAAAAATGTCTGACCACGTTGTTATTTAAAGACTCACACTGATAAATCAGACATGCCCTCATCGGGAAGGGGAAAGCACCCACCGATGCTTCCGGGGGGGAAGTGTACCAGAGTATTCGGCGAATGTCAAACTGCTGTTGTGGCTACCCACATAGGTCACACTTGGTTAGGGATTTGGCATTTCCAAGACAGGTCCTTAGAGCTACAGGCCCGCCTGACACTCCATCTCAAACGTTTCGGCAGAAGTTACGTCAATCACATCAATGCCGTGCTCCATAGCATATTCCCGAATTCCACAGCTAAAGGCACCGCTCTCACTAGATGTTCCCCAGAGGTCCCTTCAAACCTGGCTCCGTAGCCAATGTGAGTCGAAACGTGAGATAAGATTATTTGCCGCCTTGCTTTAAGCTCTCTACTACAGCATCAGCTACCTGGCTAGTCCCTACCGGGTTATCAGGATTCAAATCATAGGTGACATTTTTACCCTCAGCAATGACCTCCGCTATGGCTTTTCCCAACCTCTCAGCGCTATTTCTTTCTCCCAGATATTGAAGCATCATTACGCCGGAAAGCATCATTGCCATAGGATTTGCCTTATTCTGCCCGGCATACTTCGGTACGCTGCCATGAGCAGCTTCAAAGACAGCCATATCATCACCCATGTTGGCTCCAGGTGCCAAGCCTAAACCACCAATCAATCCGGCACAGAGGTCAGAGATGAAGTCTCCATAAAAGTTTGGTAAGACAATGACATCGAATTGCTCAGGCCTTCTTACCAGTTGCATACATGCTGCGTCCAGAAGTACATCGGTAAACTCTATATCGGGGTATTCTTTAGCCACCTCACGAGCAATATCAAGGAAGAGTCCATCAGAGAACTTGAGTATGTTAGCCTTATGGTATGTGGTCACTTTTCTTCTGCTATTTTGCCTGGCATAATCAAAGGCAAACTTGACAATTCGCTTGCTCGCAGCTTGTGATATCAACCTTAAGTCCACAGCGGAATCCTCTTTCACTCTCTCGCCAGTAGCATCAAAGACGAAATCTAATAGTTCTTTTGTTCTTAAACCATCCTTGGCAAATTCAATGCCAGCATAAAGGTCTTCGGTATTCTCTCTGACTACAACTATGTCTACATCTTTATATATGGTAGCTGTGCCGGGATAAATTTTATAGGGGCGAAGGCAAGCGTAAAGGTCTAATTTCTGCCTCAAAGCCACATTAACGCTCCTGAAACCACTACCTATGGGTGTACTAACCGGACCCTTCAGGGCGACCCTATTTTTTCTTATGGACTCCAGAGCAGTCTGGGGAAGAGCTGTGCCAAACATATCCTGAGCCTGGCTTCCTATAACAACATCATCCCATTGAAACTGGACCCCAGTAGCTTCTAATACTCTTTGAGTTGCCCCAGCTACTTCAGGACCTATGCCATCGCCAGGGATGAAGGTCACTTTATGTTGCATTTTATATATCTTAGCACGAGCTAAAGCCTCGCACCCACATCTTATCGAAATTGAGATTGCTTCGCTTACAATGACTACATGGGAAACTCTTCAAGATTCAGAGCTTGAAATCTTTGTACTTCTGAATATACGGGATAAGTCCGCCCTCTTCAAGAATGGCAGTTATCAGCGGTGTAACTTTACTACAGCTAATTCTGGCACCGGAGGTCAGGTTAATAACCATACTATCGCTTAACTTTATGTCGAGCATATCACCATCGCCAATTCTATTCGTATCACACAGCAAGACCGGCACACCCTGATTTACAGCATTCCGGAAGAAGATACGAGCCACCGACTTGGCTAAGATGACACTTATTCCCGACATCTTGATTACCACGGGGGCATGTTCCCGACTGGAACCCAGACCAAAGTTCTTTCCCGCTACAAGAAAATCACCCTGCTTTACCTTCGTGATAAACGCAGGGTCAGTATCCTCCAATACATGCTTGGCAAGCTCAGGTAAGTGGCTCCTCAGATGGGCAAATCTACCAGGAATAATATCATCCGTGGAGATATTATCACCCAGTTTGATAGCTTTGCCTTTGAACACTAAATCGGACATCACATGACCTCCCTAGGGTCTGTGACCTCGCCCTTTATAGCTGAGGCAACAGCGGTAGCCGGGCTAGCTAAGTATATCGTGGCTCTAGGGTTGCCCATTCTTCCTTTGAAGTTGCGGTTGGCAGTAGAAAGGCAAACTTCGCCATCTCCCAATACCCCCTGATGAAGGCCAAGACAAGCAGCACAACCCGGGGGCAGAATAGTTGCTCCAGCTCCAATTAAGCTCTGGATATAACCTTCTCTCATAGCTTGAATGAGCACCTGCCTTGAAGCTGGTGCTATGAGCAACCTGGTGTCAGGATGTCTCCTCTTGCCTTGAATTATATTAGCAACTACGGCTAAATCTTCAAGACGTCCATTGGTACAGGTGCCAATAAATACTTGCTGAACCTTAATTCCTTTTGCTTGGCCAACTGGAAAGACATTGTCCACCTGGTGTGGGAAAGAGACCACTGGCTCAAGCTGGGCAAGATTCACGGATATGACTTGTTCATAATCTGCATCAGAGTCGGGGAAAAGTGCTTTATAGTTGTCACCTCGGCTTTGGGCTGCCAAAAAATCCTTGGTTACCTCATCGCTGGGAAACAGACCAACTTTAGCCCCAGCTTCTACAGCCATATTAGCCATAGTTAACCTTTGTGGTATAGTCATATGAGCTAAAGCTTCACCGCCAAATTCCAGAGCTTTGTAAGTAGCGCCGTCAGCCTTAATTTGTCCTATAAGATAAAGAATTAAGTCCTTGGCATAAACTCCCGCAGGGAAAGCCCCACTGAGACTAATAAGAAAGCTCTCTGGCACACGAAACCAGGTTTTCCCCAGAGCTAAAACCACCGCTACATCGCTGGAGCCCATGCCAGTGGCGAAAGCTCCTACACCACCAGCAGTAACAGTATGAGAGTCAGAGCCAACAATGACCTCCCCGGGGGTGGCGAAATGCTCTGCTACCAGCTGGTGGCATATCCCATCACCAACTTCATAAATATAGCATCCAGTTTCCCTGGCGAAGCGGCGTAAGAATATATGGTCATTGGAAAGCTGCCCACTGGGACTGGGCGCGGCATGGTCCAGAAATACTGCCGTTCGCTGAGGCTGACTTAGAACTTCAAAACCGCTCTCTTTGAATTGCCTTATAGATAAAGGGCCAGTGGTATCCTGGAGAAAAGCTAAATCCACCTCTGCAATGACAATATCCCCAGCCTTTGCATCGCTATGAGATTTAAAGCCCAGAATCTTTTCTGCTAGTGTCTTCCCCATTTAGTACTGAACGACCATCACTATCGCATCCCTCATTTCCACACCATCCCCAAGTTCGAACTTCATAGCTCTAACCTTACCCCCTTTGGGACTTTTTTAGACAGCCTGGTAAAACCAGGAGAAAGCTTTCAGCTTCTCCTAGGTAGGCATCACGCCATGCTTCTTCGCTGGCAACTTTACATCTTTATTCTTAAACAGCTTCAGTACCCGGCATATCTGAAACCTGGTTTCTGCTGGGTCTATAATAGCATCTATATGTAATTTGGATGCAGGCAGATATGGATTGGCAAACCTCTCCCTGTATTCCTTTATCAGTTCCTGTCGCTTCTGGGCAGGGTCTTCTGCCTCTTTTATCGCTTTGGCCTCAATAACACCAACCGCACCTTCCGGGCCCATCACCGCCATCTCAGCCGTAGGCCAGGCAAAGACTACGTCCGCACCCAAATCCCTGGAGCACATGCCCAAATAAGACCCTCCATACGCTTTTCTAACAACTGTGGTTATCTTCGGCACTGTTGCCTCAGAGTAAGCATAAAGCATCTTGGCACCATGTCTTATTATTCCCCCCCACTCTTGCTGCGTTCCGGGTAAATATCCCGGGACATCAACAAAATTCAATATAGGTACATTAAAAGCGTCACAGAACCTGATGAACCTGGAGGCTTTATCAGAGCAATTTATATCAAGAGAACCTGCGAGATGCATCGGCTGCTGTGCTATTATGCCTACAACATCTCCATCCATCCTGGCGAAACAAGTTACAATGTTTTTGGCAAACTTCTCCTGCCACTCAAAAATTACTCCGTTATCTACCACTAGTCTAAGTAGTCGCTTCATATCATAGGGAGCTGCAGAACGAGCAGGCACTATCTCCCTCAACCCTGGCTCAACTCTATCCGAGGGATCACCCGTTTCGACATGCGGTGGTTTCTCTTTGTTATTTGAGGGTAAATAGCTAAGCAAGGTTTTTATTTGCTCGATGCATTCATCTTCATCTTTGGCGAAAAACGTTCCATTCCCGCTCTTCTCACAATTGGCTCTGGCACCGCCAAGCTCTTCTGCTCCAACCTCCTCAGCTAAGACCGCTTTTATTACCCTTGGGCCAGTAATGAACGCTTGAGTGCTTTTGTCCACGGTGAATATACAGTCCATCAATGCTGGTGAATAAACAGCTCCTCCGGCGCAAGGCCCTACGATGGCACAGAGTTGGGGGACAATGCCTGAATATACGGTATTCCTATAAAATATATCTCCATATCCGGATAGCGAATCAATTCCTTCTTGTATTCTAGCCCCACCGGAATCAGCAACGTACAATACCGGACAGCCAGCTTTCGCTGCTTCGTCCATCACCCTACACATCTTGTCTGCATGTCTCCTTCCAAGAGTGCCACCCATAACCGTAAAATCTTGAAAGAAAGCGTAGACAGGTCTTCCATTAATATTTCCATATCCTGCTACTACCCCATCCGCTGGTATATCTCTTTTATACAAGTCGTACCCCAGGGATTCAGATTTGCACCATAAGCCAATCTCAAAGAATGTGCCTGGGTCGTAGAGCTTCTCAACTCTCTCCCTTGCCGTGTACTTGCCTCTACCATGCTGGTCCTCTATTCTCTTCGCCCCCCCCATCTCTTTTAACCTCGCCTCCTCTTTCTTCATCCATTCGAGTTTCTCTAGAGCCGTCTCTCCGTTAGGCATAACTCACCTCCTAATCCAGATTTCAATCTCTAAATTTAACATTGTCTAAGCCCTTTTTCAATATTCCCAAATCTTGACATTAATGATGTTTTCTGTTAAACGGTTCTTCCAAATCAAGAGTATATAAGGAGGTTGCTATTATGGAAAGCCAAGTAGACCTTAACGACGAGCGCGTGAGGCTGTTCGAAAAGCTCGGCAAAACACTGCCTGGTTTGTGGGCAGCCGAAACCGCTGCATTCAATGAAGTGTATAAGGACGGGGCGCTTAGCCTGAAAGCCAAACGGTTGATGGCTCTAGGCATAGGACTCGGGGCCGGGTGCACCAATTGTATTCTAGGCCAGACTAAGCGGGCACTGGAAGCCGGAGCCACCAGAGATGAGATATTGGAGACTATCTCAGTAGTTGTGGCCATGAGGGGTACCACCGGAGTTGCTGAGTCGCTGAGGGTAATCAAGCTACTGGAGGAACTAGGGCTGGAATAGCTGAGCCATCCTCGCGCTCAAGGAAACTAGACCTGTCACGCTTCGTGCCTGTAATTTTTGGCGTTGTCGCCCTTCCGCCACTGCATACTGCGCGTCATAACAGCACACCCAAAAATGGCAGGCATCTTATTACTTCACACAAATTGTTTGCTATAATTACTAGCTGTGCCTGATTATGCTAATTTCAAGGCGAAGGAACTTGGCCACACCAAATGCGGCAAGACAACTTTTCACTGGGGCAAAAGAACCTACATTATGGGGGTGGTAAATGTTTCTCCAGATTCCTTTTCTGGTGATGGCTTGGAGACCCTCAAAGAGGCTGTATCTAAGGCGAAATGCTTAGCTACGGAAGGTGCAGACATAATTGATATCGGTGGCGAATCCACCCGCCCTGGCTCAAGCCCCATATCGGTTGATGAGGAGCTACGTCGAGTAATTCCCGTTCTGGAAAGCTTAAGTAATGAAACACTGCTGCCATTAAGCGTGGATACTTATAAACTGGAGGTGGCTCGTCGTGCCCTGGATGTTGGTGCCAATATGATAAACGATATTTGGGGATTAAAGCATGAGCCAAAATTGGCTGAGCTAGCAGCTCTAAGGAGAGTGCCCCTTATCTTAATGAGTAATCAGCGCGATTCCCCACCCCATCATGACCTTATGCCCACAATTATCTCCGACTTACAAAGAGCTATTAAGCTAGCTTTAACACTGGGCGTGCCCTGGGAAAATATCATCATTGACCCCGGCATCGGCTTTGGTAAAACACAGCCGCAAAACCTGGAGATTTTACAGAGCTTAGAAGAACTTAAGACGCTAGGCAGACCTATCCTTCTAGGTAGCTCACGCAAGTCGGTAATAGGCTGGGTACTCGATTTAGCCCCGGAGCAAAAGTTAGAAGGAATGCCATTTGTTCCCCCAGCTAACCAGAGGTTAGAGGGAACAGCAGTCACCATAGCTATCGGTATTGCTAAAGGCGCTGATATTGTTCGGGTGCACGATGTCAAAGAAATGGCGCTCGTGTGCAAGATGAGCGATGCCATCGTCAGAGGTTAGTGAGCAAATTGGCTATCGCTTATCTTTGCCTCGGCTCAAATTTAGGTGAGCGGGAGAAAAATTTGACTCAGGCTCTAACATCGCTTTCGCAGAAGGTAAATCTGGAGAAGGTCTCGTCTATTTACGAAACTGAGCCAGTAGGCTATAAAGAGCAGCCATTTTTCCTTAACATGGTATGCCAAATTACCACTGATTTGAGTCCATGGGAACTCCTTCGCCTGGCTAAAAACATCGAAAGCAAAATGGGTAGAACATTTAGCTTCACCAATGCACCCCGCCCTATTGATATAGATATCCTTTTTTACGACGACCAGAGTATTCAAACTCAAAACCTGACCGTACCACACCCTCGTCTGGCAGACAGAGCTTTTGTTCTCATACCCCTAGCTGAAATTGCCCCGGAGCTAACCCACCCTGGACTAAATAAGAGCGTTGCTGAATTGGCCAGCAGCGTGAGAGGACATAACGGAGTGCGAAAATGGCACTAGGAGGTTTTAATGTATCAACTATTTGTAGAAGAGCACTTTGACGCCGCTCACTATCTTCGCAATTACCGCGGTAAGTGCGAAAATCTACATGGTCACCGCTATAAGGTAGTGGCACGTCTAGAGGCGACCAAGCTTGGAGAGACTGGTTTGGCATATGACTTTGCTCAATTAAAGCGTCAACTAAGGGAAGTTATAGCTCCATTCGACCATCATTGTCTCAACGACGCACCGCCTTTCGACCAAATTGAGCCGTCCTGTGAGAACATTGCCGCCACCATATACGATGGGCTCCTGCCTTATTTCTCCGGGTCGCCAGTGACGCTAACTTGTGTAGAGGTGTGGGAATCCCCCACAACGGGCGTGGCTTATCACCCCTGACTTTGCTCGTCCGGTGGCAGCAAGTTGGGAATTGTATCTACTATAGGATAGTAATATTGGCATTTGGAGCAATATAAGGAGCCAGCAACGACTTCCTCCCCCTCCTCTGTGTCCACATTAAGCTGCAAAGTTCCCTTACACACTGGACAGGCTAATATGTGTATTAATTCCTTTTTCATCCTAGCTACAAACTATACCATATATACACCAAAGAGTTCGAAAATGCTATAATACAATCTAAAGGAAGGCGCACGATGACAACTCAGATTACAAAGACTTATCGAGGTATAAACCCAGGTATGCTTTACGATGAAATGCGGGGCCTGGCACAAAAGCAAGGACTCATAGTGGATGAGGCCAAGCAACAAACTTACCCTCTCCCCAGTGGCTCCACTCAGTCCCGCGTCACCCTGACATTCCAAACCCAGGGTGAAAAGACGAAAGACCAGCAAATTTGCGGCGATGCACACATCATAGGCTCCCCTTCAGGCGAAACAAAGATGCTCCTCGACCTGGACGAAAACATCCTCTCACAGGAAAAAATTTCAGCCCTCCGGAAAGACCTGGATTTCATCTTTGGCTCATACGAGGTTGAGTGGTAAACAGGTGACGGAAGAAACCAAGCAGGCACGAAGAGAAAAACAGCGCATAAAGCAGAAATCCAGGATGCCCCAACATGGCAAAGGCCTGGCAAAAATATATAAGGACGCTGTATCCAAGAGGGCCAGGGACACAAAACCCGACAAGCAAACAAAATGAGGCTGCCTGGCAGAACAATAGGGAAGTTTCTTCTTAGAGGCCCACTCATAGTCCTGGTTTGCCTGGCTATCGGTTTCGCCATAGTCTACGGCGGCAGCTGGTTACTCCAACAATTAGGATGGTGACGGCACTGGCTTCAATTTCGGGCCAGATTTGAACCAACGACCTTTTGAAGTGAATTCAAAGGAGTTCCAGGAATTGCTCTATAGTGAGCTCGGCATCTTCGAGTATTCCGTGCAGAGTGCCCTTTGGTAAATCTCGAGTATGAAGAGGTATAACTACAAGATTAGAGACATCTTTCTTATGCATGGAGACATGGCTTCCCCTCTGGCGATGAACCTGCCACCCAACTTTCTCCAAAGCTCTGACAACCTCCTTAGGTTTAACGGCTGGGAGCTTTTTACTCATCATCTCCCTATACTAACAATTTCTCGCTCCGGTATCCTGATGTCCAGTTCCTGAGCGCTTTCCAGCCATAATTCTATTGCCTCTCTAATGTTTTTTAGAGCCTCCTCCCTAGTATTTCCATAGGAGTGACAACCCTTCAAAACAGGGCAATAAATATGATAACCTCCTTCATCCTCAGGCTCCAAAATAACCTCGAAATCTTGAACTACTTGCCGCTGGGTCATCTTCTACCTCCTTTTCAGCCAAGGCATTATACATCATGACTAGGTTAATAAAATGCACAGGGCTAGTCAAATATATCGACTAGTACTACCTCTTAACTCTCTTGGTGGCAGGGGTGGGTTTGAACCAACGACCTTCAGGTTGCCCAGACTTTCAGATTTTTCATTTTTCACGCAGCTTAAGCTATGGCCTGGATTGCACAAGTTCAGGGCCGTTGGACTCCAGTTCGCCAGGCACTCCGGCTACGGCTGTTATGTTCTGGAGCCACTCTGGACAGGTTAAACTAAGCCCTGGTTTTGTATATCTTACAACATGTTAAAATTAGGCCGGGCGCAGCTCGGCGATGCAGACAAAACAAAACTTGAAAGCCAATTTGGAGGAAAGATCAGCATGAATGAGTCCTTTGACCAGAGCCAGGCAGGCAACTCCGTCCGTTACGAATTAGCCATCACGGGAGAAGAGGCAAGACTGGGAACCAGGAAGATATTGTCACGGCAGGGTAAACGCCTGGAGGTAAATATCCCGGCGGGAGTGACAACAGGAAGCACGGTTAAGCTGAGCAACGCCCTGCAGCTAACCGATGGTCATCCAGGAGATATTCTGATTCAAGTTCAGGTCAGGGAGGAGAAACCACCAGCGGGGGTTACTGAAATCAACGATGGCACCTTTGAAGCTGAAGTCTTGAAATCAAGCTTGCCCGTCGTGGTGGACTTCTGGGCGCCCTGGTGCGGCCCGTGCCGCATGATTGCTCCCATCACCGAAAAGCTGGCACAGGAATACCAGGGCCGGCTCAAATTCTGCAAGATAAACATAGACCAGAACCGCCTGGCAGCCGAGAAATACATGGTCATGAGCATACCGCTGCTTCTGTTTTTCAAGGGTGGCAGGGTAATCGAGCAAAGCATCGGCGCCGTCCCTGAGTCCGAGCTTCGCTCAAAAGCGGAATCGGCGCTTCGGGAGCAATAGGTCTTTCAGATAGAGCACTTGAGACCACGGTTGTCGTTGCCGGTTCACTGTAAATGGTCAACAGAAATGGACCTGGTATTCAGCGACATAACACCTGATTTGTGATAGGCTTGATTGGTATCCTGCCCCCGGAATTTATAGGAGGTCAGCAATGAAAGCACGTGAAGGACAAATCGGCCGGGTCTTCATGATACGGCTTGAAGACGGAGATGTGGTGCCCCAGTGTATTGAGCGTTTTGCGCAGGAAAACGGGGTACTCACAGGACATGCTATTTTAGTGGGTGGAATTGGAGGTGGTGACCTGGTTGTCGGTCCGCGACGTTCAGAGGAAATGCCGCCAGACCCGATGCTCCTACCCATTGACGGGGCACACGAGGTGCTGGGAGTGGGAGTACTCGCCCCCGGTGAAGATGGCAAACCTGCTCTGCATATCCACGCTGCGCTGGGACGGGCAGGACAGACCATGACCGGATGCCTGCGGCATGGCGTCACGACATGGCTTGTCGGGGAGGTTGTCCTCTATGAAATTCTTGGCGCGGGCATGAAGCGTATCAAGGACGAGCAGAGCGGCTTCGAGCTTCTGGACACCGGGATAACTCAAGGAACGGCTCAGCAGACACAGTAACTAATTCAAGTGAGACTAATTTACCAAATCATGCAGGACTAATTTACTACTTGAAGTCCTTTCATCTGAGGCAGCTTCGGTATACACTCACCTTAAAGACCGCATTCGGGGATATGATACCCGCTTTGTGCTACGGCTGATTAGTATTGAGTCCCTGGAATGTTTGAAACGAGCCGGGAAATATGGACGCTATTGAATGGATAACGGCCCTTGTGGTATCCGCATGGATAATAGAGATTGTGCTGTGTATCTATGTCGCCCTTTGCTTGCAAAATATAGCACGCAAAACAGATACGGAACCCGAATGGCTGGCATGGATTCCAATTGCTAATCTGTATCTGATGTGTAAGATCGCCCAAAAACCGTGGTGGTGGGTCTTACTCTTCTTTATTCCGATAGCTAACATAGTCATTCTGGTCCTGGTATGGATGAGGATTGCAGAAGCTCGCGATAAGAACAGGTGGCTGGGACTATTGATATTAGTTCCGCTAGCTAACCTCATATTCTTGGGATACCTGGCCTTTTCTGGAAAAGGCAGGCAAGCTGAACTGGTGGGAAGCCAGGGTAATATTACGGTGCCTGCATATTTAGCCTATGCCGGGGAAGCTACATTCCCCAGAGGAGTACGGGGCCAGCCAGTTAATGGAGTTAGATGGCAGGTCGGAGAGCGAGCGAGGGGAGGGACAATAGAGACGAGGAAGATGAGAGGGGCTGAAGTTCAGGCAAACAGGGAAATGAAGGAAACCCGGAAATCTATCCCGGACATCGGGCCTGAGACCTACGAGGACCACGTTCGACTGGTCATACCTCCATCGGTGGAGCTTAAGCAGGTTGCGCAGTTCAAGGAGCATCTAGAGGAGGTCAAGGACCTGACGATAGTAATGACTGGTGGTGCAGCAAATGAAGGCTCAATAATAGTCGTCGCAGGTCAGAAGCAGAGCGACTTAATCCCCATTCTGAACGAAATGGCTATGATAAAGAACGTTCGTGCCAAAGGCGAAGAGACCATTCTGGTAGTGTTGAAGACCCCCGAAGCCAGCAAAGAAAGCGGGTAACCCTGACCTGCCTTTCAAATTTCTTCCCCCTCATTTATTCTGGAGACATAATACCTGTGTAGTGATCCTAATTAGCATGGTGTCCCCGGGATTCCGAGAATGATTTCAGTCAACATCCGCCGTTTGACTTGCAAAAATCATTGTTGCTGTTCTCTGTGGTGGTATCAATACTGGCCACCAGAAGGGATGGTCTCTCCATCCTATTCCCGCAGAGCCGTTTTGCCTGATCAGAATTAGCGCTGGAACGTCGACTGCAATTTCTCTAGCCGGATTAGTATCAGTTGATCCTGTATCTGGATTATCAGAGAATCTCCCGTCACCTGGTCTAATTCTGGACAGATTCCTCTCAGTCCTTACCAAACACCAAATCTTGCCTCGTCTTTCCTCGTTTTCTGTGTTCTTCGATAAGAACTCTATACATGATTTGAACGCCTCCCAGTCCCAGTCTAACTCCATAACCAACGTTTCGGCTATCATATCTATGATCGATTCTGCAGTAGCGAATTCGATAAGGAAAGGTTTTCCTACATCCGGCATCTGGCCCAAGATAATTATGTCTAGCTCCTTTATTATATCCCTAATATTCTTTATATAGTCTGTTTGGAACCCTATAGGCAACATTCTCATACCAGCCCGTAGTGTGGTTGTCGACGAAATAGAAATCTTGTTAGGACTGCAGGGAAGAATTCTATTAGACGAATCTTTGCGGATGAATACGACTCCGGCGTGTGCACCTCTTTCAAAAGCTTCCCTCAATGCATTATCAAATTCATTTATTCTTTGAAGGGTTGAGTATATTCCTAATGCAGTGTAAAAACGAGTAACCGCTAGGTCTTCTCTCGGTCTATTTCCGTATATCCGCGAGTGCTGCAGTACCGTGTCTTGCTGAAACCTGCGAGGTCTTCTGCCATAGTAGAACCCGATGAAATTCCTTATTGTGACTCCTCTATCTAGGATTTGCCCTCCAATGAAAACATTTAGAGGCGCACTTAATTCCAGTTCTCCGTTATCATCAAGTAGTTCCTCAACTGCTGAATCCGAATTTACCTTTCTTATCATTAGGGAGTCCTCTTTCAAGGCTGTCAATACTTCTTGGAATACTTCCTCGTATTCTGGTGGAGTATCTATAATGCTTATAGATTTTGAAAGGTCATCATATGATTCACGTACAAGTTCTGACAGCATGGCCAAGTTGTGATTCGCGTAATACATAAGTAATTCATTCATCCTTGCAACGACTTCCACTTGCCATTCATGAGCCCCCCTCGCTTGCTCAGTATGAACTACAAAACTATACTTTTCCCTCCTTCTTTGCGATTTACCTTGCTGTATCCTTCTTACGCAAGCACCTACTATGAAGTTTACTATCCCCCTTCTTAGAACCTGTACCCTTCTGTGTGTCAGACAGTCCTCGATCTTGAATACTCTCCCATCTTCTCTTCTTAACGCATCCAATTCTTCAAGAGGAACTTCTTCGTAAACATAGTGAGCGATCGAGTCCTCTTCGCTACTCTCTCCGAAAAAGAAATCTCCTCCGATATACGTTTCATAAACAGGCAGAAGCACGGTGAAGGCTGGGCGTACAGGTTCGAAGATGAATTGTCCCCCTCTAGTTGGTATAGTTGTGTCTTCTGGTTGGAGATATAAAGAATAAGGTGTCGCAGTAACCTCCAAGAAGTCAGATTTCCTTACCTTTCTCCTCAACTCATCAATCTGCGAAGCTATCCTCCGAAGCTCAATGCTGCCCTCTCTTCTTCTGGCAAATCCAATGCTGGCAAAATCTGCTTCATCGTCGATTATCAATACCTTCCTATCACTCAAATCTGGATATCTTTGAACAATCATTCTTATTATTCTTTCCAAGTTATTCGTTTCTTTCTTCACAATCATTATCAGTTTCTGCCTAAGAATATAACCGGGCAAACGATCTGGGATATTTAAAATGTCATAAAGCTTGATCATGTCATCATCAATGAAATCGTGAAAATCCTTTTTTAGCCTTGCGTGGGTCTGGCGAGCCAGTGCTTTCGTCCCTTTCGTTAATATAATCGCCATGTCATAGCCATTATCAAAAGCCAGAGCAATTATCCCTATGAAGGCTCTTGTTTTACCACCTTGTATCTTACCTAGAAGCATCCCCGGTTTGTTCATATCCGTTTCGTTCTCCAAGAACTTCTGGACGGTTTCCTCCATTTTCTCTTGGAGAGCCCCAGAGTCTCCCCTAGTTTCTATCAAGGTATTGTAGAAATTCCCTTTAGCTAGCATTTCAACACGTATAATACCTTCACATGAAAACCTAGCTTAATTATAGCATATTATGTCTACTTAATAAAGAATAGCCTTGATATTCTGAGGACGTAGTACCTAGTTCGTAGCAGGCTTGATTAGTATTGTGCCCCAATTATTCCCTTCTAAGAAAGCACGTTTCTTGCTACAATTGTTCGGTGGCAGATGGGTTATTACCTTCTGGGCGTAGATATTGGCTCTATCAATGCTAAGCTGTCGCTCCTCGATGAGGAGAGCAGGATTGTTGAGCGTGACACCGAAAAGGTAACCTCCCGCCCGCGGGCGGCAGTAACTTCACTTGCCACCCGGCTGGACGAGAGACTCAATCTGGAACAAATCGTCGCCGCAACCATTAAATTCAAGACTCCTCGGTCGGAGTTCCCCACCACCTTTTTAGCCTGTCGGCAATCTCCTTCTCATAACCCTGGTCACGGAATACCAGGCAGTGGTGCTCCTGGATGTTGTTCGACAGGATGGCGTGTTTCTCACACACGGTTAACGGGCAAGTATTGCCATCGGACCACGGCTATCCGCTGCGCCTGGTGGAGAGAGGTAACTGCGGACACGATTGGATAAAGTGGGTAAAACGCATTTAGGTCATGTAGTAGGCTTGATTAGTATCGTATCCCCTGAATTAATGACCCGATTTCCAAGCTTTTGCTGAGATTGCTCCGTTTCGCTCACAATGACAAGGGTAAGGGAATGCAAATCCCGTGCTCTGTTCACCCTCACCTTAATCCTCTCCCGTCAAGGGAGGAGGAAGTTGGCTCACAGTGGCAATTTGCTTTGGCAAATATTATCCAATCGTGGCCCTTTTAAGAACTCTCGTTTCCTGCTAAAATTGTCCGCTGGCAAATGGCTTACTTTCTAGGCGTAGATATTGGCTCTATCAATGCTAAGCTGTCGCTCCTCAATGAGGAGAGCAGGGTTGTTGAGCGTGACACCGAAAAGGTAACCTCCAGCCCCAGGGCGGCAGTTATTTCTCTTATCGCCAGGCTGGGCGAGAGATTCAATCTGGAACAAATCATCGCCGCTGGCGTATCCGGCTCCGGCAGGAGCGTTATCCCCAAGGAGCTCGGATGGACAGAATACAGCAGCTCGCTGGCGATTGCTTCAGGGCTGCTGCACCGCCATCCTGACGCCAAAACTATCATACAGATTGGCGGCCAGAGCACCCTGGTGATAGGGCTGGAGGACGGGTTAAGAAAGCCGTGGAAGGTAGCATCTAATCCCCTTTGTGCTGCGGGCACGGGAAGGTTCCTGGAGCAGCAGGCATACAGGATTGGCATCAGCATGGAGGACTTCGCCAGCCTGGCACTGAAATGCGAAGGCAGCGCACCCAGGATAGCCGCCAGGTGCAGCGTCTTTGCCAAGACCGACATCATCCATCTCCAGCAGAAGGGAGCCCCTCTTGAAGCAATGCTTTATGCGCTGTGCGAAAGCGTTGCCCGGATGGTGGCCTCTCTCAAAAAGGGAGCCTTTGAGGAGCCGGTCTATTTTGTTGGCGGCGTTGCCGCCAATCCTGCCGTAGCAAAATCCCTCAATGATATGCTTTCTGCCAGGAACGGGCATCCGGTGCAGGTAACCGTCCCGGAAAACTACCTCCACATGGAGTCCCTGGGGGCAGCGCTCCTTTCCATAGGGAAGACTTCCCGGGGTGTCGTGCTGCCGGGAGCAGATGTGCGGCAGCGTTATTTTGAAATGCCCACCCTGGACATTGTCACTGTGCAAGAAAGTAAAGACAGTCCGCCGATAACAGAGCAATGCACGGGCTATCTCGGGGTCGATGTTGGCTCTACCAGCACCAAGGCGGTGATAACAGACGGGTCTGGCACGAGAGTTCTGGCTAAAAACTACCTGATGACTGCCGGAAGGCCCGTTGATGCCGTGAGGCAGGTTTTCAGAAACTTGCTCAGGGACGGCGCGGACAAGGTCAGGATAGCCGGCGTCGGCGTCACAGGTTCTGGCAGATATCTGGTGGGTGGCTTCATTGGAGCTGATTTGATTAAAAACGAAATCACGGCGCAGACAAGGGCTGCCGCAGAGCTAGACCCTGAAGCGGACATCATCGAGATTGGCGGGCAGGACTCCAAGCTGGTCATCAAGAGAAACGGAGTTGTTATTGACTATCACATGAACAAAGCCTGTGCCGCCGGAACGGGAAGCTTCATTGATGAACTGGCTGAAATGCTCGGCATTTCCGTAACCACTGGTGAATTTGCTGATTTGGCATTCGCAGCGCCCTATACCATTGATCTGGGAACAAGGTGTGCCTCATTTATGGGCCAGGCAGTGGCTTCGGCACAGCAGGAAGGCATGCCACTGGAAATAATCACGGCCAGTCTGTCCAACTCCATAGCCAAGAATTACCTCTCCAAGGTGGTGGAACACAGAAAACTGGGCGATAGGGTTATCCTTACCGGAGCAGTGTTTTACAACAAGGCTGTAGTCTCTGCTTTTCACCAGCAACTTAAAGGTAAGACACTGACTGTGCCGGAGCACAAGGAAGTCAGCGGCGCAATAGGCGCAGCCCTCCTGGCAAAGGAGGCCATGGCCAGCCAGGAATCCAGGTTCAAGGGTTTTCAGGAAGTCGTGAACAGCGAGTGTAAGCTTACTACGTTCGTGTGTAAAGGATGTGACAACAACTGCACCATCACCCGGATGGAGATGCCCGGTGAACAGCCTACTTTCTACGGCAGCAGGTGCGATAAATACGACGCCATAGCCAGCCACGCAAAGAGAGAGACATTCTTTGACAAGCGGGAGCACTTGCTCTTTCGGGAGCTCAAGAAAGATTCTGGCACAGGGCCTTCGGTAGGCATTCCCAGAGGGCTTCTGGTGTATGACTATGCTCCGCTACTTATCGGTTTTCTCAATGCCCTGGACGCTCGAGTTGTACTCTCCAGCCAGACCAACAATGAAATCATGGAGCAGGCAATCGAGCTGAGCTACACCGACAGTTGTTTTCCTATGAAGCTTCTCCACGGGCACGCAGCAATGCTTAAGGACGTTGACTACATCCTCTACCCCTGCGCTATCCGGCTGGGTGAAAAAGACGGGGATGAGAACCAGAAATACTCCTGCCCCTTAGTCCAGGCGTCACCATTCATAATACGCCAGGCGGTCAACCTGGGGGAACGGCTGTTGATACCCATACTTGATTTCAGTCGGGGAAACGCCGAGGTGATAAAGAACCTGGCGGACGTTGCCGTCAAGATGGGCTTCAGTAAAAAAGAAGGCAAGGAGGCAGCTCTGGCTGGCATTGAATCTCAGCAAAAATTCGAGGCAGACCAGGCGGCATTGGGCAGGGAGCTATTGGAGCAACTGCGCCAGAGCGACCAGTTGGGCGTGGTTCTCTTCGCCAGGTCCTATATGTCTCAGGATACCGGGGCCAACCTGGGCATAGCGGAAAAGCTCGCACAGCTCGGTGTGGTACCCATACCACTGGACTTCCTGCCCCTGGAGTCGGTGAATCCCAAAGATTACTCCGACCGCCCATACTGGTTCTATGAGAACAAATATATAGCTGGCGCTGCTGTAACTGCCTCAGACCCACAGCTTTATGGATTGTGGCTGACAAACTTTGGATGTGGCCCGAACTCCTTCATAATCCACATTGTCGAGGATATCATGAGCGGCAAGCCCCTGGGACAGCTGGAAATAGATGAACATGCCGCCGAGGCTGGCATCGTTACCCGGCTGGAAGCCTTCGTCGATACCATTCAGGGATTCGCACGTTCCACTAAGCCACGTGAAGTGTCACCTAAAGATATCTACAGGGGGGCGTCTGCGCTCATCGATATCAAAAAGACTTTTATCATACCCAGGATGGCGCCGCACGCTGAGATTATCGCTGCGATTCTGGAAGGCAGCGGGGTCAGAGCAATTGTGCTTCCCGAAGCAAATGAACGCAGTCTCTTTTATGCCGATCAGGTAACATCGGGGGTGGAATGTTTGCCCTATCGCGTAACTCTGGGCGACTTTATGAGGTTCTGCTACGAGGACGGCGCCGGCATGAAAAACGTAGAGGCATTTATGGCTGGCGCATACGGGCCCTGCCGCCTGGGAAAGTATGCTCTGGAACAGAGAAGCATACTTAAAGAAGTCGGCCTTGACCTTCCCATACGAACCAGTGTGTCAAACAATGCCTATCGCGACGTGCAGATTGGGCCAGGCTTCGCGCGCCTCGCCTGGAAGGGCTGCGTCGCCATGGACTATCTGCAAAGATTGCTCTGGCGCACCCGTCCTTATGAACTGCGTCCGGGGGCGGCAGATGAGCTGTTTGGTGAATATACCAGCAGGATTGTAAACCGCATTCGAAAGAAACAAGCTTTCGATGATGTCCTGCGCCAGGCAACATCTGATTTCAACTCTATAATTGACCCCGCCCGGCCCAGGAAGCCCCTGGTTGGTATTAATGGCGAAATCTTTCTGCGTTCCAACAGATTCAGCAACCAGGACGTAGTCAGAGAGTGCGAAAAGGCTGGGCTGGAAGTCGTCGTTTCTCCCATGGGGGAATGGCTGAAATACATTTCACACAGACACGTTGAGGATGCTATCAGTGACCGAAAATTCATAAAGATGCTGGGCAGCTACATATTGAAGCGTGTGCAGGAGCATGACGAGCACTCGGTAGCCAAGTATTTTAAGGATTTGATTGATGATAGAGAGCCTTCGACTAAGGAGTTACTGGCACAGACGAGCCACTGGCTTTCGCCGAAATGTGGCAGTGAGGCAGTTCTCAGTATCGGTAGTGGGGTTGATTGGATTGAGAATCCCAATTTCGCCGGTGTGATATCAGTAATGCCCCATGGCTGTATGCCCGGTGGAATCGTGGCTGCAATGTCGGAGAGTTTCAGCGCGTTATACCACAAGCCCTGGATCAACCTCACCTATGACGGCTTTGTGGAAAGCACCAACCTTACGAGAATCAATAATTTTGCCGAGGTCATTAGATTCTGCAGCAAACAAGGAAAAGAAGGCAGTTAAACATACTTGCTTTCAGGCATGCCTTGCTAGTGGTGGCTAGATTTGAACCAACAAATGTCGCTGTGCTCAGGGCTGGTAGGCGTCAGCGTCGCCAACCGGATTCCTCGGTTTGCCTTGATGCGAGCCTTCATGATGCCTGCCGCCGCTTGCGTACCTGACATTTAAGCCCACGGAGTTTATGGCTGCTCCGCTGGCGGTGGCCAAAGGTTTTCCAGGTCAATTCAGAGACGCAAATCAACTCGAAACCGCTATCGTTTACCAGCCATCGCCGTCCTGGAGGATATCTCATTTTGCGGAATCTCAGCTTAGGCAGATAGATTTTTGCTGCACATTGTGACGGGATGTTACCTAATCAACTCTAATATGC
>JAFGBN010000072.1 GCA_016933195.1 Dehalococcoidia bacterium | reverse complement strand
CCGAGGGAGATAAGGCGTGGGATTTACTGGGTAGGGGCGATTGACTGGGACAGGCGGCTTTTTGATTCGCTTATACCGCTTCCCGATGGCACCAGCTACAACTCGTATCTGGTTAGAGGCAGCGAAAAGACGGCTCTTATAGATACGGTAGACCCGACTATGGAGCAGGTGCTGCAAAATCATCTGAATGAACTTGAAGTCAAAGCTATAGATTATCTGGTTGCTCATCATGCTGAGCAGGATCATTCTGGCAGCATCCCCCGGGTCCTTGAGAGATACCCTAAGGCTAAGGTTATATGCACGCCCAAGTGCAAGGTTATGCTTATAGACCTGCTTTTGATTCCGGAGGACAGGTTCATAACTGTCGAAGACAAAGAGACTATTTCGCTGGGAGACAGGACACTGGAGTTCATTCATACTCCGTGGGTTCACTGGCCTGAGACCATGGTGACCTACTTGAAAGAGGAAAGAATTCTGTTTTCCTGCGATTTCTTTGGCTCTCATCTGGCTACAACTGACCTGTATGTTACCGATGAGGGGCAGGTATACGAGGCGGCCAAGAGGTATTATGCCGAGATCATGATGCCCTTCCGAACTATCATCCAGAAAAACCTGGAGAAAATAAAGGATTACCAGATTGACGTTATCGCTCCCAGCCATGGTCCTATGTACGATAAACCGGAGTTTATTATCAAGGCTTATCATAGCTGGACCTTCGATGAGCCTAAAAATATCGTGGTGTTGCCATATGTATCGATGCACGGCAGCACCCGCAAAATGGTGGCATATTTTGTTGAAGCTCTGACTCAGAGGGGTGTGACGGTTAAACAGTTCGACCTCACGGTTACTGACCTTGGCAAACTGGCGATAGCGTTGGTGGATGCGGCGACGGTTGTTATCGGGACGCCTACGGTTTTAGCCGGCCCGCATCCGAATGCTGTCTATGCCGCTTTCTTGGCAAACGCCGTTAGGCCGAATTTAAAATTTGCCTCGATTATCGGTTCCTATGGCTGGGGTGGCAAAACAGTAGAGCAGCTTGTCGGAATGTTGCCCAACCTTAAGGTAGAATTATTAGAGCCGATACTGTGCAAAGGATATCCGAAAGAGGCGGATTTCAAGGCTTTAGATAATCTAGCCGAAATCATCGCCCAAAAGCACAAAGAGCGCGGTTTTGTTTAGCCTGTCATTATGAACTCTTGGCTATTGTCATTCTGAGCGCAGCGAAGAATCTCGTCGTGCTCCTAACCTCCCAAGATCCTTCGGTCGCTCCGCTCCCTCAGAATGACAGAGAGAGCCGAGGGTTGCCATGCCCCGATGCAATCGGGACTGGCAATAACTACGAATAATCTGGGAATAATCAAAGGCACGGAGGTATGAAATGAAGGAAAATTTCAAGGCGACACTCAGGATAAACGAAAAGGCAATGGAGATGAACGCTTTTGTGGAGGAATTCTTGTCTCGAACCACGTTGGGTGCAGTTTCTTCATTGAAGGGGACAGAGGAAATAAAGAACCTGAAGATTCACCAGAAAAAAGGTAATGTGGAGCTCTCTGTCAATGGCAAAGATATTCCACTTACCCCATTTCCAAACGACATTATTTCCAATATGCTAGTTGGTATAGTTTCTTCACTGAAAGATGTAGACGATGTAGACAGCATGGACATCAGTGTCGAAGTAGGATGAAACTCTGTGCCAGTTGGCATGATTAATCCAAGCAGGGATTGGAAATATGGAACGTATCGAAAAAAGACTTGAAGCACAGGTTGCAGGACTGGCTGAGCTGGTGGACTATCAGGATGGCTCTGTGGTCAGCCGGGAAATAATAAGTAAAAAGACAGGGACAGTAACTCTATTTGCCTTTGACCAGGGGCAGGGGCTGAGCGAACACACGGCACCGTTCGATGCCTTAGTTCATGTCTTTGATGGTGAAGCGGAAATCATCATCTCTGGAAGGCCTTTACATGTGAAACAAGGTGAGATGGTTATAATGCCAGCCAATAAGCCGCATGCCCTGAAGGCGATTAAAAAGTTCAAGATGATGTTGACGATGATAAAAGCTTAACGTGTGGTAGGTGATTTGCTGTGGTTGAGAAATCGAAATCCAGAAAACCTGAGAAGGCGCGTATCCATGTAACGGGTATGACCTGCACCACCTGTGCCGCTACTATTGAGAAAGGGCTGGCGCAGACTCCCGGCGTGGAAAAAGCCGATGTCAGCTTTGCTTCGGAGAAAGCATCCGTAGAGTATAATCCTGCTAAGGTTGACCTCGCCAGGATTGCAAAAACCATCTCAGAATTGGGTTACAGCGTGGCCACTAAGAAATCCGTATTCCCGGTGAGTGGGATGACCTGCGCATCTTGTGTCGCCCGTGTGGAAGAAGCTCTTTCCAGTGTGCCAGGGGTTATTTCAGCCAATGTTAACCTGGCTTCTGAGAAAGCCACGGTTGAATATGTTGAGGGCACTGATGTGGCTGAGATGAGGCGGGCGGTTGAGGAGGCTGGTTACGGATTGGGGTCAGAAGCAACGACGCTGGAAGATGTCGCCACGGCTTCTCAACGCGAGATAAGAGGTTTGAGAAACAGATTTATCTTCGCTCTCGTCCTTGCTGGGGTGATAATGGCGCTCAGCATGGGGCCTGATTTTCCCTGGAAGCCTTATCTGCTCTGGGCATTGGCTACGCCGGTG
>JAFGBN010000071.1 GCA_016933195.1 Dehalococcoidia bacterium | reverse complement strand
GAAAAATCTAGGATAATGAAAGGATGATAGGTTGGACAAGCTGCTGACTCACTCTCCTATCCTGATAATAGCCATACCGTTGCTGGTGGCGTTCTTAACTCCTCTGATTGGCAGGGCAAGCGGAAAAGCTAGAAATGTGCTGGTGTTAGCCAGTCTGGCATTTGTAGAATTCTTGGTTATAGTTCTAGCCAGGGACATCTACCTCAATGGAATACACGTCTATGCCCTAGGAGCCGCTTCTCCGAACCTTGCCATCCCTGAACACTATATGGTGCCAGTTCGCGTAGTCTTGGAAGTCGATGCCATGTCTGTATTCATGGCTATCATATCGGCAACCGTTGCCTTAGCTGTGGCTATATACTCCTTCTCCTTTATGAAACGGGAGACGGGGCAGACCAGGTTTTATACTCTCCTGCTGCTCTTGGTAGTCGGTATGTTTGGGATGGAGTTTACCGGTGACTTGTTCAACTTGTTTGTCTTCTTGGAAATAGCCTCCATCGCCGGAGCGGCCCTGGCAGCTTTCAGAACCAGGTTTGCGGATGCGGCAGAGGGTGGTTTCAAATACATAGTCATATCCGCGGCTGGGGCACTGCTAGTGCTATTTGCGGTGGGCCTGCTTTATGCCCAGTATAACGTACTCAACATAGCGGCACTAGCCAATGCGATGCAATTTAGCATGCTGGACAAAATCGCTTTAACCTTGCTGATTATAGTATTTGCCATGAAGTTAGGAGCCATACCATTACATATGTGGGTGCCAGACACTTATGCTGTTGCTCCGGCAGGCATATCCGCTATGCTGGTAGTATCAAGCCAGGCATCCATGTATGCCCTTTTCAGGGTATGTTTCACCCTGTATGGGGTTACACTGAACATGGCTACAGTAGGGTGGATAGTGATAATCCTGGGGATGCTGAGCATGTTTGTTGGCGTTACTATGGCTATTCCTCAAACAGACATCAAGAGGTTAATGGCCTACCACGCTATTTCACAGAGTGGATATATGTTGCTTGGAGTAGGTGTTGGACTTGCTGTCTTGGGTGATCCGCATGCTTTAGCTACTTATGGCAGAGAGGCTATGAGTGGTGGTATCTTCCATATCATCAACCACGCTATGTATAAGGGGTTGCTGTTTTTGACGGCTGGGGCCCTGTTCTATCGCGTGGGCCACAGAGACCTCAACAGGATGGGGGGCTTAGGGCACAAGATGAAGATAACCTCGATATTTTTCATAATTGGGGCTTTATCAATTGCTGGTATTCCTCCCTTCAATGGATTCGCGTCGAAATTCATGATTTATGAGTCCGTTTATCAATTCAATCCAATTCTGGCTGTAATAGCCATGCTGGTTTCGCTTATAACTCTGGCTTCCTTCGCTAAAGCCTTTCAAGCAGCCTTTACCGGGCCGCAATTACCGGAATTCAAGGACGTCAAGGAAGCTCCCAAATCGATGCTAATCGGCATGGGCATCCTGGCCGCAGCCATCGTCTTCTTCAGTATATTTCCTGGATTGATTGTTAACCACATAGTCGAGCCTGCCACGGATGCTCTCATAAACCAGGGGGCGTATGTAAGTGGAATTATGGGAGGCACGCCATGATTGAGAGCCCTTCCGGGTTTTGGGGACCTGTGGTGTGGATTATCACTGCTGTTGTAGCCCTGCTTATAGCTTATTTCATTCGACGCCGAGGGGAAAAGGCACATAAGAAGGGCGTGCAAGGCGAGCCATTCCTTATGGGCAATCCTAGCTTATCCGAAGGGGAGACACATGTAAGGGCTCATAACATATATTGGGGGTTCTTTGAAGGACTTAGAAAATACTACGACCCTACCGTAACTGCGCACACAGGTATAATAAATGATTATATTATTTGGCTTACAGTCATCACAGCCTTGGTTATGATAATACTCTTTGTTGCAGGAGGTGTATAAGTGGTTGAACAAGCGACAAAGATGAAGAGATTAATAAACGCTATATGGATATTCAACTGGTTTAACTCGTGTGGGTTTTGTGAATTGGTTCCGCTCGTCGGCTCGAGGTGGGACATGGAAAGGTTTGGCATGATTATCACCGGGACGCCGAGACACGCCGACGTTCTGTTTATTGCTGGCTATCAGACCCTGAAATCTGTAAGAAGAGCTCAGGTGATATACGAGCAAATGCCTGATCCAAAAGCAGTCATTGCCTTAGGCGCATGCACCATGAGCGGTGGTATGTACTGGGACTCATATAATACCGTTAAGAGATTAACAGACTATATACCGGTTAATATCTATATTCCTGGGTGTCCCCCCAGGCCTGAGGCAGTATTCGAAGCTTGCATGAAGATATTCCACCATGTGGGGGCTGTTCCCCCGCATGGGAAGAAGTTTGCCAAGTCGCACAGTGGATGAAGGACCAAGTAGATGGCCGAGACTTTACATAAAGAGAACAAAGTCATAGAGGATATAGGCGCAAAGTTCAAGATTGAAGGAGAATTGCAGAGGGAGCGCAGGGTCTGGGTGACGGTCGATAAAGATAACCTGATAGCGCTGTGCAATTTCGCCAAAGAACTGGGATTTGAGCATCTTTCGGCAATTTCTGTGACGGACTGGCCGGAGGAAGGGACATTTGAACTCACATATCACCTCTGGTCATACTCAGAGAAGATTCTGCTGACTGTAAAGACGAAACTAGATAGGGCTAATCCCATTGTTGACTCGGTTATTCCTGTATGGAAGGAAAATGCGCAGATACATGAAAGGGAATTGCATGAGCTTTTCGGGGTTGAGTTTGAAGGTAATGATGACTTGGCTCCGCTTTTCTTAGAAGACTGGGATGGGCCACCTCCGTTCAGAAAAGATTTTGATTGGAGGGAATCCGTGAGACAGAAGCATTATGACAAGGCAAATGAACGAGAAAGAGCTTACTATGATTGAGGAACTAAGCCCAATTATCGAAGAAGGGACAGAGTACGACTTCTATTTTGGGCCAGCTCATTCTGGTTCTGGTAATTTCGGAGTAAAGCTAAAAATAGACGGGGAAAAGGTAATATCTGCCCGTGCTGACCCGGGTTATCTGCACAGAGGATTTGAAAAGCTGATGGAATACAGGATTCCCATGCAGAATGCAGTTTTGTCAGATAGAGTCTGTATTTTAGAGGCACTCAACTGGAATCTGGTCCATGCTGAGGCGGTGGATGAGTTGACGGGCGTTGAGGTTCCTGAACGGGCCAGATACATAAGAGTGGTAATGGCAGAGCTGTCCAGGTTGCAGTCCCACCTCATTTGGTATGGTGTAATGAGCCTGGCCCTCGGTTTTGATACCGGATTCAAGATAGCTTTTGGCTACAGGGACTACATACTGGACCTTTTCGAGTTGATAACAGGAGGAAGAGTCTACCCTGCTGGTTATATATGCCCGGGAGGAGTGAGAAGGGACCTACCTGAAGGGGCTCAGGAGAGGATAAAGAAAGTTCTGGGGCAAACAGAAGAGATGATGCAGAAGATGAAGGACTTTGAGAACGTAGTATTTTCTAGAAGAACGAAAGGTATTGGTATCCTGAGCACAGAGGATGCAATCAGGCTGGGGGCAACAGGGCCGGTGTTAAGAGCTTGCGGAGTGGAGACGGATGTGAGGAAAGATGATCCCTATGAAATATACAGCGAGCTGGACTTTGACATACCAGTTAGAGAAGAAGGGGATGCCTATGCTCGCTGCCTGGTCAGGGACAGAGAAATGGAGGAGTCCGTAAGGATTATAAGGCAAGTTCTGGATAGAATACCGGAAGGTAAATTCAGAGAACCTGCAAAAATAACGCCTCCATCCCGTGTCAAGATACCTGAGGGTGAGGTGTATGTGCGTAATGAACTTGCCCGGGGGGAAGGATGTGCTTATATGAGAAGTGTTGGTGGAAAAGAACCTTACAGAGTTAAGCTCAGGGGCCCTGATTTCTTGCATATGATACCGGTCCTCGAACATTTGCTGAAGGGGGCCGAAATAGCGGATATCCCGGCTATCTATTGGAGTCTAAACATTTGTCCTGCTGATATGGATAGGTGATGTACGATGAGCATGTTGAAGACGATAGAAGTGTTGTTGGAGACGCTGTTTTCGAAGCCAATGACGGTGAAATTTCCCTACGAGGCCATCGAAATTGCGGAAGACTATCGTGGAGAACATCAGCTTGACATAGACAAATGTGTAAGCTGTGGGCTTTGTGCCGAAATATGCCCCAACAAAGCTATAGAAATGGTGGAGCTGCCCGAAGAACATAAAGAGAAATATCCCAAAACCTACCCTCGCTTGGATCTGGGGAAATGCTGTTTCTGTGGCCTTTGTCAGGATATTTGCCCGAGAAAATGCCTTACGATGACGAAGAACGTGTTCCTTGCCACCCCTGACCCTTCTGCGATGATTAAGAATCCGATGCCGAAAGGATCAGAATAATATGATTATTACCTCTGGGGCTGCCTTGGGAGCAATCATAGGGACAATAGGTCTTGCTTTTTTCTCTATCTTCTGTGGTCTATTGTATAAAGGCTTTGATAGGAAGATCGCTGCTCATATGCAGAGCAGGGTAGGTCCACCGGTAATACAGCCCTTTCTAGATGTGAGCAAATTCATGATTAAGGATACGGTTCAGCCTGAAAGAGCGCTGGGCTGGCTCTATAATGCGGCGCCAATCATATCTTTGGCTTCCGTGATTACTGTGCTTCTTTACTTGCCGTTCGGTGGGCTGACCTTCACCCCTGTACTTTCTGGATACGGAGACCTTATTCTGGTGGTATACCTGCTTATCATTCCCGCGTTGGCTATGGTCGCTGGAGGTTTTGCCTCTTCTTCTCCATTTGCCACAGTCGGAGCGCAACGAAAAATGATAACCATGATGTCCTATGAGTTCCCGCTGGCTGTGGTTGCAATTGCCATTGCATGGAAGCTAAATCATCTTTACGCTGGTGAGAGCGTTTTTGGTCTTGCTTTTATCTACTCACACCCGCTGTGGGGCCATGTAGGCCCTGCCGGCATCATAGGTATGCTATTACTTCTTTTCTCCATGATTGTGGTTACGCCGGGTCAACTGGCCACGGTACCCTTTGATCTTGACGAGGCAGGTCCGGAAATTGCCGAAGGCCTGACAGCTGAGTATTCAGGGCGAAATTTCGCCCTTTTCTATATTGCTGATGCCGCAAAGATGGTGGCAGTAGGCACTCTGACTATTGCCTTGTTCTTCCCTTATGACCTATCTCCCCTTATTGGTATAAGCGGTCCTGTCGGTGGCTTGATAGATTTTGCGTTCTTCTTGCTAAAGTTATTCTTGGTTATAATGTTGACGGTGACCTTGACCAGAGTAGCAATGGCGAGGCTAAAGGTGTCTCAAGTTCCCACCACCTATTGGATTGCTACCACAGCTATAGCCATAGTTGGCCTCATATTACTCGTGGTACCGCAGTAGCATTGCCAAGAACCGCATTTCTTGGTAGAATCTCCGTTGAGGATTCATTACTATGGAGGGTCATGAATGACAAATCTTCCTTTTTGGAATCCTATCGTTTGCATCGTTGCATTTGTAATCCTGATAGCAATAATCTGCCTTTTTAGAAGCCGAGGGCAGAAAAAGTACAAGGAAGGAACTGCTCAAACAGACATTTTCCTGTCAGGCGAAGAGCCACCCGCTGCAGAGCAACGACACATAAAGTCGCATAACATATATTGGGGTTTTTTCCAAACCCTCAAGCGATACTATGGCCCAACTGTAAGAGCACATACAGGAATAATCAATGACTATATCATCTGGTTGATAGCCCTTGCAGCCCTAACTGCGGTGATACTGCTTATTGCATCGTTGACTTAGATGAGGAGGAGAGAATATGAGCTTTAACTCGTTCAAAAGAGCGCTGTGGGCTTACCATATTAATACAGGGTCGTGCAATGGATGCGATATTGAGATCCTGGCCACACTTACTCCCAGGTATGATGTCGAGCGTTTTGGCATAGTCCTCGTTGGCTCACCACGGCACGCAGATGTATTGCTGGTGACGGGTCCGGTAGCGAGGCAGATGGCTCCGAGAGTAAGGCGAGTATACGAACAGGTACCCGACCCTAAAATGGTCATCGTAGTTGGCAACTGTGGTATAGAGGGAGACGTGTTTCATGAATCCTATAATTTGGTGGGGCCAGTAGACCAGATTATACCGGTTGATGTTTACATTCCCGGCTGTCCGCCCAGGCCTGAAGCAATTATAGAGGGAGTGGCTAAAGCCTGGGTAAAGCTGGAGCAGGCGGAGAAACAGGTGGCAACATAAATGGAAATACTGAGTCCGGAAGCAATAGTCGAGAGTTTTAAAATTGTTCTGGGAGAAGGCCTTGTTGATTCAAAGATTTGTGAAAGAGAGGTGGGAGTCAAAAAGAATCTCTTCAGGGCAATCTGGATATATGTCCAGAGAGAGGCGTTTAGAAGGGCAGTAGAGCATATGTGTGAACTTCAGGAGTATCCCCATCTAGCTATAATCTCATCTGCTGACCTTGGGGATAAAGTTGAATTGATATATCACTTTACACTATATTACGGGTATCAATTTCAAGAGATATCACTGGGATTACGCATCAGCCTGGCAAAAAACGACCTGAAAATACCAACTATTACTGACATTATCCCCGGTGCGTTGTTTACTGAGCGGGAAACCCAAGAGATGATGGGGGTAGAAGTGGTCGGTATCCCGGATAACAGGCGCTTGTTCCTGCCCGAAGATTTTCCCGAAGGTGTTTACCCCTGGAGGACTGATGAGACAGGACCACAGGACATGCTTAGAGTCCTGCCTGGGAGGCAGAAGAAATATGACAGTGGATGAGACGAAAACAAGATATACCATACCCGTGGGTCCAATTCATCCTGCCCTGAAGGAACCCATTCGGCTTGATCTTAGTATTGATGGAGAAGAGATTGTGGATGTGGATGTCGTTGTAGGACAGGTCCACCGCGGCATTGAATGGCTTGGTATGAACAGAAATAACCCTATCCAGAATATATACCTGGCTGAGCGGGTATGCGGCATTTGTAATATATGTCATCCCTTCGCATATATTATGGCTGTGGAGCAAGCTATGGGAATCACTCCCCCGGAGAGGGCTGAATATATAAGGGTCATTATCGCCGAGATGGAGCGAATACACTCTCACCTCTTATGGGCAGGTGTTGCTGCTCATGAGATCGGCTTTGACAGCGTGTTTTATCTGGTCTGGCGCGTCAGGGAAGATATAATGGACCTGGTAGAGTACGTGACAGGGAACCGGGTCACTAAAGCTATGTTTCAGATTGGCGGAGTGAGAAGAGATATTACTGAAGAACAATTTGGCAGGATCAGGCAGTCTCTGGATTACTACAAGAGCGTATTTAACCAGTTGAGAACCGTGTTTTTGGACGATAGGACGATAAAGATGCGGACAAGGAATGTAGGTATCCTGAAAACTGAAGATGCTTTGAAACTGCTTGCAGTTGGGCCGACTGGTAGGGCGAGCGGCGTGCCCAAGGATGTAAGACAGGACCAGCCCTATGGTGCATATGCTGATTTAGATATCAAAGCCATTACCCCGGATATGCTCACTGGAACCGTGGTCGGCGATGTATATGACAGAATAATTGTCCGATTACTGGAGGTCAAGCAGTCCGTTGAAATCATAGAGCGATGTCTGGATGAAATGCCGTCTGGCCCTCTACTTGTCGAACAGAAGACAGCCAAGCTCTTAAATATGCTGACCAAAGCGGAGGGTGAAGGCATCGGGCGAGCTGAAGCGCCTAGGGGCGAAGTTGTGCATTATGTTCGGCTGGAAGCTGGCAGAGAAACCCTGTCTAATTGGAAGATAAGAGCTCCTACATATGTTAACCTTATGGCGGTACCAGCAATGCTCAAGGGAGGGCAGATTGCTGATGTTCCGATAGCCTTTGCCTCTATTGACCCCTGTATGTCATGTACCAATAGAGCTGTCGTTGTGGACTCAAAAACGAAAGACAAATCTGTACTTGGTGACAGAGAGCTGCATGAGCTCTCCGTCGAGAAAACAAGAAGGCTGGAAGCCCAATTTGATAGCTAATAGTCCAACAGGCATTGCAACGATAATTCTTGGCCCGGTCATCGTGGGGATAGTTGGGGCGCTATTTGCTTTGTTGTACCTCGGTGTAGACCGCAAGCTGGTTGCGCACATGCAGGGCAGGATAGGACCTCCAATAATCCAGCCCTTCCGCGATGTCGGGAAGCTGCTCATGAAAGAAAGCATCATCCCCGATGGTTCCCTTCTCTGGCTGTTCAAGGCAGCGCCAATCCTCTGCTTGATGGGGTCAGCTATGCTGTTACTTTACATACCCATGTTCGGACAGAAGCCGCTTTTTGAAGGCTTCGGTGATGCAATAGTACTGCTATACCTGTTAGTCATACCTTCTCTGGCGCTTGTGGCAGCCGGGTTTGCGTCGAGCTCGCCGTATGCCACCGTGGGCGCACAGCGCGAAATGGTTGTCATGATGAGTTATGAATTCCCCCTGGCTATGGCGATAGTTGCTATTGGCTGGCGTACCAGCCATGTTGCTGGCACCAATCCATTTGCGTTGTCTACGGTTGCTGCAAATCCGATATGGAACATAGCAGGCCCGGCTGGAGTCATAGGAACACTTCTGCTGCTCTTCGTCCTGCTAATGGTTACGCCTGGAGAAGTCGGCAAGATACCATTTGACGTGGCAGAAGCTGAAACTGAGATTGCTGGGGGGCTGTTGGTTGAGTATTCTGGTAGAAACCTTGCCTTGTTCTATATCGCAAGCGCAATAAGGGCTTTTGCCATGGCATCTTTAATAGTAGCTTTGTTTTTCCCGTACAATCTCTCGTCTGTTATTGGCATCGGGGTACCTGCTCCTGCAATTGTTGTGGATGGGCTGTTCTTCCTAGTCAAAGTCTTTGTAATAATGTTTGTTTGTATAATGTTGGTACGCGCTGCCATGGCGCGTTTCAGAATTGACCAGGCAAGTAAAATCTATCTCGTCGGAATGTCACTGGTAAGCCTTGTCGGTCTGGTATTGATATGGATAGATACGGTAGTGTGAGGCGAAATATATGGAAATAGTGAAGGTATTGCTAAAGCAGCTCGTTCAAACTTCAGCGACAAACAAATTCCCGGCAAAATATGCTCCCAAATCAACTATTCAATTTCTTGATAAGGTTAAAAGAGGAGAATTGAAGTTAATACCACCAATGCCAGTGCCGCCCGGGTTTCGGGGGAAAATAGCGTATGATAGGGAGAAATGCACCGGGTGCCGTTTGTGCATTAAAATTTGCCCCACCAGGGCCATAGAGTTTATACCTGAAGAAAAGAAGGTGAAAGTATTCGTAGCCAGATGCTGCTTCTGTGCTCAATGCAGTGACATCTGCCCTGTGGGAGCGCTTTCCATGACTGATGAATTCCTGCTATCCAGCTATGATAAATATGCCGACGAGCTTGTGGTAAAAGGGTAACCTATGTTGCTCGCATTTTGAGTGTCGCTATTTCACTTAGCCGTTCTTTTATTATGAGCTTTGCCACATATTCTTCGCTTCTTTTAACAGCACTCGATAATCCTGTGCCAAAATCCATCTTTTCCGATTGAACTCCTATAAGAACTATATACCGGCAAAACTCACTCACATACGATATAAAGAAAGATAATGGCATATTATGTGTTGAGAGGTGCATAACCTCTATTCTCTCCGGCGGAATAATTCTACATGAACCCGGACTTAGTCCCATGTCAGCGGCATCCACTAATATGAGTCTATCGGGGTTGTACTTTCTAATGATTGAGGTGTAATTCTCCGGGGTTGTACCACAATTTATAGCAATAAGCTCTCTTCTAGCGCCGGTGAATCTGGATTTCTTCGACCTCTCCTCGCATTCCTGCAGGTATTTATTGATGCTTTCTGCGATGTAAATGCCAATTCCGTCGTCCCCTTTTAATGTGTTTCCTATGCCCAGGATAATCTCCTTCATGCTCTTGCTCTTGATTATATTGCTGTGGCTGTTACACAAGTCACCGAGCATTATACTGAGGGAAGCACTCCTACTACAAGAAAAGCGTGGAAACGGTAAGCCATGTTAGCTCCTACTTGTGGCATCATGCCACAAGTAGGAACAGCTTTATTACTTCAGAGGCTGTCTGGCTATGCCATTCTACACAGGGAAGTGCTAATTCCTGATAGGTAGGCAGTTGCAAGCTCCATAGAGCCATTTTACCCCCTGGTCCTTGTCCCTGAATAAGTGAAGGAGTGTTGTTTCATCTTGACCCACCTTCCTTCGTCAATCCCGATTAGATTGCCGCACTGACACTTAATTCTATCCCCGTCTCGAGCGCTATTATCTTCTATTATTCGCTCTCTCTAGCAGTGTAATATTCGCCCCTTGCCAACCTTCAAATATTTGAACACTTTTCTTCTACACCTGGCGCATTTTATTATTATCATTTCAATTTACGTGTCTTCATCTTTGATTAGAGTTGCTTCGGGCCTATGTTTCATCCTGGACTTCTTGAGACCATTCAGGAAATAAGTAGCTGGCTCTCCGGGTTGGCGTTTCTCAGTCGCTTTTATAAGCCGCTCCAGGACGCTTACAGGATAGCGGTAAATAAGCTTCCTGACTGAGCCGGTGCTGATGCCAAACTTGAGTAAGTCGGTTTCAAGTTTCCTGATTCTTACCCAGTATTTTTGTTGTTTCAGTGTCTTCATTGTTCTGATAGATAAAAGAGAGGCAGAGCTAAGCTCCATAAAATTATCACAGACAGAGGTCAGTAGTATAGATTAGCACGAAGTCCGTGTTCCTGGCTGAGCGTTTGAAACGGGCTCGGTATCTGGTTATTACTGTTGAAACATACAATATCATAGTATATGCTTAGACTACATCTTTAAGAGGAGGTTTCACAATGCCAGGCATATTCAAGACTCTGACAACAATAGTCGCTTGGGTGTTATTTATCTTCGGGTTACTGAGGCTAATCATAGGTTTGGTTATGGCCTTTGCAAGCGGGCCATCGGTGCCACCCACAGGAGTATACCTTGATTTTGCGGTTGGAATTGCCAGCCTCACCTTGTCTGCAGTTGTAATGCAACTACGACGTAAGCTCGAGTAAAGCGGAAGTGATACTTGGAGAGGCCAGGCAATAAGGCGTTCAGAGAACTCAGAGTCGAGCGAAAGCCGCCTTTCCCATCATTCTAACGAGCCCCCGAATTTGAACCCGTATATCCCAGCTGGAATACTCAAGAAGCCGGAGAGTCTTCCCTCTGAAGAATTCATCGTTTTGTTTAATTCAACCAAAAGTACAAGATTAGACCTGAGAAAAGTCGAAGGGAAGCCAGGAACTAGAACGAGGCAATCAAATATAAAGACAAGAACTAAAGCTAAGCAATTGAAGCTGAGCAACTGAAGAGAGGATTAAGAACTAAAGTTGATAGGAGTCTAGGGGAAAACTGAAAAAGTGAAATGTGACGATTGGAGGGAGCGAATAGAGACAGGAGTCAAGAAGAATCAAAGAGGAAAACCGATAATTATACCTGGCAACTGAGAAGTTAAACCTAAGCTAGAGTGTCCATTAACTTATTTATGTCCTAATTGTGTCTCATTTAGGCTGACGATCTACATCCTGTGTGAAAGCACCCGACCATAATCCTGCAAAGAAATGACGTGCGTTGATACCAAGAACTCGGTTGTCATAGCCACCCTCCTGAATAACAAGCGTAGGCAGGTTTAATGAACCGAGCATCCGCCCGTTAGCTTCGAAATCTTCGGCCTCCAGGCTCCATGTACCTGTCGGGTCACTTTTGGCTGTATCTAAACCAAGGGCAATAACCAAAAAATCAGGTCGAAATCTTACTACCCGCTTTAGTGCACTCTCAAGAGCTCTATGGTATCGCTTGCCGTCAACGCTCTCCGGCAACGGTATATTCATATTATAGTTTTTGCCTGCCCCAATACCCTTTTCATCTTTGAAACCGCTAAAGTAAGGATATGCGAAGCGTGGCTGGCCATGAATAGAGATTGTCAGGACATCTGAGCGTTCGTAAAATATATTCTGTTGTCCATTACCATGATGATAATCGATATCGACTAGAGCTATTTTCCCATGCTTACTGAGATATTCGGCAGCAATTGCAGCCGAATTCAAATAGCAAAACCCGCCAAACGAGCGACGTTCGGCATGGTGCCCCGGCGGGCGTATAAGGGCATAGGACAGGCGATACCCTTCAAGAATCTTTTCGGCTGCAGTTAGAGCGCAGTCCACAGCCCTTTTTGCTGCAGGATAAGCGTTTCTATTCAGAGGAGTAAAAGTGTCAATGCAGTAATAACCAGCGCGGATGGGAAGCTCCGTAGGAGGCCTTGTGGCATTTCGAATTGGGAAAACATATGGATATACAGATTCGCCGGGTTCAAGTCTGGCGCACACTTTCTTAAGATAGTCGACGAATTTGGAGTCATGAACCGACTTGATATGTTTCTCGGAAAAGCGATGTGGGGCAAACCTTTGAAATAGGCCAGTGCCATCTATCTCGGCCAAAATCGAATCTATTCTAACCGGGGCTTCAACATATCCCTGTTCCTGCACATGATGGATCGCATGCTTGTCATTCACTAATAGGACGATGCGCTGATCGGCGGGTATGTATCGTGCGGCTGGAACAGCCGGCTTCTTCGAATATCTAGGCTTTCTAAGCTGTACCGGATTGTCTTGGAACGACTCGACCACCATGTCGATATATTCCGGCGGGCATAAATTTGCATATTTTCGCTCCAGAATTGCGCGCACTATTCCACGAGCAGTATCACGTCCTAATTGTACGCCTTGTCCCAAGTCATCGAAAAGAAGATAAGGAGGGTTATCCCCTCCTGGTTCAAGTGGTGTTTCATAAGCCGTATTAGCAATAGGCAGCGCACCGTGTCTCTCGAAGAAGTGCAAGCGCGTTTCATTCTGTTTCCTGATCTCAGGGTCATAGGATAGTCTGGGGTTATCTGGAAGACACTCGAAGAAAAGGCCGATGGTATTCAAATTGAGCGCTTCTGCCCTAACGCGCACATAGAGAGCGCTGCCTATGCCGCCGCTTGTCCTGTGTTTGGCTGTGGAAATGAAATCAATATAACAGAACCTCAGAATAGGTTCGTGTGATACTAAAGCGAATCCGTCAATACGTCTCCCTGACCCTTCAGCTATAAAAAGAATAGACCGGAAGCGGTATTTCAAGGGATTACGTAGCTGTTTGGGCAATTTCGTTATTTCACGTTTGGGTAAAGCCGGGAACTGTTCATGGAGAATGCTTTGAACCTGAGCTATTGCCTCCTTATTTGTCGGAGTAACATAATCGTAGACTCGTCGAATGCGAAACATGAATTGTTTCCTTTCATTATTCTTGATGCGTATAGGCCAAACACTATGAAACCCATTGTGACCAACTTTCTCTTCCCGAACGAGGTTCTTCCCTTTTACTTCACCTCAGCCGCTTTTGTAGGATTAGCTTATCATCCCCAGGCGTATAAAAGTCCGGGATACGGCAGATTACTTCATAGCCGTGACTGAGGTGAAAATGCCTCGTTTTCTCGTATGCTGGCATGGATGATGTCTCTATGATGGCTAGTCTTCCCTTAGCTTTCACTATCGCCTTTTCCACGGACTCCATGAGGGCGCTGCCTATCCCTCGGTCTTGCCTTTCTCGAGCGACAGCCTCCCAGTAGATATCCCATGTCCCTTCAGTCAGCGGCGTAGGTCCGTAGCAGATATAACCTGTTACAGTTGAGTCAACCTCAGCAACGAGGATGTGATAGCCTGAGCCGGATGAGTCCTTGAGGTAGCTTTCAATTACTTCCTCGGCTACCGTCACTTCAGAGGGTTTGAATTCTGGTGTACTGCGCAGTATTTTCGTTATGCTGGGTTTGTCTTCGTGAGTCATATGGCGAATATCGATTTCCATTGTCTTTCCCTTCAAGAGCCAGTTGTACAATCTTCTCAATGAATTGAGTATAGGTCATCCCGGCAGCTTCCGCCTGGCGTACTGCGCCGGAGTCTGGAGAGATGTCTGGGTTGGGGTTCACCTCAATAACGTTTACCTGTCCCTCATGGTCCATCCGCATGTCCACTCTGGCATAGCCCTTGCCACCGACAATTCGGAAAGCTGCTATCGCTGTCTTGGCAATACATTCCCGCTCTTCAGCCTCAACCTCAGCTGGGCAGATTGCCTTTGTGCCTTCAAAGTAAAGGTTATCAGGCTCCCACTTCGCAGCAAAGGTGAGAATCTTGGGCATCCCAGCAGGCAGGGAATAGACGATTTCAGACACAGGAAGAACGCTGTATTCGGAGTCGCCCAGAATTGTGGCGTTAAACTCCCGCCCATCGATGAATTTCTCAACCAGGGCGTCTCTGCCGTACCAGTTGCTCACCAGTCCGATTTGCCTATCTAGAGAGGCAGAGTTAGTAACCACGCTTCCCGGTGACAGGCCATGGCTGGCATCCTCGCAGCGGGGCTTGACAATACAGGGATAGCCCAGTCGGAACATGCGTAGTATCTCAAGATTCAGCAGCTGAAAGTCTGGCGTCTTGATTCCAGCAGCCGTGAGAATCACTTTCATTTTAGCCTTATCTAAGCCTAGCTTCAGCGCTGACGCTGGGCAGCCGGTACAGGGTATCCCCATCTTTGATATAATCTCCGGCAATACCGCTTCAGTATCAGGGGAGCCACAGAAGCCCTCGAAAAGGTTGAAAACCAATTCTGCGTTGAGCTTTCTCAGCTTCCTTTCAGCTCGCCCAAGTGGCGGCACTAAAGGAACTCGGATGACGTCAAAGTCAAGCTCAAGCAAAGCCTGATGCACTGCCTCCACTGCCTCAAGCACACCGAGTACCGCCTTTCCTTCGCCGACTGCGTCATAGCGTGAATGATGTGGTTCGTTGTAGACGATGGCTACACGCGTGCGCATTGCGGATATCTCTCAAGCGCAGCATTAAGCACAGCACTTATCAGCTGCCTATGCCTCCATCCCATCTTTTTTGCCATAATGACCAGGTCGCTGTGGGTGCCCAGTCCGGGCAGAGGGTTTATTTCCAGAAAGTAGGGCACTCCCGCTGTGCTGATTCTGAAGTCGAGCCGGGCAAAGTCACGGCATCCCAGAGCCTCAAATGCCTTGAGGCTGGAAACTTTTATACATTGTAATATCTTATCCTCAAGATGCGCAGGGCACTCATACTCAACCAAGTCCAGGTAATTGCGTTTCACCTCAAGGTTATAGATGAAGTAGCTGTCCCTTTGTTTCGGAAGTATGCGCATCATACCCAGGGTCTTGGGTGGAGAGTTGTCTATGATTCCCACGGTGACCTCGTCCCCCAAGATAATCTCTTCCACCATTGCTGGTTGCTGGTATTTCTCTAGTAAACTCTCTATTACCTCGATCGCCTGTTTCGCATCTTCCACCACTGAAGTGAGACGAATCCCCTTGCTTGAACCTTCATACGCTGGCTTGACGATAGCGGGGAAAGGAAAATCGCAACTGCTTATCTGACGAATCTCTCGTCTATCAGTGATTACACGCCAGTCTGGGGTGCTCACTCCTTCTGATGCGACCAGCTTTTTGGTCAGAGGTTTGTCCAGGCATATGGCAAGACACTGTGGGTCTGAACCGGAATAGGGAATATCCAGCATCTCGAGGATAGCAGGCACCTGCGCTTCCCTGCTCCGGTAATTGCCCAGGCCTTCAGCGATGTTGAAAACGAGGTCAACCCTGTGCCTGGTTATGGTGGAGAGGAATTCCTCGCCGCCTCCCAGCCTGATGACCGAATGCCCCTGTGCTTCGATGGTGGTGGCAAGAGCAGTTACTGTCTCAGGAGAATCATACTCCTCAAGGGCATCCTCGGGATGTCCTTGAGCGAGATGGATTGATTCTTTAAGATCGTATGATAGCCCTATGTTCATCCACAGCTCCAACAGCTAATGCCTGTTTGCCAATTTGTTTAGCAGATACCCGTACAGGGTCGCTGGCACGTTTCCCATTGCCATTTTTATGTCCATTGCCTGATGGTGTTGAGCTCCGAGGATTCCGATAGCAGAAGATACGATCCTTGTAGTTTCTCACGATCAGTTCTTCCTTTGTCTGAATCAGCACATAGTTCGGCTGAACCGGAATCTTGCCTCCTCCCTGTGGCAGGTCAATGACAAAAGTGGGTACTGCCAATCCCGAGGTGTATCCCCTCATACCCTCTATAATGGTAATACCTGTTTCCACAGGCGTGCGCAGATGCTCGGTGCCCTGTACCTCGTCACACTGG
>JAFGBN010000070.1 GCA_016933195.1 Dehalococcoidia bacterium | reverse complement strand
ATCAACCTCTCCAAAATGGTCAAAAACGAAGATGACAAACCTGAAATCGACTATGACAAGCTGAGGCAAACTATCAAGCTGAGTGTCCGCTTTCTTGATAATGTCATAGATGTCAATAGTTTCCCACTGCCCCAGATCGAGAAAATGACTAAAACCGCTAGAAAGATAGGACTTGGCATCATGGGCTTTGCTGATACATTGATTAAACTCCGCATCCCCTACAACTCTGATAAAGCATTAGAGTTGGCTGAGAACATCATGCGCTTTATATCAGAAGAGGCGACCAGAGAATCAGTAAAGCTGGGAGAGGAACGCGGCCTATTCCCTGCTTTCAAAGACAGCATCTACGATACAAGCAACGGCTTAAAACCTAGGAATGCTTCTCGAACTACCATCGCCCCCACCGGCACATTAAGCATAATCGCCGGTTGTTCCAGCGGTATCGAGCCCATTTTTGCTCTCAGTTATATTCGTCATATACTGGATGGGCAACAACTAATAGAAGTCAATCCCTACTTCGAAGAAACAGCCCGGGAAGAGGGTTTCTACTCCCCAGAACTAATGCAACAGCTCGCTGAGGGGAAAATGCTGCGAGATGTCGAGAATATACCCGATTGGGTAAAAGATGTCTTCGTCACCGCTCACGATATAACGCCTGAGTGGCACGTGAGAATGCAGGCAGCTTTCCAGAAGTTCACCGATAGCGCCGTTTCCAAAACAGTTAACCTTCCGCACGGAGCCACGACAGAAGATATAGCCGAAATATACATGCTTGCCTACAAACTTGGCCTAAAAGGGATAACCATCTACCGTGACCGAAGCCGCGACAGCCAGGTTCTAAACATCGCCCATGCAGAAGAGTTACAAGAAGCCAAGCTCACACCAAGGCCACGACCCAAAGTTACCAAGGGAATTACCGAGAGAGTAACCACCGGCTGCGGTTACATATATGTCACCGTAAACTTCGACGACAGAGGAATCTGTGAAGTCTTCTCCAGCCTGGGAAAATCCGGCGGCTGTGCCTCAGCACAACTGGAAGCTACTAGCCGGCTAATCTCCCTAGCCCTAAGGTCAGGCATTGAACTAGCCTCTGTAGCCAAACACCTGCGCGGCATTAGATGCCCGTCTGTTGCCTGGGAAGAAGGGCGCGCTGTTCTTTCCTGCGCTGATGCTATTGCCAGTGTACTAGAAAAATACACTGAAGCCAAAGGCACGGATGCTTCCACAGACTCTGGAATAGCTAAGAACTGGGCAGGACAATGCCCTGAGTGTGGTAACATCCTGATTTACCAGGAGGGCTGCCATATTTGCCCCAGTTGCGGCTATACCAAGTGCGGGTAAGTGGTGGAAGTATAATCGGAAGTGAAGCAGTTGTGAATAACCGCGAGAATAGCTACTCTCAAGCCTTCAAGCAAATAGCCAAGACCGCTAACTCACCCTTACCTTTGAAGAATGTCCTTAATTCCGCAGCCAAAAGTGCAGCCAAAGCCTTGAAGGCTGCTGGATGCTCCATAATGCTTCTGAATCCACAAAAGGAACACTTCGACATTATAGCTGCCCATGGCCTCAGCGACCTGTACATCAGAAAGGGAGCATTGAAAGCCAGTAAAAGCCTCCCCGAAGTACTGAATGGTAAAGTAGTAGACATCTTTGACTTTACCCAAGACAAGCGAACCCAATATCCAGAAGCCGCCGAAATGGAGGGCATAAGCTCCGTAATGGCAGCTCCCATCCCACAGAGGGGAGAGGTTGTTGGCGAAATCCGAGTCTACACACACGAACCGAGAAAATTCTCACAAGCCGACAAGGATTTTCTGACTACTGTGGCCGACATAATCGCTGTTGCCTTAGAAAGGAATGAACTTTACCAGGTATTGAAATCGGAACATGAGGAAACAGTAACCAAAAGGCAAAAACTTACTGAGACTCCTGAACTACCTTCATCTTCACTAAGACCATCCAGCTTCGGCCACCCCAGCGAGCAGGAATTCGCCAAATTGCTTGATTTCTACCGTATAGAGTGGCTCTACGAGCCCCGCTCGTTTCCTCTAGCCTGGCATGAAGACAAAGTGGCAGAGATGTTCACTCCTGACTTCTATTTACCAGAGCTGGATCTCTACATAGAGCTCACCACACTAAAGCAGAACTTGATTACAGAAAAGAATCGCAAATTGCGCCGTCTTAGGGAACTCTATCCTGAGATCAACATTAAGCTTCTCAACAAGAGCGATTACCTCAGACTGCTAGCCAAATACGGTTACGGACGTCTGGGTGAAACAAAGGTGAAAGGGATAGACCGGGTCCTTTTCAGCCATACCCAAATCCAACGGCATGTTAAAGCCCTGGCAGAACGCGTTTCACGCGATTACACAGGGAAGAAATTGGTTCTTGTCGGCATTCTTAAAGGTGTTATGTGCTTCATGTCTGACCTAATGCAACACATCACCCTGCCACTTAACGTGGACTTTATGGCAATATCATATTATGGTACCAACAACGAGTCAGCAGTAAAGATAACCAAAGACCTTGATACCAGCATAGCCGGGCTTGATGTACTGATGGTCGAAGACATAGTAGACACCGGGATGACGTTAAACTACGTTCTTGACCATCTGACATCGCATAACCCAGCCAGCCTGCGTGTTTGCACTTTGCTGGATAAACGAGT
>JAFGBN010000069.1 GCA_016933195.1 Dehalococcoidia bacterium | reverse complement strand
GATAGGGGCAGGTACCGGCTCATTTGCGTTGAGCTTCTTCACCGCGCCAAAGCGAGGCGGACAGACTTCCAGGCAGGTACCGCATTTGATGCATTTCTCCTGGTCGATGATATGAATCAGGTTCTTGCCTCCTGAAATTGCCTCTGCTGGGCATCTCCTGGCGCAAATGCCACAGGCCTGGCATTTAGCTGGGTCTATATAGTATGAGACTACCTCGCTGAGTAACTTATCTATCTCCTCGGTAGTATAAAGCTGATTATAATCTTCCATCTTATCAAAGCGCATCGCCATCTTCTCCCTTTCCACCAGCTTGATATAGGGGACCAGCTTTGTAATCGCTTTGATCTTGGACTTTAAATCGTTTTCATCCAGTCCTTCGCTTTTGCCAATAGGTCCTAAGCTCTTCATCTTTTTGCCAAAGTCGTTCATAATTTCAGCAAAGCGCAGGCCTTCACCGGCATCACACCATTCAATCCTCAATCTTTCAGGGTTGATACCCATATGCTGCATTAACTTTCTGCACAGATGCACCATGTTTAGCGCATGGTAATTTCCATGAGTAATATAATTACATTCGCCAAGATGACAGCCTCCAATAAAAACCCCGTCCGCCCCTTTTAAGAAAGCACGGAGTACAAATGCCAGGTCGATTCTGCCAGTGCACATCACGCGAATAAGCCTGGATTCAGTTGTGTATTGTAGTCTGGAAACTCCAGCCATATCGGCAGCGCCGTATGTTCACCAGTTACATACAAGGCCCAGGATTTTCGGTTTAAACTCCATCCTTAACTCCTTTTCATACTATCCTTGCTGAATTCATTATTTGGCTTCCACCGGAGTGGGAAACGCCGCATCAATCTGGCTTTCAAGTTCTTCATCTGTGTAGTGCTTTAGCGAAATAGCCCCCGTTGGACAGGCAGCGTTGCAGAGGCCATCGCCTTTGCAGAGGACAGGGTTAACCAGGGCTTTTTTGCCCTGTTTGGTCTCATGAAACTGAATGGCGCCGTAGGCACAGGATTCAATGCATAACCCACATCCCATACATTTGTTTTCATTTACCTCGCAAATCGAGCCAGAGACGGTGACTATGTCATGTGAGAGAAGGGTTAATACCCGGCCAGCGGCCCCATAAGACTGGCTAATGGCTTCAGATATATGTTTGGGATAGTGATCTGTCCCGCACAGATAGGTGCCATCCGTACTGAAGTCAACAGGCCTAAGTTTGACATGGGCTTCTTTGAAAAAGCCGTCCGGCCCCATGGATACTTTGAACAACTGGGAGATTTCTCTACTTCCTTCAGCGGGAATTACGGCGGCTGCTAAAGCCAGTGAATCGGCATCTATGGCAAGCTTCTTGCCTAAAATGGGATCTGTTACAGTGACCCTCAGAAAACTCCTGCCGCTCTCTTCAACAGTTTCCACCTGGGGTTTATCATCTGGCTCATAGCGGATAAACTTAACCTCCCGGTTTGCCGCTTCTCGATAATAGTCCTCGCTAAACCCATACGTTCTCATATCGCGAAAGAGAATGTAGATATCGATCTTGGGGTTGATATCCTTGAGTTTCAAAGCGCATTTTATAGCCTGGTTGCAACATACCCGGCTACAGTAATTTCTCTCTTCGTTTCTGCAACCCACGCACTGGATCATTACGAGGCTTTCTGCATTAATTATCCTTTCATCTTTTTTAGCGATCTTCTCCTCCAGCTCCAGCAGGGTAAGTACCCTGTCGTCCTGGCTATACAGATATTCGCTGGGTTTATATTCGTCAGCACCGGTAGCAATTACAGCCGCACCGTGTTTTATCTCTGTAACTCCCCTATCTGATTTTATCGTTGTTAGGAAACTTCCAATATACCCTGCAGCCTCTGTGATGGCAGCTCCTGTATATACGTGTATTAAAGGATGTTGGTAAACCCTTTGCACAAGATCATGCAGGTAGGTTTGCACATCCAGTCCTTCCAGTGTAAAGTAAATCCTTCTAGCCATGCCACCCAGATCATTATTCCTTTCTACAAGATAAACCTCATGTTTCTGGTTAGCTATGGATAGTGCACAGGTCATGCCGGCTATTCCCCCTCCGACTACCAGTGCCGTCTTATTCACAGGCAGATCAAATTCCTTAAGTGGCTGTAACAGGGCAGCCCGGGCTACTGACATACGGATAATATCCTTTGCCTTTCGGGTAGCCTCTTCTTTTTCCCGTGCATGGACCCAGGAGCAATGTTCTCTGATGTTTGCCATTTCCAGAAAATATTGGTTGATTCCTGCCTCACGAAGTGTGTCCCGGAATAGTGGCTCCAGTGTTTTTGGCGTGCATGCCGCAATCACCAGGCGATTGATCCCTTTTTCCTTTACCATGTCAGTTATTTCCTTGGCAGAGTTGGTGGCACATGAAAATAGCTGTTCTTGGGCGTAGACGACATTGGGCAGGGTGAGTGCATATTGAACTGCTGAAGGGACATCTACAATTCTGCCTATGTTTGCTCCGCAATGGCATACAAAGACGCCTATTCTTGGCTCTTCTTTGGTGACATCCTTTTCCGCCGGATATACCCTTGCTGTAGTGAGTTTATCCCTGCGGTAATCGAGGAGCTCGCCGCATTGGGAAGAGGCACCGCTTGCGCAGAATACCGATTCAGGAATATCCACAGGACCCTGGAAGGATCCACTGATGAAAATTCCCCGGCGGGAGGTCTCAATAGGGTTAATCAGATCGGTTTTACAAAATTGGTGGGAATTAAGCTCGATGTCGAATTTGCTTGCAATGGACTGTACTTCATTAGGAGGGTTCAACCCGATAGATAGCACCACCAGATCGAATTCCTCCTCCTTAATCCCCTCTTCCGGCGTAGAATAACGTATGGTCACATTCTTGCTTCCCGGTATCTCCTTTCCTATGGACACATAGCTTCGTATGAAGCGAACCCCGGGAAGATTCTCTGCCCTCTGGTAAAATCGCTCAAAATCCTTGCCATAGGAACGAATATCGTTATGAAATATAGTGCACTCGGCATCTGCGTCATGATCTTTCGTCAGGATCACCTGCTTCTGGGTATAGGTGCAGCATACGGCTGAACAATAGCTGTTGCCGCCTGGAATAACCTGTCTGGATCCGACACATTGAATCCAGGCTATTTTATGGGGATGCTTTTTATCCGATGCACGCAGTATCTCACCCTGGTAAGGCCCGGTAGCGCTTAGCAAACGTTCATAGTCAAGGCTGGTCACAACATTATCAAACTTTCCATAGCCGTAATCACCTCTCAGTCTGGGGTTAAAAGGCTCAAAGCCCGGAGCCAGAATTACCGCACCAACCTTTATCTCCACCTTTTCCGGTTTTTGATTAAAATCTATGGCCTCATTCTCACACACCCTTAAGCAGATTTCGCACTTCTTTTCTTTGAGATAAAGACAGGCGTTGGGGTCTATATAGGTAATCAGTGGAATTGCCTGGGCGAAGTATATATGGATGGCTTTATTGGATGATATATCCTGATTATATGGATCAGGGTGCACGACAGGGCAGTACTCCACACAGGTGGCACAGCCTGTACATTTGTCCTCTCTGATATATCTAGGCTTTCTAACTAGTGTTACCTTGAAGTTTCCAGCTTCCCCTTCCACGCTGTCAACTTCAGTATAGGTCAGTATCTCTATATTGGTATGCCGGTCGACCTCGACCAGTTTCGGCGAGAGTATTCAGGTAGAGCAGTCATTGGTGGGAAAGGTCTTGTCAAGCTGAGCCATATGGCCGCCAAGGGAAGGTGATTTCTCCACAAGGTAAACCTTAAAACCAGAATTGGCAAGATCAAGTGCGGCTTCGATGCCGCTAATGCCACCGCCAATGACCATTACGTCACCGAAATTACTGTATTGTTGTATTTTTGCTTTCAGATCCAGTTCTTTTTCCACTTATGTCCATCCTTACCAGATCTCTTCGTTTATCTAAATAACTTCCTGAATAATTTCCGTAATATCTTTGATCTCCAGGGTTTCAGTCTCATCCAGAGCTAATTTGCTATCCTCAAAATTAATAATGCAGTACGGGCAGCAGGTAGCCAGTATATCTGCATGAACCTCCAAAGCCTGATCCAACCGCAGGTCTGAGAATCTTTCACCCTTTGCAGTCTCCATCCAGATCCTGCCTCCTCCTCCTCCACAACACAGGCTGTCCTCCCGCGAATCAGCCATCTCAATCAGATCTAAACCGTGTACACTTTTCAAAACCTCTCTGGGTTCGTCATATATGCCGTTGTGTCGGCCCAGATAGCATGGGTCATGATAAGTAATTTTCCTCCTGTATTCTCCGGTGAGTTTAAGCCTTCCCTCATTAATCAGCTGGAATAAGTACTGTGAAATATGAACCACCTCAAAATTGGCTCTGAACTCGGGGTACTCATTTTTAAAAGTGTGATAGCAATGGGGTGAGGTAACAAGGATTTTCTTCACCCCGTTATCGATAAAAGATTTGATGTTTTCCCTGGCTAGCCGTTTGAATAACTCCTCATCTCCCGTCTTGCGGATGCTTTCTCCGCAGCAATTCTCTCTGGAACCCAGGATCCCGAAATCGACGCCCGCCTTATTGAGTATATTTACAGTGGCATTAGCTACTTTTTTTAATCTCGGGTCGTAGCTTGGGTAGCAGCCGGGGAAGTATAAAATTTCCATCCCCTCGGTGAACGTTTTTACGGACAGGTTTTTAGCCCAGTCTCCTCTCTTTGCCCGTTCTTCACGCAGGGGATTGCCTTCAGTAGCGAGGCTTGCTCTTATGGTATTGATTGGACCGGGGAAAATGCTTGCTTCCGCAGCAATCCTGCGCAAGGACACTCCCACTTCTATCGTTCCTACTCCCCTGGGGCAGCGCTGAGGGCATCTGCCACAGGTGGTACAGAGCCAGATATCTTCACCTTCTATCTCGGGCAAACCGAATGTAGACTGCCTGACTATTTTGCGTATACTAAAGTTTCTCACCCTGTTCCAGGGGCATACAGTATCACATAATCCGCATTGATAGCAGAACTTGAAGGTTTCTCCACCGGTCCCTTTTATAGCATCTATTCCCTCTTTGAAGGGTGTGACAATCTCCAATGTCATTTAATCCTCTTCTTTTGCATTATTATTTCTAGCTCTTCTTTGACATACGGGCGACAGCATCTGTTATCTTGTCCATGCCATATTTATCTGCCAGTGATTCAAGCCCGAGCTCCATCTCACTTGCCTGTGGTTCCTCTTCACCTTCCTCTTCCCTTTCTTCGTAAGTCAAGGCATCAGATAAGCACCATTGAACACACATCGGCTCTGCTAGCGGCGGATCACTTTCACACATATCGCATTTTAGAGGGAGGCCTGAATCTGGTTCTTTAAAGAGATTTCTGGACGGGCAGGAAGCCCTGCAAAAGCTGCACTCGTCATATTGCTTTCCGTCAATGGTATATACATTTCTGCCCATGCATTCGGATGGGGTGTACTCGCCCGCGAAAACCGGCATATAAACATCTTTCAACGGATTGAAAAGTATCCGAATCCTGGACCTTTCCGGGTTATTGCTGCTATATTTTGGATTGGCATGAAAAGCGGAGCAGATTGCCTCGCATGCCCGGCAGCCGTTACATTTGTCAGCATCAACCTTGATTACCTTGACTTTTTTCATCTTTCAATATCCCTCTTAATTCTAAGTCTTGGCTAACGTAATCCAGATTCAATTCATGTAATGACTCTTTGGTAGGTATGCCCTCACTGTTCCACCCCTTAAACTTGTAATATGCATCCAGCAACTGGGCTTCAAGCTCGGGGAACCTTTTTTTCCAGTGGTCTTGAGGAGGTTTCTCATCGGCTCTCCTCATGCCCCTCCTTATATTAACAGCCCTGAGCAAGGTTCGGTTCCTCCTGGCTACTTGCGTCAGTCCGGCTTCATCTATCTCGATCCCTGCCCCTGCTGAGATGAATTTCGGGTAATTGTGCATATGATAGGGAGGCTTTAGTGGAAATGACGACAAACCGGCGCATATCCCTAGGGAGTCATCAATGTAGTGCATCCTCTCCATCCAGTCCACAATTTCACAGGACATTTCAACGGTCGGGTAATATGGATTTGAGTGTTCTCCGCGTGGCTCCCAGTCCAGGAAATATTGCTTGAACTTTTCATCGGGGACCTGGAACCAGTCCTTGACAAACGCTTCTCTCTCTTCTCTGGTAGGGTAGGGCTCCTGCGGGAACTGCCCCTCAATCTGGGTAATGTTCACCTTCTCCCCGGTAGAATACATGAGGAAATAAATTGGATTAAGCATTCCCAGCTTAAGTGGCAACTGCTCGTGTTTCTTAATGTTATTATGCGCGTACTCCTCTGCCCCTTTGCCGATCTGCTTAGCTGCCCAGTAAGTGCCATTGGCTAGAATGTCTCCTATCCCTTCACGATGCGCAATCTTATCCAGTAAATAGAAGAACCTTCCCTCGGTGTCTGGCGGCATTCCTGGCATGTCCTGATCTGTCAAAATGCCAGCCTCGTATAGCTCAAGAGCGAAAGCCATAGTCTGCGGTGTCGAGAATGCATCAACCCCGTACTCAGTGGCTTGCTGGGCGATTTTGAAACCAAAGTCCAGGTTTGAATAGGCTGCCATGGTATATGTAAGTTTTGAGTAGCATTTCATCATGTAGGTTGAAAGCCCCGGTACAGAAATTATAGCGCCGCATTTCATGGGACAGTTATAACAGCTGATTAAGCGGGTGCGCACGCTTTCTTGAATTTCCCTCCATTTACCCTCGATTTCACTTGTCCAGAAATCTTTTCTCCGCGTGCGGGCATTGCCCCACATGAAACTGGTGGTATGCCATTTCTCATCAAAGACTGCCATCTCCTGGGGCGAACCCAGCCCGGCTAGGATAGGCATTACTCCCGGGATGGGATGTTCATTGCGGAACTTAATATACTGTAAAACTTCATTGCAGAGGTCGATAAATTCAGGTGGTCTGGCAACATGGATATCCCTTGTCCCTCTCACAGCTATCGCCTTTATCCCCTTGTCTCCCATAACGGCGCCTATCCCCAGGCGGCTGGCACTGGACCTGCCCTGCTCAATGGAAGCCATGTAGACCCTGTTTTCTCCAGCCAGGCCGATAGAGGCTACCTGCGCCTTGGGCTCCTTGAGTTCCTGGCGGATCGCCTCTGACGTGTCATTAGCTCCCTTGCCATGTAAATGTGAGGCATCACGTATTTCCACCTTGTCATTGTGTATCCATAAGTAAACCAGACTTGGTGATTTTCCGCGAATGATTACCTTGTCATAGCCGGCATACTTTAATTCTGGTGCCCAGAATCCCCCCATCATGGAATATGCCATTAATAAAGTCTGCGGTGAAAAGGTAGAAACAATGGTACGATTAGCGCCGACAGCGGGCGTGCCACCTAAAAGGCCGGTGCCAAATATTAGTAGATTATCAGGAGAAAATGGCTCAACTTCGGGAGGAACCCTGTCCCACAATATTTTGGCATTAGTGCCCAGCCCACCAAGATGCTGTTCGGTTAATCTTGGGTCAGTTTCTACCCTCTCAATATTTCCTCGAGATAGATCAATTTCTAAATTAAATCCTGTCTCTGCGTATCTCATTTTTACCCCCTTAGGTAACTTAGCTGCCAAATAACCCTTGAATCATACGATACCCTATCTAATTGTGTCAACGTTCCAATTTGCTCCCATTCCCTGAAGGAAATCGGAAGGCGGGTTTTCACCTCTACAAGGTCTTTAGTCAGTGCTTTTACCCCTTCCGTTTACACCCTCCTTGCCCCTCAGTAGTTTTTGCATACTGATTCGAAATATTCATTGGCTTTCTCCGTTAGAGTATCGTGGTATTCATCAAATAGAGCAGCAGCCTGAGGACGTAACCAGTTCTTGGGAAGCAGCTCCAGTGGCAGGTCAGGGTCAAAGAAGGGCAGCTTGCGGTATTCATGTATAAGGTTAAAACGCTCTACAAAACACTCACTGGGTTCAATAGTATCACCAGCCTGCAGTCGTTTCAGGTGTCCTTCAAGCTTCGGGCGATACTCAGCCAGGAAATCAGCATATTTCTGGTGTATCTTGTCCAGTTCCCAGCAACGGGCGACGATCCTCTTCGGGTCTGTATTGTTCTTATGTTGGGCGCTAAAGATATGAACATATTCCTTAATATTAAGTCTCTGTAGCAGCTTCTTTACCTCTCCGCTCAGGTCATTGGGTGAAATCCAGGTAGCCTCGCCTAGAGCCCCGAAACCCATCCAGCCCAGTTCAAGGCGTAGCCTGTCTCTTGCCTGCCGTATCCGTTCCGGTATGGAATAGGTAACAATATTCCAGTTGCCGTCCCACTGGGACTTCTTGCGCTGGAAAATGCGCTG
>JAFGBN010000068.1 GCA_016933195.1 Dehalococcoidia bacterium | reverse complement strand
GGTATATCTGGTATTGCAGGCTCAGAGCCTGTAGCCATTACAACAGCATCAGGTGTCTCCTTCTTGATCAAGCTTGCTGTTGCTTCGGTATTTAATTTAATCAGTACGCCGAGTTTCCTTAGTTGTGTATCATACCATTCAATTAATTTTCCCCATCTTTTCTTGAAACTGGGGACGCTTGCTATATTAACAGTACCCCCAACTTTGTCAGCTTTCTCGACAATTGACACTTGGTGCCCTCTAAAGGCACAGATTCGAGCAGCTTCAAGTCCTCCGGGTCCAGCGCCAACAATCAGTACCTTCTTGGGTTTTGCTGGCTTGGGCAAAGCATCTTCATTTGCCCATCTATACTCGAAGCCACTCATGGGATTGACGGTGCACCAAACCGGCTGTTCCAGGAAATCCCTTCCAATACACCCATCCATACAGGCGCAGCAGGGTCTTATATCCTCTAGTCGACCACTCTTTACTTTGTTAGGCCAATCAGGGTCAGCGATAAGTTGCCTGCTAACGAACACCATGTCTAAAGCCCCCTCCTCCAAGAGCTTCTCAGCTACTGCTGGGTCTGTGATTAAACCACCGCTTGCAACTGGGATATTGACAACCTTCTTTAGCTCTGAGCCCAACTTCATGAACCGGTAGTACTCTGTTTCCTCCTCATCTTCAAGATACATATTAGGTATAATATAGTCCAAAGTGTCATAGTTACCACCTGTGACATTTAGCAAATCAACGCCGGCAGACTCAAGCTTTTTAGCCACCTCCTTGGCATGATCAAGAGTTATACCCTGCGGATTAAACTCATCTGCACTCAACCTGAAGATGACAGGGAAGTCAGCGCCGCACCTTTCCTTGATTTTCTGAACAATCTCTATAGCGAAGAGGGCTCTATCCCTGCCATATTTATCAGTTCTCATATTATATATAGGTGAGATAAACTGGCACACTAGATACCCATGAGTCCCGTGAACCTCAACCATATCTACTCCACAGGTTTTAGCTCTCTCTGCTGCGGCAGCGAATTTCTCGACTAGTTGCTCGACTTCTTCGGTAGAGAGCTCCTGTGGTTTAGAGACGAAGAACTGTAGATTACTGAGACAGCTTGGGCCCACTGGCTGTGCTGGCTCAGCATGGTGAGGCTGTGTTGTCGTATTACTCTGGTCGAGTCTTCTGACACTTTTTGCATTGACACCTGCATGATGAAGCTGTGTTGTTGCCACTGCTCCACGGGCCTTGATAACGTCAACCAATGGTGTGAAACGGGGCATAAGTTCGTTCTCCCATAACCCCCGCTGACCCATCGAGCCTCTTCCTTCCGGACTGATACATGAGTAATCAACACAAATCAGGCCAGTACCTCCTCTAGCTATGGCTTCGTAATGACCTACATCCCGGTCTGTGGATTCCCCATGAGGCCCGGCATAATTCATATTCGTAGAAGGAAAATAAATTCTGTTTGGAATAGTCACTGCTCCGATTTGAATTGGCTCAAATAGCTTCTTAAATCTTCTGTCCATCTTGACCCTCCTTGGATTTTATATTTCACAAAAACCTGGGGTTGAACCCGGAACTTGGCACTTTTGCGTGTCTTCCAATAACGTATCTCAAGTGCAAAATCTCATGTCTCTTTACGTCACTGAAAAGCTCAAACTGAGTAAAACAGCGGCACGCCAAGATTGATTCCCTATTATACCTTACTTCATTGCTAAACAATACTAGCTTATGCTTGCGCTGATTATTACATAAGATAGTCAAGATTATTTGTCTTGTTACCATATTTTACTATTTTTCTTTTGGTGGAGCTGGGTGAAAAAGGAATGACTCCTGGCGCTATACCTTATCTGATGAGGAGCAGGGGCAAATGTTTGCTCAGAATAACAGGTGAGATATTGCCGAATGACTTCCCGGCATCTTTGCTAATACCTGATGTAAGGGGTACAATTCTGCTGTTTATCTTGTCGTCCTGAGAAATAGCGAATGGTATAGATTCTTCGCTTTACTTGGAATGATAGGGAGGGAAGGATTGAATGCTGAGTGGTGCTAATGTAGGAGGTTGTCCAGCACCACTGTTTGGGGAAGATGATAGACTCTGATTGCCTGGGCCGAAAAGCTGGAGATAGCTCCTGTGCTTATGTAGAGAAAAGCACAGTTGAGGTTTCTCGGCTAAGGCTTCCCCTAACGGACGGCAAGCGAAAAAAGGAGAAAGATAATGGGTGACAGTAGCAACAAAGAAATAGTAATCGTTAGTGCTGCAAGAACGCCATTTGGCAGGTATGGTGGATCTCTTAAGGATTTCGACTATTTTGACTTGGGTGCCATCCCTATGAGGGAGGTGTTGAACCGCGTTAATGTGGACTCCAATATGGTAGATGAAGTTTTCTGGGGAGTTGGAGATACATCTCCGTGCAAAGACGTTTACACTCCAGTTGCTGCCAGGCAGACTTTGCTGAAAGCGGGGTTACCACCTACTACCCCATCGATAGCATTAGACAAGGCCTGTGTTTCTGCTATGTCAGCAGTTAAGCTTGGCTGTATGGCAATACAGCTGGGAGAAATAGAGACCGCCATTGGAGGTGGAGCTACTTCTTTTAGTCAAGAGCCTCTAATTGTGCGGGGACTTCGGTTTAGTGGCTTTCGGCTGGGTGATGCCAAAATGGAGGACCCTTTGTTTGCACTTGGCTACAAAGATTTTAATCCGGTATCAGTCGATACTGATGATGTAGCAGCAGAATATGGAATCAGTAGGGGGGAGCAGGATGAGTGGGCACTTAGAAGCCACGTAAATTATGGCAACGCATGGAATGGAGGGAAATTCAAGGATGAAATAATTCCCATTACCATACCTGCACAAAAGAAAGGTGAGCAGCCAAGAATACTGGATATAGATGAGCAGTATCGACCAGATACCAGTATGGAGAGACTTTCTAAGTTAAAAACAATATATGGCTGCAAGGCAATAACTGCAGGAAATGCTCCTGGCATGAATGATGGTGCCACAGCCATTCTGATAATGAGTCGCAGCAAGGCTGAAGAACTAGATATTGAGCCTCTCGCTACCATAATCTCACAGGTATCTATAGCTATTTCACCTCATCGTATGCCTGAGGGACCTGGATACGCCATTAGGAAGATTCTGGGGAAGGTAGGTATGACCATAGATGATATCGGGGTTATGGAGATCAATGAGGCCTTTGCTGCTGTTCCACTGGTTTCCACTAAGCTATTGGCTGAAGGAGATAATGGGAAATGGGAGGCTATCAAGGCAAAAACAAATATTAATGGGAGCGCCATAGCTATTGGCCATCCTAATACGGCAAGCGGAGCCAGGATTATAATGAATTTGGTATATGAACTTCGGAGGCGGGGTGGTGGCTATGCTTTGGGCGCAATCTGCGGAGGACTAGCTCAAGCTGACGCTACAATCATAAAAGTCTGACAGAAAGGAGAAAATTAAATGCATGTTGCCAAATTATTCGATTTGACTGGGAAAGTAGCCATAGTTACTGGAGGTTCGAGGGGGCTGGGAAAGGAAATGAGTATTGGCCTCGGTGAGGCAGGAGCCAAGGTGGCTATTACTGCCAGACGGGAGCAATGGCTAATGCCCGCCTGTGAAGAGATGGAATCATTGAATATCGATTGTCTGGCTCTAAAGGGTGATGTTACTCGCCAGGCGGATGTCAAACAATTTGTTTCTGAAACCGTAGCTAAATGGGGCAGGGTTGATATTTTGATAAACAACGCGGGCATAAGCTGGGGGGCACCTGCCGAAGAGATGCCATTGGACAAGTGGGATGCTGTAGTAGCTACTAATCTTACCGGGCTGTTTATGTGCTGCCAGGAGGTAGGCAAGCAAATGATAGGGCAGGGTGGTGGTATCATCATCAATACTTCCTCAATAGCTGGCCTCTTTGGTATAGACCCCCAGGTAATGCAAGCGGTAGGTTATCACGCAAGCAAGGGGGGAGTAATCTCTATGACTAAACAATTAGCAGTTGAATGGGCGAGACATAATATTCGCGTCAATGCGATTGCCCCCTTCTTTTTCCGAACACGTATGGCCACGGGGGTGATAGAGCAAGCTGGTGAAGGACTTCTGCGTCAGATTCCCATGGGTCGTATTGGTAAGGAAGGGGAAGTAAAGGGGGTGGTGGTATTCCTTGCTTCTGATGCTTCCAGTTACATAACCGGGCAGGTTATTTGCGTTGATGGTGGTGCTGCCGCCTGGTAAATTTGGCTTTTCATAAACACTGAGGAGTTGGAGATAGTCACATAAGGAAGAAGCTCAGCTGAGTTACGAAAAGCAACGGTGGGACTGGCTCTGAGCGATAATGTGTTCGAGAGTCGATTCGTGATTTAGAGCCCTGCAAGATGAAGAGGTCCGATTGGCATGGTTGCTAGCGTTCGGTAAGGTGGAATTATCGGGTGCTTTTACCCCGCTTTAATTTCAAGCACGTAAAGACTGGCTCTGACTCGCCTTGCCGACCTTCGAGAAAACTGATAGACTATCCGTCGTGTTTTTCCCTGCACTGACTAACTGTCACCATCGGTGAGTTGTCAGGGAATTCTGCTCTTTGCCGCAGAAATTGCTTTCCATAAGGTAATAAAGAACTTGAAACCAAGGCCGAAATTTTTCTACGGCTGGATTGTCGTAGCCGCAGCTTTTATCATCATAATGATTGGCTATGGCCTGAGAAACAGCTTCTCCATTTTCTATCCCGCCATCGTGGAGGAATTCGGTTGGAGTCGAGGTAACACCGCGCTGATGTTTTCCATCCATATTGGCGTTTATGGTTTGGCGGCGCCCATAGTAGGCAGCATGGTGGATAGATTTAATCCAAGACTGGTCCTCTCGGTGGGGGCTTGCGTTGTCGGAGGTGGTATCGCTCTCTGTAGCTTAGCCACATCGCAGTGGCAATTCTACCTTCTCTACGGAGTAATGGTAGCGGTTGGCCTGAGCATGATAGGAATCACACCTCTTAGTACTATAATTACGAATTGGTTTGTTGAGAAACGGGGCCTGGTCATCGGAATCCTGACCGCCGGCTTTGGCACCAGCCTGGTATCAGCTCCCATTGTCCAATTGCTGATTTTCAACTTTGGCTGGCAAAATGCCTATATTTTTATAGGGCTTTGCTCCATTCCCCTCATCGTGCCACTGTGTATCTTTCTAATGCGACGTAGCCCGCAAGAGAAGGGTCTTCTGCCCGATGGGCGGTCGCAGCAGCAGGCATTATCTAAGTCTCAAGCCCAAGAAAAACATGTTGGCTTGAATGAGCAATGGGTTAGTACTACCTGGACGCTGAGACGGGCGATGAAAACCTACCATTTCTGGTTTATCTTTCTCATGTCCTTTTGCTCCTTGGGCTTTGCTGAGCAGGTAGGCATAACCCACCTGGTGTATTTTCTCAGAGACGCGGGTTATGAACCTATGCAGGCTGCTACCATATACAGCGTATTTGGTATTACATTCGCAGTCGGGAACCTATTCAGTTATCTTTCAGACCGGTTGGGCAGGGAGAAAGTATTTATAACAAGTTGTTTACTAGGTGTCGGAGCTGTGTTGCTGCTGTTTCTGATAACGGATACGACTAAGCCCTGGATGCCCTTCTTATTTGCGGTCTTGCTAGGTTTGGGATTGGGGATTGGGGGTCCGGTGATGCTTGCTACGGTCGCTGACCTATTCCAGGGAAAATATCTCGGGTCCATCATAGGTTTTGTAATTCTGGGGTGTTCCTTGGGTGGTGGCATCGCTCCATGGCTTACCGGATTTCTCCATGATAGAAGCGGTAACTACTTCGCAATCACTTTCATGGTTCTGGCTTGTTTCGTGGCTGCTGCAGTGCTTATGTGGCTGGTTGCCCCGCGCAAAATAAGACCGGTTCCTCACCAAGACCGATAGTAGTCGATAATGTTGACTATATTCATAGAGTACAGCTAGCCTTGGGAAAGCGGTGTGGAATTAGGATTATTCGTTTCGTACAGGCTGCGACCAGAAATAAGAGCAGGAGCCTTGAACGCTTTTTGGCTTAATGTTTTTGACGACTGTAGGCAAAGCTGGTAAGCTAGAAAACCAAAGGAGATATGATGATGCTCGATAAGGTAGATATGGAAAAAATCGTTTCCCTGTGTAAGAGGAGAGGCATTATTTTCCCCAGCAGCGAAATTTACGGAGGGCTGAATAGCTGCTGGGATTACGGTCCTGTAGGTGTAGAACTTAAGCGCAATGTTAAAGATGCCTGGTGGAAGGCGATAGTCCAGGAGCGTGATGATGTGGTGGGCCTGGATGCCAGCATTATGATGCATCCCGGGGTATGGAAAGCTAGCGGCCATGTTGATAGCTTTACAGACCCTCTGGTCGAGTGTAAGTCCTGCCACTTGAGGTGGCGAGCTACCGAAATAAACAATCAAAAATGCCCCAAATGTGGCGGTGAGCTGACCGAGCCTCGCATGTTCAACTTAATGTTCAAGACTTTCATGGGCGCTGTGGAAGGAGAGGCAAGCACCGTTTATCTTCGCCCGGAAACTGCCCAGGGAATGTTCATTAACTTTGAAAACGTGGTTACCACTTCTAGAAAAAGGCTGCCTTTGGGTATTGCTCAAATAGGCAAGTCCTTCCGCAACGAGATTACCCCGGGCAACTTCATCTTCAGGACCAGAGAGTTTGAGCATATGGAGTTAGAGTATTTTGTTAAGCCCGGGACTGACGAGGCCTGGTTTGATTACTGGGTCAAGGAGCGCTTTGACTGGTATGTAAAGATGGGGATAAAAGAGGAGAACCTGCGTCTCCGCCAGCATGGCAAAGATGAACTGGCCCATTATGCCAGGGACTGCTACGATGTTGACTATCTATTCCCTATGGGCTGGTCGGAGTTGGAAGGCATAGCTAATCGGGGTGACTATGACTTGACCCAGCATGCCAAGCATAGCGGCAAGGACCTTAGCTATTATGATGGAGAGAGCGGCGAAAGATATGTTCCCTACGTCATTGAGCCTTCCGCTGGTGTTGACCGCTCCGTGCTGGCTTTTCTCGTTGATGCCTATCACGATGAAGTGGTTGAAGAGGAGAAGAGAACAGTTTTGCATCTACATCCCTCTTTAGCTCCCGTGAAGGTGGCTGTCCTGCCTTTATCCAGGAATGAAAAGTTGACTCCGTTGGCCAAGGAGGTTTATAAGCAACTCTGCGGGAGCTTTATGACCTATTATGATGATTCTCAGAGCATCGGGCGGAGGTACAGGCGCCAGGATGAAATCGGCACCCCTTTCTGCGTTACTATAGATTTCGAATCTCTGGAGGATAACCAGGTTACCATCAGGGACAGAGATAGCCTGGCACAAATTCGATTGCCTGTAGAGCAACTGGAGCGGACTTTGCAGGCTAAACTTAAGGGCGAGCCTTTTACCACTACTCCACTGTGGGCAACAAGGCAGAAGTAAAAGTTCTGCACTTTGCTGTGCCTCGTCATGCAGTACCTGTCTATAGATTAAATATAGAAAATAGGTATAAAAATAGATGTTAGGTGGCTTGGTGAAAACAACGATGTCCGACAGAGATGATTTCCCCGAAAGGGTAAAAAGGATTGTAGCGCAAAGAGCGGCATACTTCTGCAGCAGGCCAGAGTGTCGGAATCTCACCCTCGGTCCCCACTCAGATCCGGAGAAAGCTCTCAGTAATGGTGTCGCCGCTCACATCTGCGCAGCTTCGCCAGGTGGACCGCGCTTCGATCCGACACAAACCGAGGAAGAGCGCCGAAGCTTGGACAACGCCATATGGCTATGTCACAGCTGTAGCGATCTTGTCGACAAAGATGAGCAGGCGTTTCCCAAGGAAGTGCTTAGGGAGTGGAAATCCTTGCACGACAAGTTCATCTCCGACAGCGGAGGTGTGCCTCAGCTTCCGGATATCACCGTCCGCACACTCGAGGGGCTGGTTATGCCGCCACGTGGCCCGGCAACAATACGAGGAAAGGATATTTCGCTCTTTCGTGAGCACGAACTTTTAATCGTCAATCACAATAGTCGCCTTATCTACTGGCTCACTTGTCGCATACAGTTCCCAGAGTCAATCATTACGCATCGGATCGTCGAGAATCCAGCCGGATCATCTTTTGATTGCAAGCCAGATAGCATGCAGCTCGTGGCAAGTGCAACAGGTAGCGGTTCAGTCAGTGTCACCGGAGGTCTAAGGCCAGCACTCAATTACATATTGGCATCCGATACACTTCCGCCGAGAAGCCGGCTCAACATCCACTTCCTATCAACCGCATCTGAAAATTCCAGTGACTACTACATGTCGGGATTGGGTAGTGAATCCCTCATGAACTATGTTCTTGGTCAGTTTCAGTATCCGCTTCTCGGCGAGTACATCCCGCGTCGTTTTCTGTTGCCACTGAATTTTGAACCGGAAAGAAGAGTGATAACATCCCTGCCATGTGAAGATTATGATGGTTCGAGAAGTATCATCCATCGAGAAACTTGGCCGTGAAATCGATGCAGTGTCGTTTAAGCTCACCCCAAAATACATGTTAGACCCAGGCGACTGAGTGGACACCCATACATATCTCTTGATTTAGATGAGAATGCGACACAATCTTTGGAATTGAGTATGATGTCTCTGAAATTCGCCATTGTGGGCAACAAGGGAGAAATGAGGGTAGCTAGGATCCTAAAGCCGTTTCTGATTCAATTCCTTTATCAAAAGGGGGAGGATGGTTTGTAAGTTGCCCACGATGCCTATGTCGGCCATCTCGAAGATAGGTGCCTTGGGGTTCTGGTCTACAGCCAGGATAATCTGGGATTTTTCCAGTCCTGTGGTAAATTGAGATGCCCCGGAAGCACCCAAGCTGATAAATAACCTGGGGGACACGATTTTCCCGCTCTGGCCTATCATCCTGCTCTCGGGTATCCATCCTTTATCATAAGCAGGGCGTGTCCCAGCTACAGCGCCCTCCAAAATCTGGGCTAGTTGTTCCACGAGGTGAAAGCCCCCCAGCGAATTTAAGCCCCAACCCCCAGCAACTACCACCTCGGCTTCTTCCAAGGGCGTATCTTCAGACTCCTCCTCGACTAGTTCAATGGTTTCTGCCCTCGATTGCCCCATTTTATCTGCAATGACGTTTTCTATCAGGTCATTGGCTATCGGGATAATTTCCCCTTTTATCTTTTTCTGGGGAGGCTTAGCCATTAGGCCGGGCTTCACTGTAGCCATCTGAGGGTTGGTATTGCATACGATTTCGAGAGACATATTTCCGCCCCAGCCAGGCACAACCTGGACAAGCCTGGGTTTCCCCTCTATATCAGCGATATATAAATCTGTACAATGTGCGGTCAGTCCGGTCTTAATTTTGGCTGCAACCCAGGGAGCCAGTTCCCTTCCTATGGTTGTAGCCCCCCATAATACGATTTCCGGCTTCTTTTCACTGATGAGCCTGGCCAGCAAATCGGCGTAGAAATCACCTTGATACAGTGAAAGCTTGGGACTCTCGGCCACATAGACTTTTTCACAGCCATAGTCCATGAGCTCAGAGGCTAGTGCCCTCACTTCGCAGCCGACGAGGATAGCTGCCAGCTTCCCCCCGAGCCTCTGGGAGAGGTCCAGCCCCTTTCCTAGAAGTTCGAGGGACACGGATAGTAAATTCCCTAGGCTTTGCTCGGCAAAAATCCAGACTTCCTGGCTCATAAGGTCAGATTAACCCTCCCAACTCCCTGAGCTTTTCAATGGTCTTGTTAACCACTTCTTCAGGGGGGCCAGTCATGATTTCCCCCTTGTGTTTTGGGTGCTGTTGAAAGGTTGCCACAATCCTCATGGGTGAGCCCTTCACGCCAATGCTGTCAGGTTCAGCCCCGATATCCTCGCAGCCCCAGACTGTGATATCCGTTTCTGCTGCCTGCATTATTCCGAAAGCGGTTATTAGGCGAGGTTTATTAATCTCCCGGCCTATCGCCAGAAGAGCTGGAAGCTCCAGCTTCACTTTCATATGTCCTCTCTCTAAGCCGCGCTTGACTATTAGCTTTCTTTCCTCTTCGAAGCTAATCTCATTCACGCTGGTTACGCAGGGGATGCCGAGAAATTGAGCCAATTGGGGTCCTACCTGTCCCGTGCCGCTATCTACCGTTTCGTTACCGCAGAGAATTAAGTCAAAATGCCCTATCTTCTGGATACCACGGGCTAGAGTATAAGCCGTAGCCAAGGTGTCCGATGCGGCGAAAGCTCTATCACAAAGGAGGAAGGCCTCATCGGCACCCATAGCTAGAGCTTCCTCTAAAGATTTCCTGGTCTGAGGTGGCCCCATGCTGAGGACAACGACTTTCCCTGAGGATCTCTCTCGAATTCTAAGCCCCTCCTCCAGGGCATTCTTGTCCCAGGGATTGGTAATAACAGGTATTCCCTCTCGGGTTATAGTTTTGGTCGCGGGGTCAAGTGATATCCTGGAGAAATGCACCGGGTCGGGTACTTGTTTGATGCAAACAATTATATCCACGGCCATTAACTTGCTAGGCCATAATGCTCCTGCCGATGGTGACTTTCATAATCTCTTGAGTACCCGCTGCAGGGAAGAGATGTAAGGCATCCCTGAGGCGGCGAACGACATGATATTCCTCACTAAGCCCATAGCCACCCATTATTTGCACGGCCTTAGGAGCCACTTTATTAGCTAAGTCGCAGCCAAGAAGCTTTGCCCTGGCGATATCTACTCCGATCTCTCTGATTCCCTTACCCTGGTCAATTTGCCATGCGGCATAATAGGAAAGCCATTTTATTGCTTCGATTTCTACATTCATATCAACCAGGGCAAACTGTATTGCTTGAAGCTCTCCTATAGGTTTTCCGTATAGCTTTCTTTCCTTGGCGAACTTTAAGGCAGCTTCGTAGCATCCCCTGGCGATTCCGAGCCCGATTCCAGCAACCCCCGTCCGACCAATTACACTTATTGCGGATAGACCTATTCCCAGTCCCTTTCCCTCTTGCCCTATCAGGTTAGATTTGGGGACCCGGCAATCGGTGAAAGCGATTTCATTGACCGGCGTAGTGCGGAATCCAGCGATGCTCTCTCTCCTGGTAATTTCGAATCCAGGGGTTCCCTTCTCCACCAAAATCTCATTGAATTTGTCGTCAGTCTTGGCAAGGACGCAGGCAAGGTCAGCCACTCCGGCTAGAGTTATATAAACTTTCCGGCCATTGATTATGAATTCGTTTCCCGCAAGCTCGGCTGTAGTTTGAGTGGTTGTGGGGTCAGAGCCCCCCGAAGGCTCGGTAATAGCATCGCATATGACCATCTCGCCTTTGCATAGAGGGGGAAGATATTTTCTCTTTTGTTCCTCCGTACCGTAGGTTTGCAGAGACCAATGCCCCAAATGTCCCGTCTGGAAGAAGAAGCCCAATGGGGGATAAACTCGTGATATTTCCTCTATAGCTATCATCCGTGCCAGATGTCCCATCTCTGTTCCGCCATATTCCTTTGGCGTCATAATCCCCACCAATCCTATCTCAGCGGTTCTCTTAACAATGTCGAAGGGGAACTCTCCCTTTTCATCCAGCTCCAAGGCTCTTGGAGCTAATTCAGCGTCAGCAAACTCATGTACCGCGTCCCTCAGCATCTCCTGCTGTCTGGTAAGATTAAAGTCCATATTACCTCCTAATTCCTGTACTGGCGTAGCACCATGCTCCGTTGCCAAATTCTACCATAAGTATTTCCTTTTCCAATACGCATTTCTCGCAGCAGCTCTTTTTGTCCTGTCATTCTTAATACCGACCTCATCCGGGTTCTACCCAATTAGCCTAAATGCCATCACATCCACCAATCCTAAATCAGTCAACCTCAGCTCGGGAATCACGGGCAGGGCAAGAAAGGAAAGTATGGAAAATGGCGCTGGGGGCAAGTTACCCAGGCTAGCTGCAACTCTTTCCAGTTGTTCAAACTGAGCAACAACAAGCTCCACAGGCTCTGGTGATAACAAGCCAGCAATGGGTAGTGGCAAAGAAGCGAGAATCTTGTGGTCGGCACAAACGACCAGACCACCTTGTAATTTTTGTATTTCTTCGATTGCTCTGAGAATATCCAGGTTGTTGGTGCCTACAACTACTATGTTATGCGAGTCATGGGCTATGGATGAAGCTAATGCTCCTCTTTTTAATCCAAACCCCTTGACCAGGCCTAAGCCGATATTACCGCTGGCCTTATGCCTTTCCACCACCACAAGTTTCAGTATATCTCTCTTTAAATCGGGCATGACTGCTCCATTTACAATTTCCACCCCCTCCATCCTTTTTTTAGTGACTATCTGCCCGGGGACGATTTCTATGACTGGGCGAGTTTCATGGGAGAGATTACCTCGCTTTTTACTAGTAGCCGACAGTGATTCTGCGGTGAGGGGATTAATATGCACTGTATCTGTTAGCTCTAGAGGGATATGAGGCAGGGTGAATAAAGGTTTGCCCTGCTTTGCCACTAGCTTTCCTTTATAGAATACTCTATCTATTTCCAGTTTGGCGAGATTAGAAACAGTTATAAGGTCAGCCAGATAACCTGGGGCGATGGCCCCCCGGTCATAAAGCCTGAAATACTGAGCAGCGTTAATTGTTGCCATCTGGATTGCCTGGACTGGTTCTAGCCCTCTGTTGATAGCTTTCCTGACCACAGCATCTATATCACCTTCGTGAAGCAAATCGGAGCAACTGCGGTCGTCTACCACAAAGAGGCATCTGTGGTAGGTTTTGTCAGTGACTAAAGGCAGTAGAGCGTCCAGATTCTTCTCCGAAGAGCCTTCGCGAATCATCAGGTACATCCCTCGCTCTAATTTCTCTCTACCCTCTTCCATTGTGGTGGACTCGTGGTCGGAAAAGATACCAGCAGCAATATAGGCATTCAATTCCTTGCCGCTGAGTCCCGGGCTGTGTCCATCAATGACCCTGCCTTTTGAGGCAACGAGCTTGTCCAAAACCTCCTCGTTGGCATTAACCACACCGGGAAAATTCATCATTTCCCCCAGACCAATTACACCTGGAACAGCCAGGAGTTTCTTTATTTCAGCAATATCGATTTTGGCTCCTGATGTCTCCAAATCAGTGGCTGGCACACATGAGGGAACCATGAATAACATATCCAGGGGTAGGTTCTCCGCCCAATCCATGACAAACCGGATGCCTTTGGGGCCGCAGACATTGGCGATTTCATGCAAATCAGTGACCACGGTGGAGGTGCCGTGGGGGACTACTGTTTGAGCATATCGGGCAGGGTGAAGCATAGAACTTTCTATGTGAACATGGCCGTTAATCAGCCCTGGAGCTAAATAATGGCCTTGTAAGTCAATAATCTCCCTGGCATTATCATAATCTCCTACTCCAGCTATCCTGTCCCCATAAATAGCTACATTACTTTGCTCTATAGTCCCGGTAAAGGTGTTTATTATGCGGGCATTCTTTAGAAGCAAGTCTGCTGATGATTCTCCCCTAGCCACGGAGATAAGTTCTTTTAAATCCATTGTCTAGTCCTCTACAAAACAGATGTCGGGCAAGCAGCGGAACTTTTCATTCCAATCAATGCCATAGCCAACGATAAACTTGTCGGGAATGGTAAAGCCCAGGTAATCAATAGATACGGGAACCCTGCGCCGTGATGGCTTATCCGTTAAAGCACAAAGCTTTAAGGAAGCTGGTTTTTTCTTGCTCAGGTAATCAAGCAAGAAAGAAGTTGTGACCCCGGTATCCACAATGTCTTCAATTACCAGGACCTCTCTCCCTTTTACCAGCGTATTAAGTCCTTGAACTACCTTAACTTTGCCCGAAGTTTCTTTACTGGAGCCGTAACTGGAAAGCTTGACGAAATCTACTTCAATCCATAAATGAAGCTGGCGGATGAGGTCAGCCATAAATACGAAAGACCCTTTAAGGACACCAATGAGCAAAGGTTGCTTCCCTTGGTAATCTCTCTCGATTTCACAAGCTAGCCTTGTGATGGTCTTAGCTATTTCTTCATGGCTGATAAGGACTTTAGCTTGCGGTTGAGAGCCCATATTATTACATATGGTAACACAAGTGCGTCTGGTTATGAATGCCAGGCTTGTTCTGGTGGACGGTTAATATCGATATGTAATACTGTAATTTACAGGGAATTCACCTGGCTACCCGTCTTCTTCGAAATAGGGAAAGAAGCCACATTAGACCGATTACACCAAAGAACGGGGATATGCGAAGACCGCTGCTGCCAGTTTGTTTAGTGATGGTAATGGGGGTTTTATCGGGTGGCTCTGCTTTAGTTATGGCTTCGTCTTTAACCTCGTAGAATCTCAGTCTTTCCCCTATGAACCGCTCTGGCATCCAACCCAAAGGGTTGTTTCCTCCTGTAGCCTCAGCCCAAACCCAGCCGGGTTCACCATCCACAGACATAATCTGATTAGCCTCGTCATGTTCCGGTAGGTACACCAGGGTGGCAGCATGGTCAGGTGCCAGCACTATAGCTGAGCGAAGCCCCGCTCCTTTATACATGGCGGCAAGTAAAACGGCGTAATCCTCGCAATCGCCGTAGGCCATACCCTCAGCCTCGATAGTAGCCGCCAATTCGTCAGCATTTTGAGCGAATTCAGGGAAACTGAACTGGTCTTCATCAGTGATATATTTGACATTGTCACGGGCGAAGGCGAAAATCCTCTCTGCTCTTTGCTTAATGTCGGGGTAGTCCTTAGCAAATTGCTGGCCGATTTGGTGAGCCGTGTCGGCATTCTTGCCTAAGCTTTCATTCAGGATAATGGGATGGAAATCCGCTTCAGGATATACTTGAAAGAAGCCATCGCTACCAGCAGCATTGGTGCGGCATATATCCCAATCATCAAAGACTTCTCCACCCTGTTCATAGAAGTTCGTTGACGATGTCGCTAAGGTAAAAGCGGGCATTGTAGCTAACATGATGGCCACTGCGGGCAAAACGGCTCTTAAATGTTTGGGCATATGAATTCACAGTAAATACATGGTTAGAGCGCTGTGTATTATTAAACCAAAGAAAATCAGATAGCCGGAAACGTATATTCCTACTGCGACCGGATTCTGCTCCACGCTGAGAAAAGGAATTTTTGGCGTTAGCTTATCCATTATATGCAGTAGGGCTACTCCAAGCAGGAGGCTTACCAGGAAGCTGATAGCGACCAATCCCAGTCTTCTGGGATCAATCAGACTCGCCAACAGGCCACCGCCGGCTACGACAGGGCCAGTTACCACCCCATGGATAACCAAGCCCACCAGGATAAAGAAACCAGCTATAAACAGACCTACTGAAATCGGATTCTCTCCTATCCTTTCCCGCTCTTGGATATGAGAGGTAAGCGCATCCAATACCCTGATTCCTAGCCAGGCTAGTAGAGTACAGATGAATGTCCAGATTATGACCCTAGCTATCCAAAGTAACACAACAACGTGAAAAGTAGTGTGGGGGCCTATTTCATTCATGAGCATATTTCCTCCGTGGGATATGTTGCATCTTAGCCAAGATGTACCAGAAGCCTACCTTAAGCGCATCTATCTTTGCAAGCCTTTAAGGGCATAGCCTGGGAAATCAGATATTATCTCTCTCACATATAAAGAGAGTATGTTGCCAGCGCTGTGAACAACTACACCAACTTTATATTAGGGGCGAAATAAGGTAAGATTGCTTGCGCTGATATCACATATTCTGACAGGGTGAGGCATATGAAAGAAATCGAGATACTGTGCTGGAATGTCAACGGGGTTAGAGCAGTGGAGAAGAAAGGTTTCCTGGAATGGTTAAACCGGGAATCACCTGACATTCTTTGCCTGCAGGAAACAAAAGCTCAGCCTGACCAAATCAGTCCTGAGCTTGAACAACCACCCGGCTATTATGCTCACTGGAACTTTCCTGAGAGAAAAGGTTACAGCGGAGTTGCCACTTTCACCAAAGAGAAGCCAATCAAAGTTGAGAATGGCTTTGGCATTGAGCAGTTTGATGTGGAAGGAAGGGTTATAAGTACCCAATATCCTCAGTTCACACTTTTTAATATTTATTTTCCTAACGGAAAGATGAGCGAAGAGCGGCTGAAGTATAAGATGGGTTTTTATGATGCATTTCTTGATTTTGTGGACGACTTAAAGGCTAAAGGCGAAAAACTCATCATTTGTGGTGATTTCAACACCGCTCATAAAGAAATAGACCTAGCACGGCCCAAAGAAAATGAAGCTATATCAGGATTTTTGCCTGTGGAAAGGGAATGGATGGACAAGTTTGTCGCCCATGGCTTTATAGATACCTTTCGGTACTTCAATAACGAGCCCAATCATTATACCTGGTGGAGTGTGAGGACCAGGGCCAGAGAACGAAACATAGGCTGGAGACTGGATTACTTCTTTGTAAGTGAGGACCTGATAGGCTCGGTGACAGAAACGAGCATTTCATCCAATGTGATGGGCTCAGACCACTGTCCTGTGGGAGTTAGATTGTCGCTCTGAACCCACCCGTATCATTCTGAGGAGCGGAGCGACGAAGAATCTCCTCTGTGGAAGTAAAGAAAGAGCCTTCGCTCCGCTCAGGATGACAGAAGGTCGAAGCTCAGAACGACGAGAAGCCGGAGCTCACGATCACAAGAAAGGAATAGAGGTTTAAATGATGAAGACCTTGGTGCAATGTGATTTCGACGGTACGATTACTGAAGCGGATGCTAGCTTCTTTCTTTTAGGTGCCTTTGCTCAGGGAGATTGGCGGCAATTGCTGCGTCAATATAAGGAGCACAAGATATCGGTAGGAGAATTCAACACCCGGGCCTTTGCTATGGTCAGGGCTGACAAATCCACGTTGCTGGAGGCTATAAAGCGTGAGACTTTACCCTCGAGCTTAAGCTCTCGAGGGGTTAAGATGCGAGATGGGTTTCGAGAACTGGTGAATTACTGCGCGGAAAGAGGCTTCCGGCTGGTCATTGTGAGCAACGGCCTGGATTTTTACATACGTGAAATATTAAAACAGGCTGGCCTGGAAAGTATTGAGGTACATGCTGCACAAACGCAGTTCCATCCTTCGGGAGTCGAAGTTCGGTATATAGGGCCAGACGGCAGTGAATTAGACGACGGGTTGAAAGAGGCATATATTAGGTTATTTCTAGAGCAAGGTTACAGGGTGATATATGTTGGCAATGGCGACTCCGATATTTCTCCGGCAAGATATGCTTACCAAATCTTTGCCACAGGAGAGCTATTGGGCTACTGCAGGGAAAATAACCTCGAATGTAAGCCCTTCAATGACCTCACCGATGTTGTTAGCGGCCTGGAGCTTTTGTAGCTGGTGGAGTTTCTGCTTTCTAATTTAACTCGAATTCTCCACTCTCAATTATCTGCAGCACTATATCTACCACACTGGCATCATACTTCGTTTCCCTGCCACTCTTGAGCTCCTCCAAAATCTCTTCCCTGCTCCTTGCTGGGCGATAAGGGCGGTGGGAACTCATAGCCTCTACCACATCGCAGACACTCAAAATGCGGCATTCCAGGCCCAACTTATCGCCACTGATGCCATCGGGGTAGCCCGAGCCATTCAGCCGCTCATGGTGGTGCAACGCCATGTCAGCAACTGGCCAGGGGAACCTGCCGCCATCTAATATCTCATAGCCCTGCTTTGTATGGGCACGGATGAGAGCCCATTCTTCTTCAGTTAACTTGCCCGGCTTATTGAGAATACTCCCTGGAATAGAAATCTTGCCAATGTCATGAAGCAATGCGCCAATGTGAAGCCCCTCGAGCCTGTGCTTATCCAATCCCATCTTCTCTCCTACGAGACGGGCCAGTTCAGCTACTCTCTGCTGATGGTCTGTTGTGTAGGGGTCCCGAGAGCTCATCGCCCGGGAAACAGTCTCTGCCAGGTAAGCGAAGGAGCGTTCCAGTTGTTCTTGTGCTCTTCTGCGCTCGGTGATGTCCCTTATAGATACGAGGTCAGCATGTTTTCCTTTGTATATGATGTCTGTTCCCAATCCCTCAATCCAAAATTCTCTTTCCGTCGCGCTTCTAACCTTGTATGAATTTAGATATCCACCCCTTCCCTCTTTTACATTAGCAAGATCTTGGATTACGACGCTGTGGAACTCAGGAAGAACAAATTCGAGTGCATTTCTCCCTACCGCCTCACCGGTTGATTCTAGGCCAATCATTTTGCCAAGTATAGAATTGTGACTTAGTATTTCTCCACTATAATCCAGTATGAGAATGCCATCCAATATACTGTCAAATAGCGTTTGGAGAAGTTCTTGGCTCTCCTGGAGTTCCTCCTCCGCCCGCTTGCGCTCGGTGATGTCAACCCAAGCTACTATGTAATACTTGAGCTCTCCGTTTTGTTTTGCCGGTGTAGCGCTTACCTCAACCCAGAATCGCTGCCCATCCTTCTTTTGAAACAGCCTCTCAGCTTTCTGTATCCCCTTGCGTAGAGCTTCTCTGAAGTCCTCACTGGTTTTCTGCAATGTCTCTTCTGTCCACCAGGGATATGGAGGTTTCATGCCAACAAGCTCTGAGGGAGAAAAGCCGGTTAACTCTTCCAGTGCTGGATTCACATACCTTACCGAAGTATCTCGATTGGTAACTAGTATCGGATTGGGGGAATTACTCAACAGGCTGGAGCTAAATTTCTCGCTTTCCAGCAATGCCTCCTCCGCCTGCTTACGCTTGGCTTCTTCTTGCTTTAGATTGGCAAGTTCCTTGTGCAGTGATTCTATCTGTTCAATCAGTTGCTGTTTCGTCTTATCTTCCATCTACGTTCCCTTCTTGGAGCAATCTTACCTGTCATCTGGAGCGAGATTCCTCGGCCACTTCCCCTCGGTAGATTGTTCGTCGCTGCGCTCCTCAGAATGACAAGAAGGGGGGGTCAGAATGGCAAAGATGAGGAGGGGTTGGCTCAGAGTGACAACTAAGCACTCTTAAATTCTCCCTTTTTCGGAAGCAATTCACGCTCCTATTCAGCTAAGTGCTGCATGTACTCCATTTCTAGATTTATCCAGAAAATGAAGAATGTCCTCCTGCCTGAACCTCAAGCTGCGTCGAGGTCCAATGCTATATGACTTCAGTAGCCCTTTCTTGTCCCATCTCCTGACCGTATTAGTATGAATATTGAAAATTGAGGCAACTTCCTTCACAGTCAGCATCTTTTGGGGTAATTCATTCTTATGACCTTCTGCCTCCATCGTCGTCCTTTCTCAGGTAGTAATTCACCATTGGTGACCTCAAGTATACATTAGCTACTTCATGAATGTAAATTGGTTACTTCGCAAATACAATAGAACTTTAGTACTCAAGGTGATAGGAATTTAGTCCTGGATGGGAAGACGTTTGGCTATCTTATTTTTGTCTTGTCCTTTTGAGTACTACGGGCGAAGAATCTGTTACAGGCCCTTCGCTTCGTTCAGGGTGACAGGAGATGAAGAGTTCAGAGTGGCAGGAAGCGAAGAGCTCGGAATGGCAGGCAGGCCTCGTTCTCACGGACGTTTGGTATGATTGGTAGGGGAAGCTTGAGGCAAGATTATTTTTGACCTCTCCTACCGGGGAGCTTTCTCACATAGAATTTCTTTTCTTGATATTCAGTCTCCGTGAGCTTATTCTGTTCAACCAGCCTTGCAACCACATCCCATTCCGCATTGGCCTTTTTCAGAAGCTCAGCAATAGCTTCCTCCCTCATTGGGTGCACCGATGTAATGCTGAGTAAATCGGCTTCAACTTCACCGGTAAAGGCAAAAGCATTCCCTTCATAGCCGATTAAATATTCCACATTGCTTAATTTCTGGCTAAAAACCTGATATGCCATGTTTATAGCCGACTCACTGGCAGCTTTTAGCCCTTTTTGTGTCGGCGGCCTGGTAGGGATAGCGAGGTAGGCTTTGACTGGTCTTAGCTCTGTCAAGAAATCAGCGATTTTTGCAATTTCTTCGTAATTATCATTGATGCCCTGAATCAGCATAGTCTCTGTTGTTAATTCACCTTCAAAGCTGCTGGCAAATTGGAGCATCCCATCTAAAACGGTTTTGAGTTCCAATGACTTGTGTGGTCTGTTAACCCTGCGCCAGATTTCTCTGCTCACGGCATCCACCTTCAGGGAAACCCAGTCTGCTTTTCTTAAGTCCTCCCTAACATCTTCACGCCAGACAAGGGAGGCATTCATAATGACAGCGATCTTGGTGTTCAGGAGCTCCAGAAGCTCAATTTCCCTGCCGAGGTTAATATCCAAAGTGGGCTCGCCGTCTGAGACAAATGTTAGATAGTCTATTGGTTCTCCTTTTTTCTCTGCTTCTATGATCTTTTGTTTTACTTCCCGGGCTAGCTCTTTTGCTTCGTAGAAGTTTTGCCTTTCAACCTGCATGCTTATAGTGTTTCCAAGCTGGCAATAAACACAAGAATAGGTACATATCTTGGGAGGGATATTGTTTATTCCCAAGCTATGTCCCAATCGTCTGGAGGGGACTGGCCCAAAAGCCTTCATTGTTTAAAACATGCTCTTTTGCCTGTGTGTGACTATAAGTTATTATACCGAGTTTGGTGACAACAGTGTAAGGGAATTAGTATACCGGCTTGAACTTGGGCAGGCTGAACTCTTCAGTGATGTTTTCCCATACCACCTCAACGGGCATATCACACTCAACTTGCTCAGGACTGCATCCCACTATATTGGTGAGCAGGTGTGGCCCCTCCTGTAATTCTACAATAGCTGTTATGTAGGGTACATCATCTCTGAAGGCCTCGTGGTAGACCTGGTGGTAGACGACGAAGGTATAAACCTTCCCTCTGCCACTGGCTACTATCCACTCCGTATCATATGAGTAACACAGGGGGCAGACTATGGATGGAGGCCAGCGAACATGTTTACAATCCTTGCATCTTTGGAACCGCAGCCGATGCTGCTTGCAGCCATCCCAAAAGGACTTGGTATCCCCGTTTGGTTCAGGCAAGGGCTTGTCATATGGCATAGGAAACTACAACTTCCTCAATATTGTGCAAGAGTGGCTCTGGAGTGTCCCACCGTTGTCACTGCACAGGATTATCTCAGGCTCTCTGGTATGGGTTTTGGAGCCAAGTTGCCTCTCTCCGCAGCGGTTCATTATCTGCATAGCCCCTTCTGTCAGTGGGGTAAGGCCCATGAAATAGGCCTCGGAGAGAAGTCCTCCGGAGCTGTTGACAGGCATTCTTCCGCCTGGGGCAATCGTCCCATCCTTGAACCACTCCCTTCCCTCTCCAGGCTTAAAGAAACCATAATCCTGCAATGTTAGCTCCACCGTGTAGGTGAAGCAATCGTAAATCTCGCAGGCATCAATATCGTCAATTGTAATTTCTGCCATCTTGAATGCCATTTCACCGGCTACTTTGGCACCGGTAGGCCCTGTAATATAAGTCGCCTGGGCGATGCTGGATGATGGATGGTGCTGGCCTATTCCCATGATAACAGCAGGAGGATGTTTCAAGTCTTTAGCTCTATCAACAGAAGTTACAATATATGCTCGACCGCCGTCAGAGACCAGGCAGCAATCGCAAAGTCGGAAAGGCTCCACTACCCATTTAGAATTATAGTAGTCCTCAAAGGTCATTGCATGACCATGCATCATAGCTCTTGTGTTTAGGTTAGCCCACTTGCGCTGTGCCACAGCTATTTCCTTCCAGGTTTCAGCACCGGTGTGGAAGACGTGCATACCTCTTCGAGCTGCCATGGCATAACCAGCAGCAGCTCCAAATTGACCGAAAATTGGGTCATCATGGAAGGTACGTCCAAAGGTGCGGCCGCCTGAGAGAGCATTATCCCCATAAGACACAAGCACGTAATTACAGAGCCCTGCTTCAAGGGCGCAAATAGCATGATAGAGGTGGGTTCTGGCACAGTCACTCTCCTGGCTGAGCAACTTGGGAGCTAGCCCTAGCTGCTGGGCTACGAGGAAAGATGTTACTTCAACCTCACCTTGTAATGGCTCGAAATGGCGGTAGACAATTAGCCCGTCGATGTCTTCTCGCTTCAGTCCAGCATCCTTAACAGCATTGGCGCAAGCCTCTACGTGAAAACTAAGAGCTGTTCTGTCAGGGACACGCCCCTGTGGCGTATAGCCTATACCCACTACGGCGTACTTGTCTCTTAAGTTCATTGGCACCTCAATTCCTGCAAGCTCGCTGCATTGGCATCCTTAAATAAGGAAGTGCTACAACTGTAGCGCTGAAGCAATACCTTTCATGGCCTCGATGCTCAAGGTGATAGCTTCTTCCAGCTCCAATCCGATTTCTTGGCAGCTAAGTATCTTTTTTGTGTCAACTCCGGCAGCAGGCTTTTTCTCCTGCAGGCATTCCATTACCAACCCGGCAGTTAATCCATTTAGTTTATCGGGCTGAACCAAGGCAGCATCGGCAATAAGACTGCTCATGGTGTCGGCACAAAAGAGCGCCTTATCCAATCTTGTTTCTCGAGGGATGCCGTGAGCTTCATTGTGACACAGAATAGCATGAGCCATGGCTTCGCTGGCTCCAAGCTCTCGGGCTATATCAGCCCCCAGTCTACTGTGGATGCTCATATCACCTTCAATCAGCTCCATGTCTATGTCGTGAAGAAGCCCGGTAAGTCCCCACTCCTCCTCGTGTTCGCCTAATTTCCTGGCCAATGTGCGCATAATTGCCTCGGTGGCAAACATATGCCTCACCACACTCTCATCTTGAACGTTAGTCAGGATGGAATTGAGCGCTTCTTTTCTATTCACCTTTATGCTCATGATAGCAGACTGTCTGTTTTATCGCCTTTGCCGTATTTCCTTTCCTTGAAGGCAGAGATTCGGCAGGGGCCTCCTAATTTGTTTTGGTTAATATACCACATAAATATTGCCCAGTAGAAGAGTTATCATTTTGTGCCACCTCTTCAGGGGTGCCTGAAGCTATGATGTAACCGCCTTCATCACCAGCTCCTGGGCCAAGGTCAATGACCCAATCAGCATTTTTGATTACATCGAGTTGATGCTCAATGACAATCACTGTATTTCCGTAGTCCACCAAGCGTTGTAGCACCTGTAAAAGGCAAGCAATGTCTGAGAAGGAGAGGCCTGTAGTTGGCTCATCGAGTATGTAGAGGGATTTACCTGTGGAGCGGCGGGATAGCTCTGTCGCCAGCTTTACCCGCTGTGCCTCGCCTCCGGAGAGAGTGGGTGCTGGTTGCCCCAAGCAAATATACCCTAAACCTACATCTCGAAGAGTCCTTAGCTTCCTTTTTATTTTGGGGAAGTGGTCGAATAAAAGTAGGGCTTCATCCACAGTCATAGCAAGGATTTCGGCGATATTCTTCCCCTTAAAGTGGATTTCCAATGCTTCACGGTTGTACCTTTTTCCCTTGCATACCTCGCAAGGGACAGTGACATTGGGCAAAAATTGCATCTCGATTTGAACATAACCAGCTCCCTGGCAAGCTTCACACCTCCCTCCCTTTACATTGAAGGAAAAACGACCTGGAGAATAACCACGCATTCTTGCTTCAGGGACCTGGGCAAAAAGTTCTCGAATAGGAGTGAATGTCCCCGTATAAGTAGCGGGGTTACTTCGTGGGGTGCGGCCAATTGGCGACTGGTCAATATTAACTACCTTATCAATATGCTCAGTGCCAATAATGCCGTCACATTTGCCTGGTTTGTCCTTAGCTCGGTAGAACCAGCGAGCTAACTTTTTATACAAGATTTCGTTGATTAGAGAACTCTTGCCACTCCCAGAAATGCCGGCGATGCAAACAAACTTGCCCAAAGGGATATGGACGTCAATATTCTTTAGGTTGTTCTCTCTAGCGCCTTTAATAACTAGCTCTTTCCCTGAGCCATTCCGCCGCTCTTGGGGTAGGGGAATTTGCTTTGCCCCGCTGAGATACTGTCCGGTTACTGACAGGGGACAATTCATTATATCTTGCAGCGTTCCTGTAGCCACAACAGCTCCTCCTTGTTTACCTGCACCAGGTCCCATGTCAATAATGTAATCGGCAGCTCTCATCATAGCTTCATCATGCTCTACAATTATCATAGTGTTATCTAAATCTCTGAGGCGCTTCAATGTGTCTATGAGCCTGGAACCATCAGCAGGGTGTAAACCTACTGTTGGCTCATCGCAAATGTAAAGTACCCCGGTGAGTCCACTACCAATTTGGGTAGCCAGGTGGATTCTTTGTGCCTCACCACCACTCAAGGTAGCAGAAGGGCGGTCTAAAGTTAAGTAGCTCAGGCCTATATCTCTAAGGAACCCCAGGCGGGCATGAATCTCCTTGATAATCTGTTTGGCTATGGTAAGCTCGCGGAGGCTGATTTGGCTGCCAAGTTGCTCCACCCATTTTAGGGCTTCCGTGATGGATAATGCAGTGATATCCATAATATTTTTGCCCACAATGGTGATGGCTAGAGACTCTGGCTTCAGTCGTTTTCCCTGGCACACGGGACAAGGGCTGGATGACATATATCTCTCGATATCAGTTCTAACACTATCGGAGTCCGTTTCCCTGTAACGGCGCTCCAGGTATGGTATGACACCTTCGAAATTAGTGTAGTACTGGCGCATTCTGCCATAACGGTCTTCATATACAGCGGGAATTGTCTCGCCCCCATCTCCATAAAGAACCAGGCGTAATTGCTCTTCAGTCAGCTCCTTGACCGGTGCAGATAGGGAGAAGCCGTAACGATGCGCCAGAGATTGAAGTATGCTGCTATACCAGGTGCTCATGGCACCATTTCTTGCCCAGGGTTGAATAGCACCTTTAGCTAAGCTCAGTTCCCTATCAGGGATAAGCAAATTGGGGTCAATCTCAAATTTGCAGCCCAGTCCAGTACAGGCTGGGCAAGCGCCATGAGGACTGTTAAAGCTAAATGTCCTGGGGGCAATTTCCCCTAGGCTAATACCACAATAAACGCAGGCAAGATGTTCCGAGAAAAGCAACTCCTGTCCGTTAATAATGGATATGAGAACAACGCCTGACCCTAATTTCAGTGCTGTCTCAATAGAATCAGCGAGTCGGGCATCATTTTCATTAGTTTCTTTGCGGAGCCTGTCCTGAGCGGTGTGGGGTCCTTCGCTCTGCTCAGGATAATGTCCTTGCTTTGTCACCCCGAACGAAGTGAAGGGTCTCTGGGATTCTTTGTGGAGTTTATCCTGAACAAGATTCTTCGGTCGCTTCTCTCCCTCAGAATGACAAGGGGCCAAGGGCTCGGAATGGCGTATCTGTAATCGGTCAACTACAGCTTCTATGGTATGTTTCTTGTTCTTATCCAGGTGAAATTCTTCGGAAAGGTCATGAATTTCCCCATCGACTCGGACTCTGACAAACCCTGCCCTTTGCAAATCCTGGAATATTGTTTGATGTTCACCTTTACGGTCTCTAACTAATGGCGCCAGTATCATAATGCGACTTCCTTCAGGTATCCCTTGGACAGCATCCACGATTTGCTGCACCGTCTGGCGGGAAATCTCACGTCCGCATTTGGGACAATGTGGGTGACCAATGCGGGCAAAGAGGAGGCGTAAATAGTCGTATATCTCAGTTACTGTTCCCACGATAGATCTCGGATTATGATGCGGTCCTTTTTGGTCAATGGATATGGCTGGGCTAAGCCCCTCAATGTAATCAACATCAGGCTTTTCCATTTGCCCTAAGAACTGGCGGGCATAGGTGGAAAGGGATTCTACATACCTGCGCTGGCCTTCAGCGTATATGGTATCGAAGGCTAGGGAGCTTTTCCCCGAGCCGGAAACACCAGTAATGACTACAAGTTTGTTTCTGGGGATAGCGACATCTATATCCTTGAGATTATGTTCCCTGGCACCTTTGACAAATATGGCATCCGGCATGATGCTTTATTGTAGCATCGGCACCTGTGTCTCCTCAAAGAAAACCTTCAGTTGCTACTTCAAGGGAGGCGCACAAAGTGGAATCCCTCTGCACGCTGGACCTTGTCTATTAAAGGGCGCGGAGGAGTCTTCACCAAATGCCAAAATGGAAGGGCTCTCAACGAGAAATTGCTACGATTAAATCAAGCCAGCAAAATGTATTAGTACTGGTGCCAGCAGCAACGAAATTACCGACATCAACTTGAGCATTATATTGAGAGATGGCCCAGCAGTGTCTTTCATCGGGTCGCCCGCGGTGTCTCCCACTACTGCTGCCTTGTGGGCGTCTGAGCCTTTGCCTCCGAGGTGTCCCGCTTCAATCCACTTCTTAGCATTATCCCAGGCGCCTCCAGCATTGTTTAGAGTAACGGCAAGTATAAAGCCTGTAGCCAAGGCACCAATGAGAAAACCAGCCAAGGCATATTTGCCCAGGATTATTCCCACCAATACAGGTACTATTATCGTCAATATTGAAGGGACTAACATCTCTTTCAGTGCTGTTCTGGTGCAAATATCTACACATCTGCCATATTCGGGTCTGGCTGTTCCTTCCATCAAGCCTTTTATGTCGCGCCATTGACGGCGGACTTCATTTATAATGGCTGACGTTGTTACACCAACAGATTTCATAGTCATGGCACAAAAGATGGGTGGCATAAGGGCACCTAGAATTATGCCAACGATAACTGGCACGCTCAGCAAGCTTAATTCGGGAGGTAATGTAAGTTTGCCTGTGGATGAGAGCGTCACTATTCCCACAGCCATGGCGAAGGCGAGAATTAAGCCCAGAGAATTCATGGCAGCAGCACCAATCGCAAATCCTTTACCGGTAGCTGCGGTAGTGTTGCCGAGAGAATCCAAAGCATCGGTCCTCTCCCGCACTTCGGGTGGTAACTCAGCTTGAGTGGTAATGCCTCCAGCGTTGTCAGCTATGGGTCCATAGGCATCGGTAGCTAGCGTCACGCCCAAGGTAGATAGCATTCCAACGGCGGCTAAGGCCACACCATAGAAACTGCCAAAATGATGGGCAACCATAATTGCTATAGCTATCAGGATTATCGGTGGCCATGTGCTCATCGTCCCAACAGCAAAACCACGAATTATAGTAGCACCAGCACCGGTAGCGGAAGCTTCGGAAATCTCCCGTGTTGGCTTATAAGCATAAGAGGTAAAGTAGTTTGTGCTTTCCCCAATAAGTGCACCAGCTATAAGGCCAGCAAACATAGACCAAAAGAGTGCCAGGTTGCCATGCAGGAAATAGATTGCCAGGAAACCGAAGACTGCTGTCAGTATAGTGGCGCTGAGCGTGCCGCGGCGCAAAGCGCCCAGAAGGGTACTCATTTCCATTTTCTCTCCCACCCTGACTAAAAAACATCCGATTATGGAGGCTACAATGCCGCCGGCCATGACTAACAATGGTAGCCACCAGGCGGCTTGTACTGCTACATCAGCCGACAGTGTGGGGAACAATGTTGTTGTTACCCAAGGTGCTACGATGGCCCCCACAGTTGTGAGCGTCATAGCAGCGATAACGGTTTCGACATAAGACTCGAGGAGGTCAGCGCCCATACCGCATACGTCGCCAACATTGTCACCCACGTTATCAGCTATGACTGCAGCGTTCCTGGGGTCATCCTCTGGTATCCCAGCCTCCACCTTCCCCACCAAATCGGAGCCGGCATCGGCTCCCTTGGTGAAAATTCCACCACCTACCCTGGCAAAAAGAGCTACTAACGAAGCCCCGGTGCCATAAGCTGGAATTGTAATCAGGAAATTAGGGTCATTATGCCAGGCAAAATATAGAACAGATAGTCCAAGTATGCCTATGCTGACCACCGTCAATCCCATGACTGCTCCACCTCTGAAGGCAACTCTCAATCCTTGATTCAAGCCTTTTTGGGCTGCAACGCAAGTCCTGCCATTGGATCTCAGGGCCATGTTCATGCCAGCATAACCAGCACCCATTGAACTTACGGCGCCAAAGATGAAAGCCACAGTCATCTTCCAACCCAAACCGGGAACAAGCGCCAGAACAATAGCTATCACCGCTATCACGATAGCCAGTGTTCGATACTCTCTGTGAATAAAGGTAAGTCCTCCTTCTTTAATAGCGGCAGAAATATCCTTAATTCTCTGTGGGCCTTCGTCCTGTCGTAAAACATAGCGCACAAAGTAAGCAGCTACGCCGGCAGCTATAATTCCCACAATCACGCAAATCCAGACTAAATCCATGCCTTCTCCTTTCTATACATAGGCATCAAAAATAAGGACACTTAGACTAAGTCTAAGTGCCCTTCCCTTCGTCTCTGGTTCATTGGAGTAAGCTATATTTAAGATGTAAACTTAGCATGAGAGCCCTTATATGTCAACTTAATGTGCTCATTCAGGTGACCGGGAACACAGGTTCTCCTTATTGATCATTACGAGACACAAAGTACCGAAGCGTTCTCAAATGAATAAGTAAATTGCCTTACAAAGCCTGCTCTGAGTGATATAGGATTGCCATGTTTATCGCATCAGGAATCGGGTATGCCACACCGCAACAACTCGTGAATGCTATACGAGGAAATCAAAAGGAAGATGTAAACGAGCACAAATGCTGTTGCTGCCCAGCGAAAATGTCACTTTAATTGTTCATTGCATTTGTCATGGGGTAGGATGGATTTAATGGACACCAAAGTCAGGTAAAATAGAAAGACGGAGGTGTCAGATTGAGAAGTATCCCACAAGGAAGGTACACCCGGGAATTCCGCCAGGAAGCGGTCAAATTGGTAGCGGAAGATAAGACATCATGTCGTGAAGCAGCCCAAAGGCTGTCCCTGGCTCCCTCAACACTCGCTTATTGCATCAAAGCCTATAAGGAAGGCAAGTTGGGAGAAAGCGGCAAGACACAAAAGCCCTGAACTGAAGTTGAGATGGAGCTAGCCCGGACGAAGAAAGAACTGCTGGAAGTGAAGATGGAGAGCTTCTGGAGAATTCTCAAACAGGAACTGATTAATCATCGTCATTATCGTACCAGGCGGGAAGCAATTGAAGACATTACAGAATATACCGGGATACTTTACAACCGGCAGCGGCGGCAGGCTAAACTGGGATTCTTATCACCTGTAGCTTATACACAGAAATACTATGCCGGGCTGCTGGCAGCATGAAAGGTTTCGTGTCAACTAGTGACATCCGACCCCATCACTCCCTATCGATATGCGCTTTAAAAGGCCTGCGTCATGGGGTTCGGTCCGGGTTTTGTGTGATGAGGAAGTCATGGCTGTGAAGCTTTCTTTGCAACAGTGACAGGCAGAGCAAATTTACCAGTCATATTGGGTATGGCCTGATTATTCTTCACCCTGAGCGCTGGAGCCTACGGCGGTGCTAGTTTGGTAGCCAGGCATTGTCCTTGGGCAATATACCGCTAAAATGCCATCCATCCTCTCGTGTACCTCCACCCTGGCGAGCACATAGCTCAATCTACCACCGATTGGCAGTATTTGCAGTCTATGCTCTTTCAAACGCACCACGTTATCTGGACCCACCGTGCGGCGATATTTAAAACAAAATACCTCATCAGGGATAAATCCTTCCCCTGGCTGACTATAAGCTAGGCCAGGCTGGGCGACAAGAGCAGCGAATCTCCGAGTTTAATACTACCAACCTTCTCTGTTCCTTCTTGTTCAATACCCCCATCTCCTTCATGGTGACATTTTTCCTGAACTATTAGATGATGACAAAATCGTAGAACATCAACATGGAAGAGACTACGTCTTGACAAATCTTGCTATTAGACTTTATGATGATAGCACTAAATAAGTCTGACTGGAGGAGATAAACTGTGACAGAAAGAAAGGCAGGACAACCATATGCTGCAGGGGAGATACTCTCTTTCGACCGTATTAAGAGAGCCATGGCAGCTAGGGTTTTGGACAGGATAGAAGATCTATGGCAAGGGAAACAGCCCATAAGCGCTGAGCAGATAAGCGAGGTAATCGGCGATGAGTGGCAGAAAGTTAAAGAAGCAGTGCAGTCATCACCAGCAGCGCGTGAAGCCTTTCGTAAATACTTGGAGCGTACTGTCTCTGAGCAGATAGATAAGCTAGTACAACAAGATAAAGCCGAGCTAGAGTCATTAGGCGTCGTGGAGAAGGGTTTATAAATTGATTTCACAAAATAAGGATGATCCGGTTGCACAAGTCGACCGAGACCAAGACATCGAACAAATAATTAAGCGCCTCAATATGTTCGATGATAGACTGGATAACGTAGATACAGTGATAACATCACTTGTAGAAAGAGTAATGGGAAGACCTCTTACGATACAATTATCCTGCCCCAAATGCGGACAACCTATACAGGTTGACATAACCAGCAGTGTGAGGCTACGAGATTAAGGAATAGTCTCTAGCATTTACACAGCAGGCAAGCACTACGCTCCTGTTGTTTATTAACCAATGTCCAATTTCTAAGCCACGCAGTGATGAGCGACTTCCAACTGCTGCCAGATTTATCAAAGGTTTGACCCATATAAAGATGTTTGCTACAATCGCTCGAAGGGCGGTTAGCTCAGTGGTGAGAGCGCTGCGTTGACATCGCAGAGGTCACTGGTTCAAATCCAGTATCGCCCACCATTTGCAGTGAAATTCTAGGAGAGCAGGAGTGGCTCAGCTAGCTAAATCGAATCCCGGAAAATTATTTAAGGTTCAAGAATATCTGAGAGCCAATCTCAAAAGAAGCAGATGGCCTGTACTCAGACAAACAAAAATTTTTGATACCCTGCTCATAGGCCAGTCAGGAAATGATGCAGCGGCCTATGCCGTTGCATCTGTTACTTCGGAGCCAGCTTATGGACCCGTAGAGCCTGATGAATCTTGTAATGACCCGGAACAGGAAAAGAAGATGGCGAGCCAACGTTAGATTTAATAAGAATTTCGTTCGGACTCCCATCTGGGAGAATGTTTTGAGAAAAGATTTGCGACTCTTAAGAGTACCTGATTGGCTACGTCACCAGGGAGCAGTTCTTAAATTGTCACAGGAGGAGCATATTGCGTTAAATGAAGCTTTAGGCGGAAGACGCATATTCATTTAAAGGTGTGTGTGACTTTTTCAATCTTTGGTGGTTATGATAGTCTCTCGCCTTAAGAGTGAGATTCTTAATTCAGCTATAATGCAAGAAGTATTCGATGACAAATTTAGAAGAGAAATTGGATAGGATGCGTCACTCCTCTGCCCATATACTGGCAGAGGCAGTACAATACCTTTTTCCGGAAGCTAAATTTGGTATCGGGCCAACTATCGAGGATGGCTTTTACTATGATTTTGACCTACCTAGGTCACTGACCTCAGACGACTTACCTGCAATTGAAAATAAGATGAGGGAAATTATTGATGCTAATCTGCCCTTCACCAGAGAGGAGATGAGCAAAGAAGCAGCATGCCGTCTCTTTGCCACTCAACCCTATAAACTCGAGCTTATCAATGAGATTGCTGATGCCACAGTAACTATCTATAAGCAAGGCTCCTTTATCGATTTATGTCGTGGACCTCACATAGCCTCCACTGGTAAAGTAAAGGCATTCAAGCTTACTCATGTGGCCGGAGCATACTGGCATGGTGATGAAAAGCGCCCCATGTTGCAAAGAAT